>CAZFPT010000005.1:0-53714 GCA_964521005.1 uncultured Planctomycetaceae bacterium | reverse complement strand
CGTGATCGGGAGCATCCACGCTACGTACACCAGGCCCCAGGCAAGAGCGGTTGGATAGATGCTGTCCGAGTCATTCGAGAGGAAGGGCAGGTGTGTCAGCCTCGGTACGATGACGGTCTTGGCGGGTCGAAGAAGCAGGAGCACCAGCGGCTCCCAGACCAGCGAGAACGCTGAGGCGCGGACGGCCGACAGGAGAACCGCATCCGAGGCGCTGGAGCGTTTGCCGATGGACCAGTCGGACTGGTCGGGTTGGTCGGCAGGGAAGGCAGACGGTTTATCGGCGTCGTTTGACACGGTCTGATCCTTCGGGAGCGTCGGCTACGCGGTCGGGGCGGAGTCTTCCTTGCGGTTGAGGAACCAGTGGAGCATCAGCAGGGCGACGCCCACCACCAGCCAGACGTCGGCGATGTTGAAGATGTATTTGTAGTAGAGCTCGGATGCGTCGACGAAGTCCCGCACCTGCCCGGTGATGGGACGATCGGGCATGCCGGGCAGGTAGACCTTCGCGATGGTGCGGTCGTAGAGGTTGCCCAGCGCCCCGGCGAGGATCATCGCCAGCCCCACGTGCGACAGCCAGGCGTTGCGCTGCGAGTGGCCGAAGAAGACCAGAACCAGGATCAGGCACAGGGCCGTTGCCAGGGTCACGATGAGTTTGCGCGCGGGGGCGGACTCGTGGGGTTTGATCCCGAAGACCACGCCGGGATTGGTCGAGAGGGTCAGCTTGACGCCGGGCATCAGCCGACGCTGGGCGCGGACGTAGCGGAGGACCTCGTCGGGCGGCGTATCGGCAGGCAGCGCGCGCTGGACGTACTCCACGCGCTGGATCACGTCCTGTCCGCTCAGCAGCGAGTCGAACACGGCCTGCTTGCTCCACAGGTCGGCCACCAGCCCGAGGATGGCAATCGCCAGGAATACCGCGATGGGCAGGGGGCTTTTCCAGGCCGGTTTCTGCGCGCGGGGCGCGGCGTCACCGTCGGAGGCTTGCGTGCCCCGATCGCTCACGCTTACTCCTCTTCGTCTTCGTTATCGAAGAGCGTCTCGCCCGGACGGACCATACCCTTTTCCACCATGCGGGCGTAGTCGATGCAGTATTTCGCCCACGGGCGGGCCTTGAGGCGCGGCAGGCCGATCGGCTTGGCCGTGCCCAGGCAGATCCCGTAGATCCCCTCGTCGATGCGTTCGAGGGCTTCGTGGATCTCCTTCAGCAGCGTCCGTTCACTGGCGAGCAACCCGAGGGTGAACTCCTGCTCGTAGTTGTCCGAGCCGAGGTCGGCAGGATGGGTAGGCATCAGGTCCGAGGCCCCGTTGCCGCGATCGGCACCCAGGGCGGAATGTTCGATCCCGCTCATGTCGCCCATCAGGTCGCGCCGCTTCTCCAGGAGCATCTCGCGGAACATCGCCAGCTGTTTCTTGGTCAGCGGGCTTTTGAGCTTGCGATCCTTGATCTTCTTCTTGGCCTTCTTGACCGCCTTCTTCATGGTGGCCTTGGGCTCGGGCTGGGACGCGCCGATCGCCTTCCTGGCCTTCTTCGCCTTCGTGGAGGCCTTTTTCGAGGTCTTCCTGGCGGCGGTCTTCCTGGCCTTCTTCACCGACTTCCGCGTGGTCTTCTTCGGAGTTGTTTCGCCGGCTTTGCTCGCCTTCTTCGAGGCGGCCTTTCTGGTGGTCTTCTTCTTCGAAGCCTTCTTGGCGGCGGACTTGCTTGCCTTCTTGGAAGACTTCGACGAAGCGGATTCCGATCGTTTTTTGGCCACTGCGATTATCCTGTCGTCTTGACTTTGGTCGGGGGCCCGGAGCGACGTGCACCGGCCCAGCCGATGTTCTCCCAGTTTGAGACCGGCGAAGTATAGTGATCCCAACCCCCTCTGTCAAGACGATCCGCCGCCTGGTCGACCGACGGGACGAGCCGGTCGGACGGGCCTCGCTCGCGGCGACACGCCGACGCTGAGAGGGGGCTTTTTCTGTCCGCTTCGGGTTGGTATCCTTTCGGACGCTATGACTGAGCAAGACAAGACATCCCGGCCGTTATCTCGACGAATCGCCCTGGTCGCCGGGGCGATCGCGCTGATCCTCGGAGGAACATACGTCTACCTGCGATACTGGCGGGGCAACTTCCACGCGGTGGTCCCGGGGAAGGTCTACCGGTCCGCCCAGCCGAGCCCCGCTCGGCTCCGCGACTGGGCGCGGGAGTATAACCTTAAGACCGTAATAAACTTGCGAGGAGACAGCTCGCACAGTTTCATGGACGCCGAGCGCGCTGTCACGCAGGAGTTGGGCATCGAGTTGATCACGATCCGTCTTTCGGCGGTGAATCTGCCGACGCGACCCTGGCTGATCAAGCTGATCGATGCCCTCGAGACCGCCCAGACGCCGATGCTCCTGCACTGTCGGGACGGGGCGGATCGCTCGGGCGTCGCCAGCGTGCTGGCGGCCATGGCGCTGGGAAATGAGCCCCTCGATGAGGCGTGGGACGAGCTGTCCTGGAAGTACATGCATTTCGACGAGTCGCCCGACCACATCGCCGGGCTCATCCAGCGGTTCGACGCCTGGTGCCGCCAGGACCCCGCCCGCAAGGGCACCTGGGAGGAGTTCAAACACTGGGCGGTGGAGGTCTATCGGCCTCACTATTACTACGTGGTGTTCGAGGGGCCCGAAACGCTCACCCTCGCGGCGGGCCAGAAGCGGACCATCCCGATCACGATTGCCAACCAGTCGCGCGAAACGCTGCCCCTGGGCGACTCGCGCAGGGAGTTCGCCGTCAAGGCGTTCCTCGGCAGCACGGTGGATGACATTCCCGATCGCCCGATGGGGCCCTGGAAGAAGATCCGTCGACCCGACCTGCCGCACGGCGAATCCATGACGGTTCGGTATCCGATCTGGGCTCCGAAGACCCCCGGCCAGTATGATCTCCGCCTGGACATGGTGGAGAAAGGCCAGACGTGGTTCGCCCGCCAGGGGTCGCCCATGGGGCGGATTCGTCTCATCGTTACGCCCCCGGCTGACACCGCCACCACCCAGCCCGCACCCAAGGAAGGAGCCCCCGCGCCGTGAGCGATCCGGAAGTACTCGTGCTTGTCGACAACCAGTCCCAGGACAGCTCCCTGCAGACCGAGCATGGCCTGGCGATGCTGGTGACCTATCGCGACAGGACGCTCCTGATGGACACCGGCGCGTCGCCCGGGGCGCTGCAGCACAACGCCCGGCAGCTGGGCGTGGATCTCAAGGCCGTCGATGCGGTGATTGTCTCTCACGGGCATTACGATCACACCGGCGGGCTCGGTGCGATGTTCACCGATCGCAAGCAGCGAGACCTCTACGCACACCCCCAGGCCTTCGCCAAGCGGTGGCGAGAGGCCCCGGGCCAGCCGCTCAAGGACGTCTCGTGCAACCACCGGCCCGAGGTGCTCCGGGCGGCCGGCGCGAAAATCCACTCGGTCACCGAGCCGACCGAACTCGAAGACGGGCTGATCCTCTCCGGGCCCATTGGCGGCCCGCAACCCGAGGGCGAATCGTTCGTCATCCGCCGGGGCGGCGAGCTGGTTCCCGACGCATTCGAGGACGAACTCTGCCTGCTCATTCGCGGCCGACTTGGCTGGACGGTGCTTACCGGGTGCTGCCATCGCGGGCTCAAGAACACCCTGCGGACCGCGCGGTTTCTCGCCGGCAACGAGGAGATCACCGCCATCATCGGCGGGCTGCATCTGCGCAAGGCGTCGGACGAGGTGCTCGACCGCACCGGTCGATTGCTGGAAGAGTTCGGCCCGCCGGTGCTGTACCCGTGTCACTGCAGCGGCGAGGCGGCCGTCGGCAAGCTGGAGAAGCAACTGGGCCTGGCGGTTCGACCGATCTCCGCCGGCAGCCGAATCAGGCTCTGAGGCGCGGGGCTTTTTCTCCAGCGGACCAGGCCGATGGGTCGATACGGACCAATGCGCATCGGATGTGCGCTGCCCTTGCGAGGACCTTTCGTGATTTATCTGACGCTGACGCTTTGGCTGCTGTTGATCCTGCTGACCGGGCTGGGGGTCTACCGCCTCTGGGCGAACATGCTCAAACCCTCCGTCGTCGCCTGGGTGCTGATTCCGGGCACGCTGGTATGCGAGATGGCCTACATTCTCGGCTGCCTCATCACCGGCGGGGAGGTGCGACGGGCACGGATCATCCCGTCCGGCGACGGGGCCAACCAGGCCGACCCGTCCACCGAGGACACCCCCCGGATCAAGGTCCTGGGTCCGATCGTCGCGTCGCTGCTGTCGCTGGTCGCCGGGATCGCGGGCATCCTGCTGATCCGCTGGCTGCTGGGCTCGCCGGTTCTGGAGGAGTTCATGCTCGCCAGCGGCCTGTGGAACATGCCGGCCGTCCCGCGCGAACTGCCCGGAAGTTGGGAGGGCTTCTGGCAGCTGGTCGCTTCCCAGGTCGACCTGCTGCGCCATACCACGGAGTTCTGGGGCGAGCTGGAGTGGACCGACTGGCGCGTCCCGCTGTTCGTGTATCTTTCGATCTGTCTGACGGTTCGGCTGGCACCGGCGGGGCGGGATCTTCGATGGACACTCGTCTCGGCTGCGGTGCTGGCGGTGCTGGTGGCGGTGGCGGGGCTGATCAGCAGCGAGTTCGACAACCTCGTGCACGACGTCTGGCCTCTGGTGACGTATCTGTGGGGGACGCTGCTGTTCCTGCTGACGCTGACGGCCGTCATTCGGGGGATCATTGCTTTGGGGCGCGTCCTCGCGGGCAAACGGTAAATCTGCCACCGCCCGGAGGCAGGGCCCGGTCACCTTGGTTTGGCGAATCTCCGCTCGTCTGGTATTATCCGTCTTTCACCGAGGAGGCCGACGCCGAGAATGACCGAAATCGCCCGACCGTTCAACATCATGGCCAAGCCCGTCTGCGGGGTGTGCAACCTCGACTGCCGGTACTGCTATTACACCATGAAGCCCGAGGATCTCTATCCGGGGGTGCCGCGCGACGAGTTCCGCATGTCCGACGAGGTGCTCGATCGGTTCACCCGCGAATACCTCGAAGCGATGCCCGTGCACGCCGACGTCGGCTGGCAGGGGGGCGAGCCGACGCTGGCGGGGCTGGAGTTCTTCCGGAAGGCGGTCGCCTCTCAGAAGCAGTACGCCAGGGACGGCCAGGAGGTCGCCAACGCCCTGCAGACCAACGGAACGCTGATCGACGAGGAGTGGGCGGAGTTTCTCGCCGAGAACAAGTTCCTCGTCGGCCTGTCGCTCGACGGCCCGCCGCAGTGGCACGATGCCTACCGCGTCGACCGCGCCGGCGGGCCCAGCCATCACCGCGCGTGGCGTGGCTTTGAGCTGCTGCAGAAGCATGGGGCGGAGGTGAACGTGCTGGTCACGCTCAACGCCGTCAATGCCCCGCACGCCGGGGACATCTACCGCTACTTCGTCAATCGCGGCGTGCAGTACGTGCAGTTCATCCCGATTCTCGAACGGTTGCCGGGCACCGACGAGCCGACCGATTTCAGTGTCTCCGGCGAGCAGTTCGGGCGGTTCATGCTGGATGTCTTCGAGCTCTGGGCCACCCGCGACGTGGGGCGCGTCTCCGAGCGGTTCATCGACAGCGTCCTGCACACGCTGATCTACGGCACCAGCGCGATGTGCTGCTACGCCGACCGCTGCGCCAACGCCCACGTGCTGGAATGGAACGGCGACCTGTACGCCTGCGACCACTTCGTCTACGAGGAATGGAAGCTGGGCAACATCCTCGAAACGCCGCTGGCTGAGCTGGTGAACACGCCGCGGCTGGAGGAGTTCGCCGCCCTGAAGACCGACTTACCGGCCGTCTGCAAAGAGTGTGAATTCCTGGAGTTCTGCAAGGGTGGCTGCCCGAAGCACCATCGGCCTGTCGGCAGCGATCCGGATCGCGTAAACCACTTCTGCGAGGGATATAAGATGTTCTTCGCCGAAGCGCCGCCGGAACTGCGGCGGATGGCGGAGTACTTCAAGAAGAACCAGATGCCCCCGCTCAAGCAGCCCGCCGGTCAGACGGGTCAGACCGCCCAGGCCCGCCGGCAGCAGGCGGCCGACTTTGCGGCAGGACCGTCGCCCAACGCCGCCCAGCCGGGCAAGATGCAGAGGCACCCCGGCGGGCCCGCTCCCGGCAGAAACGACCCCTGCCCCTGCGGGTCCGGCCGAAAGTACAAAAAGTGCTGCGGCCGATGAGCGCGTCCCATCTCGATCGAATTCCCGGGCAATGGACTCAGCAGCAAGCCCCTTGCGTCAGCAAGGGGTTGTATGTGCGTAAGACATTTTCATGCCGTCAATTATCTCTCGTCTTGCGTCGGGGACTTCCTGGGGCCGGGATTTTTCCGAGAAAATCGCCGTTCGTGTGAACCTTTCGTGAAGGCGGGGCGTAATGAGAGGTGAACGAGAACGTGACGTATCGCGGCCGACAGGTCCTCCTCCTGCCTGTCGGAGCGATCTCACAACAGGCGCGACGCTGGTTTTTCTCCTCCTTTCACCAGCGTCGCGTTTTTTTATGCGCGGGCGCCCGCTGGTCCGCAAAGCCCAGGCAAGGCGTTTACGGGCAATCTGGGTTACCCCCGATGTCTTGCGGCAGTGGGGGTGGCAAGGGAAACTCTGCAAGCGCATTGCAAGGGAAACCCAGAGAACGCAAAGCCCAGGCAAGGCGTTTACGGGCAATCTGGGTTACCCCCGATGTCTTGCGGCAGCGGGGGTGGCAAGGGAAACTCTGCAAGCGCATTGCCTGGGCTGTGTTGCTACACGTCGGGTTCTTTCAAACGCGACCAGAGCACCCCGCCTTCCTGTTCGTGGCGTTGAATGTATCGAATGGTCGCCTCGAAGTGGTTCTGGTCCCGGATCGGCTGAAGTCTGCCTCGTTTCGCCCAGAGCGGTCGGCCCTTCTGTTTCAGGCCACGGCGGGTCAACGCCAGGCTGGCTGCCCGTTTGGCCCTGCCGGCGACGTGACGCGGAATCGGGTTTCGCCCGTCGGTCAGCAGATTGGCGGGCGCGGAGTGCAGCCGATCGGGGAACCGGGCCAGCAGATGGGTGTGGCAGGGACAGACAACCAGGTCCACCAGTTCCGCGCGGTACTTCAGCATGGCCACCGCGAAGGCATGGCAGACGGCTCGGGCCGCCTCGGGCGTCAGTTTCATGGGAGGGTACCGAAGGCTCTTGGCGGATTCCTGCGCGAGTGCTTCATACAGCCCGGCCGGTGGAGGGTTCCGGTAGTCCCCCTCGACGTGTTCACGGTGATGCCGCGTTCGGAATCCCCGGGCATCGCCACGCAACCACGTGCCATACGTGCAGAGCACGCCATGATACCATCCGTTCCATGGAGCGGGCATGCAGCGATCCCCTTTCCTCTGCGACCTGTCGTTTACTCCCCCCGATACACGCAGCGCGACGACTCGGATTCCCAGATCGTCACCGCCGACAGGGTCGGCAGGGCGGGTTTGAGGCGTTTCCAGAGATACGCGGCGATCAGCTCGGAGGTGCAGTTCTCCAGCCCGTCGATGTCATTGAGCACGCGATGGTCCAGCGCGTCGATCACGGGCGCCACGGCGGCCTTCACGTCGCCGAAGTCCATGACCCAACCTTCCTGGGGGTCGACTTCGCCGGTGATGTGGATGTCCACCCGATAGCTGTGGCCATGCATGTGGCGACACTTATGGCCTTCGGGAATGTTCGGGAGCCGATGGGCCGCCTCGAAACGGAATGTCTTGACCAGCTCAGCTTTCATGGACGTTCTCGAAAGGGCGTTCAGACGCGACGGGCGGCGTCGGGCCAGATGATTTTGTGCAGTTGCACGCCCAGGCGGGCGGCACAGGGCAGGTTCTCCCCGAGCATCCAGGCGGCCAACTCGCTGGGACGCAACTGGTTGAGCACCGGCGAGAAGGTCACCGGGCGCTCGTGGAGCTGCGGGTAGTCCCGAAGGACCCGCTGAGCGTACTTGAAATCGCCCCGATCGGCGAGCACGAACTTCGTCTCGTCCCGCTCACCGAGGTGGTCGAAATTCTCCCAGCGGTTTTCGCGGTCCATTCGGCTGGAGGGGCACTTGATATCGATAATCTTCGCCACGCGCGGGTCCACGGGCGCAATGTCCTGTGAGCCGTTGGTTTCCAGGAGCGTGGTGTAGCCGGCCTCGCAGAACCGTCGCAGCAGATCGAGGCTGGTCGGCTGAAGCAGCGGCTCGCCGCCGGTGAGCTCCACGCGTCGACAGCGGAACTCGCGCACGGTTTCGAGAATCTGCTCGATCTCCAGGGGCGTGCCGTCCTGGCGGGCGTAGGTCGTGTCGCACCACTCGCATTCGAGGTTGCAGCCGCTGAGGCGGACCATCACGCACGGGAAGCCCGCGTGCGTGCTCTCGCCCTGAATGCTTCGATAGATCTCGATAACGTTCAGTGTCTCGCTCATCGCGAGTATTGTAACGGGCTCGGGGGCGATCTACGATAGCGATTTATGACGTCTCGCCAATCCGACAAATCGCTGCTGGTGATCCTGGCGATCGCGCTGACGGTTCGGCTGGTGCTGCTGTTGTTCGGCCTGACGGCATTCGGCAGCGGGCACACCGACGGGCTGACCACGCCCGACTCGGAGGACTACATCGCGCTGGCCCGGTCCCTGCGTGACGATGGTAACCTGCCGCCCAGCGGCGTGAGCGTGTTCCGTCTGCCGGGGTATCCGGCCTTCCTGGCCGGGGCGTTGAGCATTACGGCCCGTCCGCTGTGGGCGATTCTGCAGATCGCGATGGACGTGCTGTTGGTGTGGGTGGTCTACCGCGTGGGGTTGGAGTTGATGGGGCGAAGGGTTGCCCTGGTCGGTGCGCTGCTGCAGGCGTTGAGTCCGCTGGCCGCAGCGGCGTCGGTTCGGGTGCTCAGCGACGGACCTTACGCGCTGGTATTCATGCTGGCGGTGTGGTGGCTGGTGCGGAATGTCCGGACCGGTCGGTGGCGATGGCTGATTCTCTCGGCTGTCGCGATGGCGGCGGCGTGCCTGGTGCGCCCCGTGGGGGTGGTGATGGCCGGTACGGCGGTGGTGTTCCTCCTGGCCCGGCCGGGACGTCGGATCGGGCAGGCGGGCGCGTACGTGGCGCTGCTGGCGGTGCTGCTGAGCCCGTGGGTCATACGGAACGGCGTGCGCACGGGATACTGGGGGCTGACCAACAACTTCTCCGTGACGTTGTTCGGCTACTCGGCGGCGATGACTCTCGAGCAGGCGACCGGCCAATCACCCCGCCAGGTGCAGGACGAACTGGTCAGCCGACTCGACGTGGATCGCGAAGACGCCGATCTCGGCGACCTGTCGGCGGCATATCGCGACGTGGCGGTGAGCACCATCGCCCGGCATCCGGCGACCTATGCGAAACTGCATCTGTGGGGGTCGTTGGCGTTCTGGTTGCCCGGGGCGACCGACGTGCTGGAGGTGGTCGGGCTCACCAGCGGGCAGCGCGGTACGCTGGGGGTATTCCGCCAGAGCGGGCTGGTCGCTGCGGGGAGGCACTATTTCAGCGAATCACCCGGCGCGATGGCGGTGGCTGTTCCGCTGGGGTTGGTGTATCTTGGGCGGCTGGTGGGTCTGGGGCTGTTCGTGATGCTGGCTGCCCGCCGGTGGCGCAAACTGCCCGCTGTGGCGTGGTGGCTGATCGCGATCGTGGTGATCTCCTGGCTGATCGGCGGGCCGGTGTCCACGCCGCGATTCCGCGTGCCCGTCGAGCCGCTGCTCTCCCTGGCGGCCGGTGCGGGAATCGTCTGGCTGCATCGGCGACGAGTCGCCCGGACCCGATCCAACGCGTGATTTGTGTGTGACCTGAGAGTTGAAGGAAGGACGTTCAATGTTGACGGACATGGATGCCGGCTGTCGGATCGGTCTGAACTATACCCCCTCCCGCCAATGGTACTACTGCTGGAACGACTGGGACCTCGATTCGATCCGCGAGGACTTCCGCGCGATCGCGGCCCTCGGGGCCGACCACGTCCGCGTGCAGCTGATCTGGCCGTACTTTCAGCCCAACCCGACGTTCGTGTCCCCGGGTCATCTCCGGCGGCTGGGTGAACTGATGAGCGCCGCCGAGGATGAGGGGCTCGACGTGCTTCTGGCGGTGCTGACCGGTTGGCTGAGCGGGTACTTCTTCCTGCCGTCGCGCGTGAGCGGGCGGGACGTGTTCACCAAGCCGGCCGTCATCGCCAGCGAGAAGCTTCTGTTCGATCGCGTGCTGGACGCCGTCGCCGATCGCCCCAACTTCATGGGCGTGGACCTCGGCAACGAAATCAATTGTCTGGATAACTCGCTGGACCAACCCACCGGCGACGCCTGGGCGGCCGACATGCTCCGGCACCTGCGCCGGCGCGGCGACGCCGGGCTGATCGTCAACGGTATCGATCACGGCCCCACCGTCGGCGGCGTGACCTTCTCCATGGACCACCTGGCCAACCACTACGACGCGATCTGCCTGCACACCTGGCCGAAGTTTACCAGCGCCCTGACGCAGGGCGCGCTGGACGACCCGCCGTCGGTGCATCTGGCGCCGTTCTTCACCCAACTGGCGAGGTTGTTCGCCCGCGAGGAAAACCCGACGATCTGGATCCAGGAGTTCGGGGCGTGCGACACGTGGGGCTCCGCGCCCCAGCAGGAGGCCTTCATGCGCTCCAGCGTGGATCTGGGCGTCCGGGCCGGGGCGAGCGTGTTCACCTGGTGGTGCAGCCACGACAAGACGCGCGACCTGAAGTTCAAGGAAGACGAGTACCAGTTCGGCCTGCTCACGCCGGACAACGAGCCCAAACCCCTCGCCGAGACCTTCGCCGCCGTTGCCGGCGAGTATCGCGGCAGGGAGGCGACGCTCCAGCCAGGCGATTTCGACGTGACGATCGAGGTCCAGCGGGACTTCCGCCCGGCGTTTGCGGGGGGCGAGGGCAGCGACCTGCTCGAACGTCAGCTCTCCACGACCACGTGGGATCTGTACCGGCGGTATCTCGCGGAAGTTCGTCAGGGGCATCGGCCTCGACTGGTTTGGGAGGAGTAGGCGACCGGGCGGCTCTCAGCGTTTGGGCCCCTGGCCGGCGCGGCGGCGGAGCCAGTCGCTCCAGCGCTGCCCCATCACGCGGGGGCGCCACAGCGTGTCGATCAGCGGGGAGAAGGTGTTCATCGCCAGCACCGCCAGGTAGGCGGGAATCGGCGTGGTCGTGTAGAGTTGCAGCAGCATCGCGACGGTTCCCACGCCGACGCCGAACAGCGCCTGCCCGCCGGCGGTAACCGGGCGGGTGGTCATCTCGGTGGCCAGCAGAAACGCCGCCAGGACGATCTGCCCGCTCAGGATCTGGTAGTTGGCGTAGGTGAAGCCCACGTCCTTCCCTTCATGGAACAACGGCCACCACACCCACTCGACGGTGTCGTTCGGTCCGGCGAGTTGGATCGGTGCGATCGCGGCGACGATCCACGCCGAGACGACGATCAGGAACGGCAACTGCCATTTGACGTAGTTACGGTAGATCAGGTACAGCCCCGCCACGAGAATCACCAGCGCGGCGGTCTCGCCGATGCCCCCGGGCCTGGCGCCGTAGAGGAAGTCGCTGATCGGCGGCAGTTGCATCAGCAGGGCGGGTTTGGCGCGGGGGATCTCGCTGCGGGTATAGGCGATCGCGGTGAACTGCGGTTCCTCGGCAAGGGTGATCCGGCGGATCGTCTCGGCTGGGTGGGGCAGTCGGAACCCGTGGGCTTCGGGGGGTGGCTGTTGCTCCCGCCAGCCGTCGTATTGCTCGATGCGGCGGGTATTCTCGATGTCGCCGGTAACGATGTGCTCGCGCGCCAGAAGCGGCCAGGTCGGCGGGTTCAGCGTCGAGGCGAACAGCACAGCCACCGCCAACCGACCCACCAGGGCGGGTTGCCAGAGGAAGTGTCCCACCCCGCCGAAGACCGCCTTGCCCACCAGGATGGCGAACGCTCCCCCCGCGACCGGGACGTACCATGGCACGTGGGGCGGGAGGGTGAGCGTGAGCAGCACGCCGGTAAGGAACGCGTGGGAGCGCCCCAGAAGCGCCGGGGCGTGCGTGATGCGGAAGTAGAGCTTCTCGACGATGCCGCACGTGGCGATCGCCAGGGCGGCGACGATCAGCACCCGCCAGCCGAACATGACCACACCCGCCAGCAGCGGCGCGCAGGCCGCCCCGAGCGTGACCAGGTAGACGGTCCGCGCCTTTTCCGGCGCGCGGAGGAAGGGGGCCTCGATGATGCTGTACCGCAGTTGCGAGTCGGGCGCGGGCGGGGCGGGGGCGTCATGCGGTTCGCTCACGAGCCCTCCTTGCCGTTCCCGGCGTTGCGGGCATGGTCGGCCAGCGCCTCGGCCCGCCGTAAGACGTAGATGGAGCGTTTGAGTTCCTGCACGCGCTGGGCCAGGGGCAGCCTCGCCGGGCAGACATACGTGCAGATTCCGCAGTGGACGCACGAGAGCGTTCCCGACCGCCAGGCCGTGTCCACGTCGCCCATCTCGAAATGGTCGTTCAGTGCCGAGACGTTCAACCTCGCCGGGCAGTGGTCGGTACACCAGCCGCAACGGATGCACGGGCTGGGCGGCGGCGGAGCCGGGGCCCCCAGCGAGAGCACCGCGTCGGTCGTCGGGCCCACCACCACGTTGGATCGCAGACGCAGGCCCGTCATCGGCCCGCCGTGGATGTGCGTGCCCTCCAGCGAGCCCACCAGGTGCTCGCACGGCGTGCCGTAGGGCACCCAGAAATTGCCCGGCTGTTCGGCGTGCTCGCCGGAGAGCGTCACCACGCGCCCCAGCGGGGGCGATTCGCAGACCACCCAGCGATACGCAGCGAAACAGGCGGCCGGGTCGATCATCGCAACGCCCAGGTCCATCACCGTTCCGCCCAGGGGGACCTCGCGTTTGGTGAGCACTTTCGCCAGCACGGCGTCCGAGCCGGTGGGGTATTTGTGTCCCAGGGCGATCAGGTCCACCCCGAACAGCCTTGCCGGGCCCACCAGCTCGCGGTAGTCGTCCGTGCGCCGCCCGTCGACGGCCAGGAGGATCGTATCCACCTCGATGGCCCGGGCAAGAATCGCCAGCCCGCGCACCACCTCGGTTCCGTATTCGCACATCAAGCGGTGGTCGCTGGTGACGTATGGCTCGTGTTCCATCGCGTTGGCGATGAGCGTATGGCAGTGGTTGTCCCTGGCCCGCTGGACCCACCATCCCAGCGGCTGGGGGCGACGCCGACAGGTGCTCAGCCCGCCTTCGGCGATGCGGGTGCGGAGTTCGGGGCTTTCTGCCTGGCGGAAGTCATACACCGGCGCGAGGGGTTTGATCCCCCCGGGCGGCGAGCAGTCCACCAGTTCGATCGCGGGCGTGGTGGCGTAGTCGTCGCGGTCGGCGGTGCGGGCGGTGGTGAACCCCGCGACCCGCCCGGCCAGCGGAGAGTAGATGTTCTGGCTGCGAGGCTGGCGAGGCTGGGCGATGTGCTGGGCGAACGAGACATGCTGGCCGACCTTGACGATGGGCTCTGCCGGTGCGCCACTGGGGGCGAGGGGAACCAGCAGGCGAGGCGGCGTGGAGAGCATCGGCGCGATCGGCGAGGCCAGGGTGCGGCGTTTGTCGTCCGGCAGGTCGATGCCGCCGGCGAAGCTTCCGAATCGCCCGAAGATCATCCGTGGTCCGTTTCTGCTGTGGCGCCCCTCGCGGGGTGGGTCCCTGAATCGTCCGCGGCCGTCGCCTTCACCCCCGGGGTGGGGCTCAGCGGGCGGACTCCGCCTGCACGCGCTTCTTGAACTGGGCCTCCAGGACCGGATTCTCAAAGCGGATGCGTCCGTCCCGGACGGCCTTTTGGTACATCTGCATCAGATAGGTCTGCTTTTGTTGATTCACGACGCGGCTTCGAATGATATCGCGCAGCTGGTCCTTTTTGTCCTCGAACTTCACGTCGCGCGGCGGGATGACCTTTTCCAGCTTGAGGATGTGGAACGTGGTCTCCACCTTCACCGGGTCGCTGAGCTCGCCGACCTCCTCCATGGACACCGCCACCGACCGCATCGCCGGGGGGACACCGACGGTCTTGGCGCTCATGGGAGGCAGCAGTCCGCCGTCCTTGGCCGAGGGGTTGATGGAGTGATTCTGGGCGACGGTCGCGAAGTCCGTCCCGGCCTTGAGCTGCTTGAGAACCGAGCGGGCGTCGGCCAGCGAGGAAACCTCGATGTGGCGGACCACCACCTGTCGGCCGAACTGGCGGTTGAACTCGTCGCGCAGTTGGTCGTCGGTGATTTCCACCTTCCGCGCCAGCAGTTTGCCCAGCAGGGCGTTGCGGTACATCGTCAGGTCCCACTGGACCCGGGGGATGCCCGTCTGCTTGAGGTACTGCTCCAGCAGGGCGTCCCGTTGCTCGGCGGTAAGTTCCTGTCCGCCAAAGCCCCGGGCGATGGTCTCGTCGCCCTCGCGCCGGACATCCTTCTCGCTGACGGTGATCTCGTGTTTGGCCGCCTCCTGCTCGACCAGCTCGTTCACCACCAGCTGCATCGCCAGAGAAAGCCCGTCGGTGCGCACCAAGAGCCGGTGCAGCCGGGCCATCGGAATGGGCTTGCCGTTGACGGTCGCCATCACCGCGCCGTTGGGGTCGTCCGGGGCGTTGGCATCGGGGAGGGCGGACGTCTCGGTCGTCTGCGTGGAGGACGTCACGTCGCCGTCGGGCCCGGGAGGGGCGATCTTGTCGGGGTTGTCGCAGCCGACGGGGGCAAGCAGGCTTGCAACGGCCAGGAGCCCCCCGAGGAGGGCATACGCGATAGTGCGGTGCGATCTCATGGCCTGAGCGTATCGGGCCAGGCGGGGCGAGTCAATGCGCCGCCGGGAGTCTGTCGGGAGTCGCCGAACACCGCCAGGTCTCACAGAGGTTTCGACATGGCAGGTCGGCTGTGGTAGAAGAGACTGCGGCAAGCAGTTCCTTTCATACAGGGAGATGTGCGATGAACAGCAACGACGAATCAACCCGGCGGGACGGTCTGGGCGGAGTGGTCGCGATGACGGCAGCGGCGGTGGTCATCCCGGTTGTGGGCGTGGCCCTGGCGCTGCGCGGGGGAGTGGTTGGTCTCTCAAGGCTGAGACGGCGGGGAAATCGACCCACCGCGGCCTTGCTTGTAGTGCTGGCGGCAGTGGCGCTGCTGGCGCAGATCGGGCACGCCCAGTATATCGAAGGGTTGCTCGGGGCAAGAGACCGCGGCAGACAGGTCCAGTGCGCCACAAACCTCAAGCAGATCGGGACCGCCCTGATGCTGTACCAGAACGAGAATTCCGACGACTACCCGAGAATCGCCAACCCCAGGCAGGCGTGGCCGAAGTCTTACACCGTCGACCCGCAACGACACCGAACAGAAGAGACGTTTTACACCAACGAGTATTCGTGCAATCTCCAGGCGATGTGGCTGTTGGTGGCCAATGAGATCGTCACCCCGGATATCTTCCATTGCCCCTCGGACAAAAGCTGCAAGGCGCCTCCCAAGGGCGAGGGCTGGGGGTTCGACTCGTGGTACAACAGCTCGTATGCGTTCCAGCCGTTCACGCCGCACGAGGAGAACGCCGCCTGGCCGGCGCGATCCGGACAGGACGGAAGCGTGGTTCTCGCCGCCGACAAACAGACGCCGGGCGGCGCTTTGGACGGAAGCCTGAACCACAAGGCCGGGACCAACACGATGCAGCACAATGGGGCGGTGGCGTTCCGCGAAGGCAGCGACAACGCGTTCGGCTGGAAGCGCAACAACATCTACGTGAAAGACGTCTCCAAGGACGGCGACGTGCGGGAGGTCGCCAAGTCGGACCTGGCCGGGAAGGCCGGCGAACTGCCCGACCACATCAATGACTCGGTGCTGTTCTGGAAGGAAGACGACGATTCCACCCCGGCGTCGGCCGACGAAACGTCCAGCGGCCCGGAACTGCCCGACGTGCTGGAGTCGCCCGAATCGACCGACGAGCAGGACGGTGACGCCAACCGCCAGCCAGGCCGACAGGCCGACGCGGTGGGGGCGACCCCGCCGGCGGGTAAATCGCTCTGGCCGATCATCTGGTGGTGCGTGGGCATCGGGGCGGCCATCGGCGTGACGCTGGCATTGTGGAAGACGGTCCGAGAGAGCAGGCAGGGCAAGCAGGACGGCCGCCAGGAGTGACGTAACAAAGCATTTGACCGTGGGCGGGTGATTGCGAAGATGGTGTCAGAACTGCCGCCGGTCTCGCTGAGGGCGAACCGGCCGGGCGGGGCGTGCGTACCAAGGCCGCCGTGTCCGGCGCGTCGCGGGGGCGGGCGGGGCGATTCGCGTTGCATTTTGGCCCCCGCAATGTCGATGTGTGGTTTATGATGGGCGGTCAGTTCATGTACCGGACAGGTCCCGGCGTCGCTCGCTCGGGTCCATAACAGGAGCAATTTCCATGTGCGGAATCGTTGGATACATCGGGGCCAAGAAGGCCCGGCCCGTTCTTTTCGAGGGTCTCAAGCGGCTGGAATATCGCGGATACGACTCGGCCGGCGTGTGTTTGCGGGACGAGAACGGGTTCGTGATTACCAAAGCCCCCGGCCGGGTGGCGGGGGTGGAGAAGATGGCCATCGACGCCGACGCGGGCGGACAGAGCACCATCGGCATCGCCCACACCCGCTGGGCGACCCACGGCGAGCCGAACCAGGTCAACGCCCACCCGCACACGGACGATTCCGGCAAGATCGCCCTGGTCCACAACGGGATCATCGAGAACTACTCGACGATCAAGCAGTTCCTGATCAACCAGGGCCACGAGTTCACCACCGACACCGACACCGAGGTGCTCGCCCAGTTGATCGGCGAGTTCTACAACGACGGCGCCGAGAGTCTCGAAGAGGCCGTCCAGCGGGCGCTGAAAGAGGTCACCGGAACATACGGCATCGTCGTGATGGCGTCCGACGAGCCGGACAAGCTCGTGGTCGCCCGCAAGGGCAGCCCGCTGATTATCGGCGTGGGGCTCGACGAGTACGTCATCGCCTCCGACGCCTCGGCCATCCTCGAACACACCGCCAACGTGATTTACCTCTCGGACAACGAGATGGCCGTCATTACCCGCGACGGGATGCGCAGCACGACCGTTGACAACGTCCCGATCTCCAAGGAAGTCGAGGAGATCGAATGGACGCTGGAGGAGATCGCCCGCGGCGGCTACGAGCACTTCATGCTCAAGGAGATCATGGAGCAGCCCCAGTCGCTGCGGCAGTGCATGTCCGGGCGGATCGACCTGTCCGAGATGCGCGTGCAGCTGGGCGGGCTGGAGAAGGTCGCCCGGGAGTTTTCGCAGGTGCGGAGGCTGGTGATTACCGCCTGCGGGACGGCGTGGCATGCGGGGTTGGTGGGCGAGTATCTCTTCGAGGAGTTCGCCAGACTGAGCACCGAGGTGGAGTACGCCAGCGAGTTCCGCTACCGCAACCCGATCATGACCGAACGCACGGCGAGCCTGGTGATCAGTCAATCCGGCGAGACGGCCGACACGCTGGCGGCGCTGCGCGAGAGCAAGGAGAAGGGCGCCCTGTCGCTGGGCGTGGTCAATACGGTCGGCTCGACGATCGCCCGGGAGTCCGACGCGGGGGTGTACCTCCACGTGGGCCCGGAAATCGGCGTTGCCTCGACCAAGGCGTTCACCGGGCAGGTGGCCGTCGAGGCGCTGATGGCGCTGATGCTCGGGCGCAAGCGCGACATGTCCCAGTCCACCATGACCGACTACCTGGTGGCGATGAACGAACTTCCCGATCACGTCGAGCACGTGCTCCAGCAGGCCGACTACATCAAGGAAATGGTCAACCACTACGTGGACTTCGACAATTGGCTGTTCCTGGGTCGGGGGTATCAGTACCCGGTGGCGATGGAAGGGGCGCTGAAGCTCAAGGAGATCAGCTACATCCACGCCGAGGGTCTGCCCGCCGCCGAGATGAAGCACGGGCCCATCGCCCTGATCCACGACGGGATGCCCGTGGTGTTCATCGCCCCCAGGTGCGAGACCTACGATAAGGTCGTCTCGAACATCGAGGAAGTCCGTGCCCGCAAAGGACGCGTGATCGCCGTGGCGACCGAGGGCGACACGAACATCGCCAACTACGCCGACCACGTCGTCTACGTTCCCGACGTGCCGGTGCCCCTCCAGCCGATCCTGACGGTGGTTCCGCTGCAGCTGCTGGCGTACTACGCTGCCGTCGCCCGCGGCTGCAACGTGGACAAACCGCGAAACCTTGCCAAGAGCGTCACCGTCGAGTAACCTCAATCAACGCTGCAAGACACCATCCGGGCGCCCGGGTCGACTGTCGACTTCGGCGCCCGGTTTCTGTTCCTTACCGGGAGACTCCCATGTGGATTGCTGGATTTGCCGACGAAGCCGCCGACTCCATCGAAGGTCAGATCGACGTGCTCCGCGAGCTGGGCTGGTCGCACATCGAGCTTCGTAAGATCGACGGAAAGAAGCTCCACGAGGTGGATGACGACACCTTCGAGCACGCCCTGACGGCACTGCGCGAGGCGGGCATTTCCGTGCCGGCGGTGGGTTCGCCGTTGTGTGACGGCAGAACATCTGTCGACGACCCGATCGAGACCACCCTGGAGATGGCGGCCGTCGTGGTCCCACGCGTGCAGGCGAGCGGCGCGAAGCTGGTCCGCGTGATGAGCTACCCGGTTCTGAAGGGTCGACCGATGGAGGATCAGCAGTTCCAGCAGCGTGCCCGTCGGCTCAGAGTGCTGGGCGAGATGTTTGCGGAGATCGGTGCGGTGATGCTTCACGAGAACTGCGGCAACTACGGCGGGATCGGCCCCGAGGCAACGCGACAGCTGCTGGAGGCTGTGCCCGGTATGGAACTGGTGCTGGACACCGGCAACGCCCCGGTGGTGCTGGGCGAATGGAACCCGGACGACCCCTGGCCGGTGGACTGGGCGTGGCGGTTCTACTCGCAGTTGAGGGATCACATCCGTCACGTTCACATCAAGGAGTTCCGTTACGACCGCTCGGCCCACAAGAGCGAGACGGTGTTCCCCGGTGAGGGCGAGGCTTCGCTTCGACGGATTCTGACGGATCTGCGTGAGCGAGGCTACGACGGCGGGTTTACCATCGAGCCGCATATGCGATTCGGACGCGACGAATCGCAGCGCCGGCCGTTGTTCATCGAGTACGGCCGACGGTTCGAGGCAATCCTGCGGGAGACGGGCTGGGACGTATGAGATGGCAGGGCGGGATCGATCGCGGGAACCGGCGTCTGGCCGGTCGCAGTCAATTCATGTCGTTCGCGGCGTGGTTTTTGTGGAAAACCATTTGACAGGTTTTTTCAAGGCTGTATTATGATCGATCTGCCTCGCGGCCACGGTTTCAGTCTACCCTTAAGCGGACGTGGGACGTGGCTTTGCGGACAGGGCTGATGGCGGGGTGGAACGCCCGCTGCTGTAGCTCAGTGGTAGAGCGCGTCCTTGGTAAGGACGAGGTCATGGGTTCGACCCCCATCAGCAGCTTGGTAAAAAAAAGCAGGGCCCGGTTTCCGGGTTGCAGGTCGTCGGGCCAGGGTGGCTCGCAGCGGCAGCTGAGCTGTGTTTGGTTTAGAAAGCAACTTGCTTCGAGAACGGATCAGAAAGAGGAGCATAGAGAATGGCCAAGGAAGTATTCGAACGAACCAAGCCACACGTCAACGTCGGCACGATTGGTCACGTTGACCACGGCAAGACGACGTTGACCTCGGCGATCATGCACGTGCAGGCCTCCAAGGGCCTTGCCGCCGCCAAGAGCTACGACGAAATCGCCAAGGCGTCCGAGTCGCAGGGACGTCGCGACCCGACGAAGATTCTGACGATTGCCACCGCGCACGTCGAATACGAGTCGGACAACCGTCACTACGCTCACGTGGACTGCCCCGGTCACGCCGACTACGTCAAGAACATGATTACCGGTGCCGCCCAGATGGACGGGGCGATCCTGGTGGTCTCCGCCGCCGACGGACCGATGCCCCAGACCCGCGAGCACGTCCTGCTCGCCCGTCAGGTCAACGTCCCGAAGCTGGTGGTGTTCCTCAACAAGTGCGACCTGGTCGACGACGAGGAACTGCTCGAGCTGGTCGACCTGGAAGTCCGCGAGCTGCTGAGCAAGTATGACTTCGATGGCGACAACGCCGCGGTCATCAAGGGCTCGGCGACCGCAGCCATCGCCGACCCGGGTGGCGAAGGTGGTCAGTGCATCCAGGAGCTGATGGACGCCCTGGACGCCGAGATTCCCGAGCCCGAGCGCGAGACGGACAAGCCCTTCCTGATGCCCATTGAGGACGTCTTCTCGATCAAGGGTCGCGGGACGGTGGGTACCGGGCGTATCGAGCGCGGCACGGTCAACGTCGGCGACAAGGTTCAGGTCGTCGGTCTGGGCGACACCCGCGAGACGACCATCACCGGCGTCGAGATGTTCAACAAGACGATGAACGAAGGACAGGCCGGCGACAACGTCGGTTGCCTCCTGCGTGGCGTCGAGAAGGACGACCTCGAGCGAGGTCAGGTCCTGGCCGCCCCCAACAGCATCACCCCGCACATGAAGTTCAAGGGCGAGGTGTACGTGCTGACGAAGGAAGAGGGCGGGCGACACAGCCCGTTCTTCACCGGCTATCGTCCGCAGTTCTACTTCCGTACCACCGACGTGACCGGCACGATCAAGCTGCTGGGCGGGGCTGAGATGTGCATGCCCGGCGACAACGTCGAGATGGAAGTCGAGCTGCTGAACACCTCGATCGCCATGGAGCAGGGCCTGCGTTTCGCCATCCGTGAGGGTGGACGAACCGTCGGTGCCGGCGTCATCACCGAGATCATCGAGTAGGACGGAGAGACGACCCATGGCCAAATCGAAGGCCAGAGAATACGTGTGGCTGCAATGTACGGACTGCAAGTCCCTCAACCATCGCACCGAGGTGCGGGTGCAGGGCGGCGTCCCGAAACTGGAGCTCAAGAAGTACTGCCCCAAAGAGCGCTGCCACACGGTTCACAAGATCAAGAGGAAGTAAAACTGGATCAGCCGACGGCGGCAGGCGGGGCCTGGATGGGCCCTCTGTCGCCGTCGGTTGACGTACACGGCAGTAGCTCAATTGGCAGAGCAGCGGTTTCCAAAACCGCAGGTTGGGGGTTCAAGTCCTCCCTGCCGTGGTTTGGGAAGGCCTCTGACCGGTGTCCCGCGCTGTTGGGCGGGGCGATGCACGCACGAAGGATTCGCGACCTTGAAGATCGAGATCTACAAGAAGAACCAGGGACGATACACCCGCGGCGTCACGTTTCTGGCGGTGGTGGGAATCGCCCTGGCCGGTGCGTACGTTCTCAGCGAGCAGCTGGCGGCGATGTCGGCGTATCTTCAGTACGGTATTCCCGTGCTGGTGGTCGCCGCGATTTCCGCGGCGACGTTCTGGTTCGTGAATCGGCCTCGGTCGGCGGATTTCCTTATTGCCACCGAGGGCGAAATGAAGAAGGTCTCCTGGAGCAGCAAGAAGGAGATTTTCGGCTCGACGAAGGTGGTGATCGTCACCGCGTTCATCATGGCGGCGATCCTGTTCGGTGCCGACCAGGTGTTTATCAACCTGTTCCGCGCTTTGAACGTGGTAACCTACTGAGTTGAGACCATCCGCAAGGAGCAGCGCCGACATGGCCAGACAGTGGTACGTACTTCGCGTCGCTTCCAACAAGGAAGAGAAGGTGCGGGAAGCGCTCGATCGGAAAGTCAAGATCGAGGGCCTCGAGGAGAAGATCGGTCAGATCCTCGTTCCCACCGAGCGCCGCCCGGCCCCGCGGGGACGCGGATCCAAGAAGTTCGTCGACCGGAAGATGTATCCGGGCTATGTCTTCGTGGAAATGGACCTCGACGAGGACGGCAAGATCGGCGAGGACGCCTGGTTCCTGATCAAGGAAACCACCGGCGTGGGCGATTTCATCGGGTCGAGCGGAAAGCCCACCCCGATGGCCGAGGAAGACGTCCGCAAGATGCTCATGCAGGTGGAGAAGGCCGAGGAAGGCGCCCCGCTGTCGGTGGACTTCACCAAGGGCGAGCAGGTCAAGATCAAGGAAGGCGCGTTCGAGAACTTCGAAGGCACCGTCGACGAGGTGATCCCCGAAAAGGGCCTGATCCGCGTGATCGTGACGATTTTCGGCCGACAGACACCGGTCGAACTGGAATACTGGCAGGTGGAGAAGTCCTGAGCGTCGTTTGACGCCGGAGCTTTCGCCCCCATGGCGGCTCGCCGCCCACCCCGAACACCCCCAAGCAGACGAGAAATATCATGGCCAAGGAAGTCGTAGGAATGATCAAGTTGCAGGCCCCCGGCGGGCAGGCAACCCCCGCGCCGCCGATCGGCCCGGCGCTGGGTCAGCATAACGTCAACATCGGGCAGTTCGTCTCGCAGTTCAACGAGGCGACCAAGGATCTGGGCGGCATGCCCGTTCCGGTGGAGATCTCGGTCTACGCCGATCGCTCGTTCAGCTTCGTCGTCAAGAGCCCGCCGGCCGCCATCCTGCTGAAGGAGGCCGCCGGAATCGAAAAAGGCTCGGGCGTTCCGAACAAGGACAAGGTCGGTACGGTCAGCTGGGATCAGTGCAAACAGATCGCCGAGCGGAAGATGAACGACCTGAACGCCTTCGACCTCGAAAACGCCGCGGCCATCATCGCCGGGACAGCCCGCAGCATGGGCATCGTCGTCGAGAAGTAGCGAACCATTTTCCGCGTGTCCTGCCCGGGCATCGCGGAGTCAACCGGGTGCCGCGTGGCGCCGGGCCTGACCACGGGCCTGACCAGCAGTGGGAGCACGGGCGGGCTGGACCCGCCGCGCGAAAGGATGAAACCATGGGCAAACGAAGCAGACGGTATCAAGAGGCCGTCGAAAAGGCTCCGGACCCGCGAGAGAAGGTCTCGATCGAAGAAGCGGTCAAGGCCCTCAAATCGCTTCCGGCTCCGAAGTTCGACGCGACGGTCGAGTTGACGATGCATCTGGGCATCGACCCCCGCCAGGCCGACCAGGCCCTCCGCGGCGGGTTCTCCTTTCCCCATGGGATCGGCAAAACCCTGCGGGTGATCGCCTTCTGCGAGGGCGACGAAGCCGAGCAGGCCAAGGCAGCCGGTGCGGTGGAAGCCGGGCTCGATGAGCTGGTCGAGAAGGTGCAGGGAGGCTGGACGGATTTCGACGTCGCCCTGGCCAAGCCCGCGACGATGAAGAATGTCTCCCGCCTCGGCCGGGTGCTGGGCCCCCAGGGCCTGATGCCCTCGCCCAAGGCGGGCACGGTGACCGACGACATCGTGACGGCCGTCACGGAATTCTCCGCCGGCAAGGTGGAGTACCGCAACGACGACGGCGGCAACCTGCACGTTCCGGTGGGCAAGCGCAGCTTCGACGAGAAGCAACTGGTGGAGAACATCCAGTCGTTCATCGACCTGGTCAGGCGTCTGCGCCCGGCCAGCGTGAAGCGGACCTACATCCAGAAGGTCGTCATATCGAGCACGATGAGTCCGTCGATCCAGTTGGACGTCGTGTCCCAGCCCAAAAAGCAGGCATCCTGAGGGGGGGAGTAAACCATGAGCAAACCAGTCAAACAACTGATCCGCAAAGAGCTCGCAAGCCGCTTCGACGGGCTGAGAAGCCTGGCGATCTGCGGGCTGACGGGCATCGACGCCATCACCACCAACACCATGCGAGGGCGCCTTCGCGAGAAGGATATCCGCCTGACGATGGTGAAGAACTCCGTCGCCCGCCAGGCGTTCCGCGACGTCGGCATGGAAGAGGCCGTCGAGCTGCTGGACGGGCCCTGCGCCGTGGCGTACGGTGGCGACAGCATTGTCTCGGTGGTCCGCGAGCTGCTGGATATCAAGAAGAACAGCGCTCCGTCGCTGACGGTCAAGGCGGCCGTGCTGGAAGGCGACGTCTTCGGCGACGAGGAAGCGGTGGAGCGTCTGAGCAAGTTCCCCACGCGGGAAGAGGCCATCGCCGACGTGCTCGGCGCGGTTCTCGCCCCGGCGGCGAACATCTCTGGCTGCCTGATCGCGCCTTCGGGTCAGATCGCGGGCATCCTGAAGACCATCGAAGAGAACCAGAGCGAGGGCGGCGAAGAAGCCGCCGCCTGAGCGAACCAGAACACCGATTGATCGGCTGCGGATTGGGTTCGGATACGGGCTTAAATGAAGTCAGTGGGACTTCGCCTATCAGGTCGATTTGGTTTTTCAAGCAGAACGAGGTATAAGGAAATGACGGAAGAAGCCACCGCGGCCCCCGAGGCTGCCGAAGCGAAGGAATTCACCGCCGAGATCAAAGAACTGGGCGACAAGCTCGCCGGGTTGACCCTGAAGGACGCGGTCGACCTGAAGGATTACCTCAAGGACGCCTACGGCATCGAGCCGGCTGCGGGCGGCGCGGTGATGATGGCCGGGCCTGCCGGTGGCGAAGCCGCCGAGGAAGCCGAGGAGAAGACATCCTTCGACGTGGTCCTCAAGGACGCCGGCGACAAGAAGATCCAGGTCATCAAGGCGGTTCGCGCCCTGACCAGCCTGGGTCTGAAGGAAGCCAAGGAGCTGGTGGATGGCGCCCCCAAGCCCGTCAAAGAAGGCGTGGCGAAGGAAGAAGCCGACGAAGCCAAGAGCCAGCTGGAAGAAGCCGGCGCTACCGTCGAGCTCGCCTAGATTGTTGGCAACGCAGAACTCCGTGCCCGGCGTTCGAGAGGGCGACCGGGCGCATTGATGGACGACCACGACATCGAGACATCGGGCGAAGCCCTTCATTCCGCGGCCTGGGCAGGTGGCGGGACGGAGGGTTCTCGTCGTGTCCGGACCCCCCGGATCCATCGGCTGAACCGATAACGCTCAGACCCTTACGAGGATTGGCCCATGCTGCGACCAGAACGGGTACGGAATTTCTCCAAGGTTGGCGACGCTGCCCCGGTCCCGAACCTTATCGAACTACAGACCGCCAGCTACGATCGCTTCCTGCAGGCGGACGTTGCGCCCTCCGATCGCGAGGAGCAGGGGCTCGAAGCGCTGATGCGGGAGATCTTCCCGATCGTCAGCTACGACGAGTCGATGACGCTGGAGTATCTGGAATACGAGCTCGGCGAGCCTCGCTACACGCCGGATGAGTGCATCGACCTGCGTCTGACGTTCGGGCGACCTTTGCGCATCCGCTGTCGGCTGATCCGCAAGGATTCTCCGGACGTGTTGGAGGAGAGCATTTACCTCGGCGAGGCGCCCCGGATGATCGGCGGCGGCGAGTTCATCATCAATGGTGCGGAGCGCGTGATCGTCTCGCAGCTGCACCGCTCGCCGGGCGTGGACTTTACCGTCGAGATGCAGGAGTCGGACCGTCCGCTGCACGGGGCCCGCATCATTCCCGATCGCGGCAGCTGGATCGAGTTGGCCGTCACCAAGAAGGACGCGTTGACGATGCGGATCGACCAGTCCTCGAAGATCGCCGCGACGATGTTCCTCCGCGCGATGGACGAGGAACTGGGCACCAACGCCCAGATCATCCGCCGTTTCTACCCGACCAAAAACCTTGCCGTTGGCAAGCTCAAGGCCACCCACTACCTGGTGGAAGGCTACATCGAGGAAGAGACCGGCGAAGAGGTGGTCCCTGCCGGCGGGCAGGTGGGTGAGGCACTGACGAACATCCAGTCCTCCAAGATCAAGAAGATCGAGGTCGTCGAGAAGGTCGACGATCCGCTGATTCTCAACACCCTCGCCGAGGATGCCGCCGACAGCCATGAGAACGCGCTGCTGCGGATTTACATGCGTCTTCGCCCGGGCAACCCGCCCCAGTTGGAGAAGGCCAAGACGCTCTTCGAGGAGAAGTTCTACGACGAGAACCGCTATCGCCTGGGTCGGGTGGGTCGGTTCCGGATCAACCGGAAGTTCAAGCAGGAAATCAGCGAAGACGAGATGACCCTGCGCCCGGAGGACTTCATCAACACGCTGAAGTATATCCTCGGGTTGCGGAACGGCGAGGGCGTGGTGGACGACATCGACCACCTCGGCAACCGTCGTCTTCGGACGATCGACGAGCTGGCGATGGACGAGCTTCGCAAGGGTTTCCTCAAGCTCCGCCGCACCGTGCAGGAGCGGATGAGCCTGAAGGACCCCAACGAGTTGACCAAGATCGCCGAGCTGGTGAATTCCAAGAGCATCTCGTCGAGCATTGATTATTTCTTCGGCCGCGGCGAGCTTTCGCAGGTGGTCGACCAGCAGAACCCGCTGTCGCAACTGGTGCACGAGCGTCGTCTCTCGGCGTTGGGCCCGGGCGGACTGAACCGCAAACGAGCCGGTTTTGAGGTGCGAGACGTCCACATCTCCCACTACGGCCGCGTGTGTCCGATCGAGACGCCGGAAGGCAACAACATCGGTCTGATCACCTCGATGGGGATCTACGCCGGGGTGGACGAGTACGGCTTTCTGACCACGCCATACCGCCGCTGCAGGAACGGCAAGATGACCGAAGAGATCGTCCACCTCCGTGCCGACGAGGAGATGGAATCGGTCCTGGCACCGCCCGAAGCGCTGGATCCCGAGAGCAAGGGCAAGGAGCTCCAGAAGGGGCAGGTCCTGGCCCGGGTGAAGGGTGAGGTCCGCCTCGTGGACGGGCAGGACGTGGATTTCGTGGACATTTCGCCCAAGCAGACGGTGGGCATCTCTGCCGCCCTGATTCCGTTCCTGGAGCATGACGACGCCAACCGCGCCCTGATGGGCTCCAACATGCAGCGGCAGGCGGTTCCGTTGGTGCGGTCCGAGCCGCCGATCGTGGCGACCGGTCTGGAGCGCCCGGTGGCGGAGAACTCCTCGATGGTCACCCGCGCCCGCAAGGATGGGCAGGTGACGTACGTGGACTCGGCGAAGATCGTTCTGGACAACGCCGACGAATACCCCCTGGTGAAGTTCGGCCGACTCAACGAACGGGCCTGCCTCAACCAGAAGACCATCGTGAGAGAAGGTCAGCGCGTCAAGAAGGGGCAGGTCATCGCCGACGGGTCCTCGACCTGCGACGGTGAGCTTGCACTGGGTCGTAACGTGCTGGTGGCCTTCATGACGTATGACGGCTACAACTTCGAGGACGCGATCGTCATCTCCGAACGGCTGTTGAAGACCGACGCGTTTACCAGCGTTCACCTGGAAGAGTACGAGGTGGAGATCCGCGAGACCAAGCTGGGTCGCGAGGAGTTCACCCGCGAGATTCCCAACGTCTCGGAGAAGGCGCTGGGGAACCTCGATGCCAACGGCGTGGTGCAGATCGGCACGCACGTGGGCCCCGGAGACATCCTGGTGGGCAAGGTCTCGCCGAAGTCCAAGAGCGAGCTGACCCCGGAAGAGAAGCTCCTGCATGCCATTTTCGGCCGCGCTGGCGAGGACGTCAAGAACGACAGCCTCGAACTGCCCGCCGGCGAGGAGGGCGTGGTGATCGACACCCGCCGCTTCAGCCGACGGATGCACATGTCCGACGAGCGGAAAAAAGAGCTCAACCGTGAGATGAAGGACTACGAGAAGGCCCAGCAGGACTCGCTGATCCAGGTCTTCCGGAAGATGGTGGACGACATCAACGAGGTGCTCGGGACCGAGATGGTGGACCCGACCACCCGCCAGAAGGTCGGCCAGAGCGATATCAACGAGGTCATCCTCGAACAGATCGAGAACTTCAACGCCAAGTGGATGAAGGGCTCCGCTGCCGCCAAGGAGCAGGCCGAGAAGATCTACAAGAACTATTGGCCCCGGATTGACGAGATCCGCACGGAAACCGAGCGGAAGCTCGAACACATGAAGCGCGGCGACGAGTTGCCCTCCGGTGTGCTGGAGATGGTCAAGGTCCTGGTCGCCACCAAGCGGAAGCTGGGCGTGGGCGACAAGATGGCAGGTCGACACGGCAACAAGGGCGTGATCGCCCGGATCGTGCCCGAGGCGGACATGCCGTTCCTGGACGACGGGACGCCGGTGGACATCGTGCTCAACCCGTTGGGCGTTCCGGGACGTATGAACGTCGGGCAGATCCTCGAGACGCACCTGGGTTGGGCGGCGGCTGTGCTGGGCTTCCAGGCGGTAACGCCGGTGTTCGACGGAGCCAGCGAGGGCGAGATCGTCCAGGCGGTGCGGGAGGCCAACGAGCACGTCCGCAAGCGGTTGGCCGATTCACAGGTCGTCCAGGCTGCCGGCGAGTCGCGCGAGCTGCTGGCCGAGATGCCCGAGGACCTCAAGATCCAGCTCTACGACGGCAGGACCGGCGACCCGTTCGACCAGAAGACCACCGTCGGGTACATCTACATGAACAAGCTCCACCACCTGGTGGACGAGAAGATCCACGCCCGCGCGACGGGCCCGTACTCGCTGATCACCCAGCAGCCTCTGGGCGGCAAAGCCCGCACGGGCGGCCAACGGTTCGGCGAGATGGAAGTGTGGGGCCTGGAGGCGTACGGCGCGAGCTACACGCTGCAGGAACTGCTCACCGTCAAGAGCGACGACGTGGAGGGCAGGACCAAGATCTACGAATCGATGGTCAAGGGCGCCAATACCCTCGAAGCCGGCACGCCGGTGAGCTTCGACGTGCTCTGCAACGAGCTGCGAGGGCTGGGCCTGAACATTCAGCTGGAGAAGAAGAAGCTGATCTGAGACCGACCGGGCGAGGCCAACGCTCCGCTACGGGGTTCGAATGGTCAGAAAACGTGACATTAAGATGATCGATGATGTGGTCCGCCGGCTGGGGTTGTCGCGCCGGCAGCGAAGGCTGCTTCATCGGCAGATCACCGGTCGGGAGTTGACCTACCGGGAGATCGTAGAGGAAGCCAAGGACGTGGTTCGGGACTTCCCGAACAAGTAGGAGAGCAGTGCCGCTCAACACCGCAGACATCCTGGCCGCCGCCGAGATCCGAGCTTCACTCGAGGCGAAGCGATGCTGGTACGCCTATGTAAGCGTGGGATGCACGTTTGCGATGGATCTGGGTCGGAAGGTCCGGCGCGACCCGGAAGAGGTGGCGGCGTTGGCTGAGCTGCGAAAGCGACGAAAGATCAAAGGCGCATCGGCGAGTCCTCATCCCCGCGAGTACGACACGCACAAGGGCGAGAGTCACCTGTTGGTGTGGTGTGCATGGCGGTTGGCGGACTCGGCCGGTCCGGTGGCGAGTTCGGACAACGATCGCGAGACCTGCGAGCAGGCGGTTGCTCAGTTGGTCGGAAAGACGGTTCGTCATGTCGAGATCACCGACGGCTGGGACGTTCGGCTGGAGTTCTCCAAGAGCCTGGTTCTGACGTTGTTTCCCGACCACGTCGGGCCGGAGGCGAGCATGGACACCAACTGGGAACTGTGGCGGCCGGATCGTGCCTACTTCGTGGAGGCGGACCTGACGTGTCGAGTGACCGATCCGCAGGAGCGGGCGCTCCGCCCTCAGCCGGGCACGCAACGATGGCAGTTGGCGGAACCCCACACTGAAGCACGTGGCGCATAGGCGCAGACAGGAGCAATAGATCATGGCTGATAGTGTATACGACAGAATCAACGATTACGGTTCGGTGAAGATTCTTCTCGCCTCGCCCAACGACATCCGCAGCTGGTCGTTCGGTGAAGTGAAGAAGCCCGAAACCATCAACTACCGGACCTACCGCCCCGAGAAGGACGGCCTCTTCTGCGAGCGGATCTTCGGGCCCGAGCGCGACTGGGAATGCGCGTGCGGCAAGTACAAAGGCACCAAGCACAAGGGCATCATCTGCGACCGCTGCGGCGTGAAGGTGACCCACTCGCGCGTGCGGCGCAAGCGAATGGGGCACATCAACCTCGCCGCGCCCGTCGTGCATATCTGGTACTTCAAGGCGCTTCCGTCCCGCCTGGCGACGCTGCTGGCGATGAAGACGGCCGACCTGGAAAAGGTCATCCTCTTCCAGGAGTACGTCGTGACCGACCCCGGCGAGACGCCGCTGAAAGACAAGCAGCTGCTCAACGAGGAAGAGTACCGCTCGGCGTTGGAGAAGTATCACAATGCGTTCAAGGCCGGCATGGGCGCCGAGGCGATCGAAGTACTGCTCGGCAAGCTGGACCTGGAGCAACTGGTCAAGGACCTCCGCCAGGGCCTGCGCGACACGAACTCCAAGCAGAAGACCAAGGACCTCACCAAGCGTCTGAAGCTGGTCGAGAGCATCCGCCTGTCGGGCAACAACCCCGAGTGGATGGTCATGGAAGTGATTCCCGTGATCCCGCCGGACCTTCGGCCGTTGGTGCTGCTGGAGAGCGGCAACTTCGCCACCTCCGACCTCAACGACCTGTACCGGCGGATCATCAACCGCAACAACCGCCTCAAGAAGCTGATGGACCTCAACGCCCCCGAGGTCATCATCCGCAACGAGAAGCGCATGCTGCAGCAGGCCGTCGACGCGCTGTTCGACAACAACCGCTGCCGCCGCCCGGTGCAGGGGACGGCCAATCGGCCGCTGAAGTCGCTCACCGACATGATCAAGGGCAAGCAGGGACGCTTCCGCGAGAACCTGTTGGGCAAGCGCGTGGACTACTCGGGTCGATCGGTGATCGTCGTCGGTCCGGACCTCAAGCTCAACCAGTGCGGGCTGCCGAAGAAAATCGCCCTGGAGCTGTTCCAGCCGTTCATCATCCGCAAGCTCAAAGACCGCGGGTTGGCCGACACGATCAAGTCCGCCAAGAAGATGCTCGAACGGCGCGACCGGGAGATCTGGGACGTGCTGGAAGAGGTCATCTACCAGCACCCGGTGATGCTCAACCGCGCTCCGACGCTGCACCGGATGGGCATCCAGGCGTTCGAGCCGGTGCTGGTGGAAGGCAACGCCATCCGCCTCCATCCGCTGGCGTGCAAGGGTTTCAACGCGGACTTCGACGGCGACCAGATGGCCGTCCACCTTCCGCTTTCGATCGAGGCCCAGGCAGAGACGCACGTGCTGATGCTCTCGACGAACAATATTTTCTCGCCGGCCGACGGCTCGCCCATCATGCGTCCGACGCAGGACATCGTCCTGGGGATCTATTACCTCACGTGCGAAGGCAGCGAGGAGGACGTCGATCAGAGGCTTCACCGCGTCAAGCACTCCGACGGCAACGAGTATCCTGTTTTCAAGGACCGCCACGCGGTGATCCAGGCGTACTCGTTCGGGCTGATCGGGATGCACTCGAAGGTGCTCCTGCGGGTGCCCAAGGACCTGCAGGTGATCGATTCGGAGGGCATGACCGTCGCCGAGAGCGGCAGAATCGTCACGACGGCCGGCCGATGCTTCTTCAACGACATCCTGCCCGAAGGTCTGGCGTTCTACAACTACCCGCTCTCCCAGCGGGGCAGCGGACGGGTCATTTCCGACTGCTACGCCGCCCTGGGTAAGAGGGCGACGCTGAATCTGCTGGACGACATCAAGAACCTCGGTTTCCGTCAGTCGACGCTGGCGGGGCTGTCCTTCGGCGTGACGGACCTGACGGTCCCGGCCAACAAGGAAGACCTCCTCGCCCAGGCGCAGAAGCGCGTCGACCGGATCGAGAAGGACTACCGCGACGATGCGATTACCGACGGCGAACGCCACAACCAGATCATCGACGTGTGGATCCACGCACGCGAGGCCGTCACCAACAGCCTGCGAGCGGCGCTGGAAGGCGACAGCCGAGAGGAACTTCCCAGCTACCTCAACCCGGTGTGGTTGATGATCGACTCTGCGGCGCGAGGCAACATCGACCAGATCCGCCAGCTGGCGGGGATGCGTGGGTTGATGTCCAAGCCCTCCGGCGAGATCATCGAGACGCCGATCAAGTCCAACTTCCGCGAAGGTCTCAGCGTGCTGGAGTACTTCTCCTCGACGCACGGTGCCCGTAAGGGCTTGGCCGACACGGCGTTGAAGACGGCCGACTCGGGCTATCTCACCCGTAAGCTCGCCGACGTGGCGCAGAACGTGATCGTCACCGAGCTGGACTGCGGGACCGAGCGTGGCATCCAGAAATCGGCCATCTACAAGGGCGAGCAGGTCGACGTTCCTCTGCGAGAGGTCGTTCTTGGGCGAATCGCGCGCGATTCGATCATCGACCCGAAGACCGACGAGATCATCGTGAAGGAAAACCAGGTCATCACCGACGAGATGGCCCGGCGGATTGAGGATCTCAACGTGGATTCGATCCGCGTGCGAAGCCCGCTGACCTGCGAAAGCCCGCTGGGGATCTGTGCCCGCTGCTACGGCCAGGACCTTTCCACCGGTCGCCTCGTGGAAGAGGGGCTGGCGGTGGGCATCATCGGCGCCCAGTCGATCGGCGAGCCGGGCACGCAGCTGACGATGCGTACGTTCCACACCGGTGGTGTGGCGACCAAGGCGGTCCTGGACAACGAGATTCTCTCTGCCGCTGCCGGCAAGGTCGAATATCGCCAGCTCAACGTGGTGGAAGCGGAAGTGCCCTCCGGCGAGCACATGCTGGTGGCGCTGAAGCGCAACGGCGAGATCGCCGTGCTGGACGACAAGGACCGCGAGCTGGAGAAGTACAAGATTCCCTACGGTGCGGTGATCCTGGTTCCCGAGGGCCAGAAGGTCAAGCCCGGGCAGCGATTGGTTACGTGGGACCCGCACCGTGTTCCGATTCTCGCCGAAGCCGACGGAATCGTCCGCTTCCAGGACATCGAGGAAGGCGAGACGGTCCGCCTCGAAGCCGAGCGCGGTGCCGGACGGTACGTCGTCGTCGAGCACAAGGGCGAGATGCACCCGCGGATTCTCATCGAGGACAAGGACGGGAAGGTGCTGGACTTCCACTACCTGCCTGCCAAGGCCCGCATCGAGGTCGAGGAGGGCCAGACCCTCAAGGCCGGTGCGTTGCTGGCCCGTCAGCCTCGCGAGATGTCCGGAACGCAGGACATTACCGGCGGCCTGCCGCGTGTGACGGAGATTTTCGAAGCCCGCAAGCCGAAAGAGCCTGCCGCCATGGCCGAGATTTCCGGCCGGGTGGAGCTGCGAACGGACAAGCGCCGCGGCAAGATGACGATTATTGTCCGGTCCGAGTCGGGCATGGAGCGTGAGCACCACGTCCCGCATGACCGCCACCTGCTGGTTCACACGGGCGACTACGTCGAGTCGGGCGATCCGCTCACGGAAGGCCCGCTGGTTCCGCACGATATTCTCGCCATTCGCGGCGAGGAAGCGCTGCAGCGGTACCTGCTGGAAGAAGTCCAGAGCGTCTACCGCAGCCAGGGCGTGACGATCAACGACAAGCACATCGAGGTGATTCTCTCGCAGATGCTCCGGAAGGTGCACGTGGACAGCGTGGGCGATTCGGAACTTTTGCCCGGAGATGTTATTGACAAGTTCCGGTTCCGTGAAGAGAATGAACGGCTCGCCAAATCGATGCGGATCATCGACCCGGGCGATACGGACTTCGTGGAAGACGAGATCGTCGAGAAGGACCGCATCGAGCAGGCGAATATGGACGTGGAAGCCGACGGCGGTCAGCCGGCCAAGACGCGTCGGCCGAAACCGGCCACGGCCACCACGTTGCTGCTGGGAATCACCAAGGCGTCGCTGCAGTCGGAGAGTTTCCTCTCGGCGGCGAGCTTCCAGGAGAGCACGAAGGTGTTCACCGAGGCGTCGCTGGCCGGCAAGGTCGACGAGTTGCGGGGCCTGAAGGAGAACGTGATTCTCGGTCACCTGATCCCGGCCGGTACGAGCTTCAAGCCGTACATGGAGATGCGGATCAAGCGTGCGGTAGAACTGGTAGACATGATCAGCGCCCCGGGCGAAGACGAGGAACTGACCGAAGCCCAGATCACCCAGGCGGTGCAGCAGGCCCTTTCGGGGCAGAGCTGAGCGGGCACGGAAACCGAACCACTGACGGAACCCATACAGAGGTAGAAGAATGCCGACGATTAACCAACTGGTCCGCAAGTCGCGGCGCAAGGTCAAGGCGAAGAAGAAGAACGTTTCGCTGGACCAGTGCCCCCAGAAGCGGGGCGTGTGCCTTCTGGTCAAGACGGTCACGCCGAAGAAGCCCAACTCCGCCCTGCGCAAGGTGGCCCGCGTCCGCCTGAGCAACGGCAAAGAGGTGACCGCCTACATCGGCGGGATCGACCACAACCTCCAGGAGCACTCGATTGTGCTCGTGCGTGGCGGGCGTGTTCGTGACCTTCCGGGCGTGCGATATCACATCGTCCGCGGGGCGCTGGACTGTGCGGGCGTCGATGATCGCAAGCAGGGCCGAAGCAAGTACGGCCAAAAGAAGCCCAAGTAGTCTCAACGATTGAGAACTCTCTCCGCCCAAGTCGGCTGGGAGATGCGACAGCTGGACTCACACTCGCTCGAAGGTGGGCGAGAGTACTGGCGAGCACTAAACCCGGGCCCCCGCTGGCCCCCAGGAAGGATGAGGCCGACGGCGAACCCCGCCGGCGGCGAACAGGAAAACAATGGCATACAAACGATTTACCTCATCGACCGATCAGCTCCGTCCCGACCCGCGCTACAAGAGCAAGCTCCTGGCGAAGTTCATCAACGTCATGATGTACGACGGAAAGAAGAGCACCACCCAGCGGATGATGTACAAGGCGCTGGAGATTGCCGAGAAGCGCGTGGAAGACGCCACAGCCATCGAGATCTTCGAGAAGGCCGTCGAGAACGTCAAGCCGCGTCTGGAAGTCCGCTCGAAGCGCGTCGGCGGTGCGAACTACCAGGTTCCGATGCCCGTCAGCGGCAAGCGTCAGTTGTCCCTGGCGATGCGCTGGATGCGGGACGCGATCCGATCGGGCAGCGGCCGACCGACGCACGAGCGGGCGGCGGCGGAAATCGTGGCTGCCTACAATGGCGAAGGAGCTGCGGTCACCACGCGTGAAAACGTGCACCGGATGGCCGACGCGAACAAGGCGTTCGCCCACTTCGCCTGGGGTCGATAGAGCTGCAGGTAAACGTCGTACCCGTCGTCGTGATTCAGTCGATGGCGGCAAGCAGCATGCAGCAGAATCATTCCGTGACGATCGGCTGAGTCTCAGCCGAGGAAGCGGTGTTGATTGAATCGCCCGTGTCTGTCCGGGTGGATCGCCCCAGTGGTTGGGACGATCCGGGCAAAGTACGGGTGACCCCGGTGGGGCAAGTTTCCGCCGGGGCTCGACGAGGCCCGCAAGGGCCGATGGGATAAGACAACCGGGTCGACCTGCCTGGCGTCCCTTCGGGGCGACGGATCGAAGGTCGGCTGTCGACGGGCCCCGACCCGTCGGCGATGCGTATGTTTACCCCCAGACACGGCCAGTCCGTGCGCGCCGGGATGTCCGGCCCGCCCCGCGGCTGCGCTGTCGGTGCAACTGAACAGAACTATGCCCGTAGACCTCAAGACAGTCCGGAACATCGGCATCATGGCCCACATCGATGCCGGAAAGACCACCGTCACCGAACGCGTGCTCTACTTCGCCGGCCGAACGCACAAGATCGGCGAGGTGCACGACGGGACTGCGGTCATGGACTACCTCACCGAGGAGCAGGAACGCGGGATCACCATCACCTCGGCGGCCACCTCGCTGGTATGGGCCAAGCACCCGATCAACCTGATCGACACGCCGGGGCACGTGGATTTCACCATCGAGGTCGAACGGTCGCTTCGCGTTCTGGACGGAGCGGTGGCCGTCTTCTGCGCGGTCGGCGGCGTCGAGGCCCAGACCGAAACGGTGTGGCATCAGGCGGACCGCTACAAGGTCCCCCGGCTGTGCTTCGTAAACAAGATGGACCGCCTCGGGGCCGACTTCGAGAACGTCGTCGAGGAGATCCGCGCCCGGCTGCACGGCAACCCGGTGGTGCTGCAGATGCCCATCGGAGCCAGCGACGAGTTTGCCGGGCAGGTCGACCTGCTCACCGGCAAAGCGTATTACTACGACCCCGAGGACGTGGCCACGACCCTTCGCGAGGAAGAGATTCCCGAGGACCTCAAAGAGTTGGCTGAGGTCATGCGGAGCGAACTGATCGAAGCGGTCGCGGAGTACGACGACGAGGTCATGGAGAAATACCTCCACGAGCAGCCCATCGAGCTGGATGAGATCCACCGGGCCATCCGCAAAGGCACGCTGACCGGGAAGATTCACCCGGTGCTGTGCGGCTCGGCATTGAAGCACATGGGCGTTCGCCCGCTGCTGGACGCGGTGGTCCGCTACCTTCCCAGCCCGCTGGACGTCCCGCCGGTGGAAGGGTTGGCCGACACGAAAAAGGAAGAGACGCTATACCGCCACCCGGACCCGGCCGAGCCTCTGGCGGCGCTGGTGTTCAAGATCGTCTCGGACAAGCATGGCGATCTGCACTTCGCCCGGATTTACAGCGGAACGCTCAAGACCGGCACTCGCGTGCTCAACAGTACGCAGGGCAAGAAGGAGAACGTCTCGCGCATCTGGCGGATGCACGCCTCGCAGCGGACCGGGGCCGACGAGATCCAGGCCGGCGAGATCGCCGCGCTGGTGGGTCTGCGGAATTCGCTGACCGGCGATACGCTGTGCGACCCGAAACACCCGATCATTCTGGAGAAGCTCGAATACCCCGAGCCGGTGATTACGCTGAGCATCGAGCCGCGGACCAACGCCGACAAGGACGGGATGATCGACGCGCTGAACACGCTGAAGCGCGAGGACCCGAGCTTCCGGTACAGCTTCCAGGAAGAGACCGGGCAAACGACCATCTCGGGGATGGGCGAGCTGCACCTGGAGGTCGTGGTGCACAAGCTCACCCGCGAGCAGGGCCTGGACGTCCGCGTAGGTCGGCCGAAGGTGTCCTACAAGGAAGCGATCATGGGCTCGGCCACCAGCGAAGGGCGGTTCGAACGCCAACTGGGCGGCCGAGGGCAATTCGCGGTGGTCCGCCTGAAGGTCGAAGCCATCCAGCCCGGTCCGGACGAGGACGCCATCCAGTTTGTCAACCAGGCCGACGCCGAGGACGTCCCCAAGGAGTTCATCTCGGCCGTCGAGGAAGGCGTGCGGGACAGCGCCACCTCCGGCCCGCAGGCGGGCTACCCGATGCTCAACGTCCGAGCGACGCTCCTGGGCGGCCAGCACCACCCCGTGGACAGCACGGAGGTGGCCTTCCGTCAGGCGGCTTCGCTGGCGTACGACCAGGCCGTGGCCAACGCCAAGCCGGTCTTCCTCGAGCCCTTGATGAAACTGCAGGTTTCCACGCCGGATGAGTATCTCGGAGCCGTCACGGGCGACCTGAACTCGCGTCGTGGCGAGATCCGCGAGATCGAGCAGCGAGGGCAGTTCCGCATCCTGTATGCCCTGGCGCCGCTGGCGGAAATGTTCGGATACACCACTGCCCTCCGCTCGCTGACGCAGGGCAGGGCGACCAGCACGATGGAACCCCATACATACGCACCGGCCCCGACGCAGGTGGCCGAGGAGATCATGAAGTACTACTAGATTCCGGTCCGGCAACCGGTCGGAATCGGGCTATATGAAGATTGTTCCGGAAAAGACCGGGAAAAAGTTCAGAGCGGAGTTGACAACTAGAGTTTGGTGAGTATCTTGGACAAGCTCTGCACCTTACGCCGCAGAGAGCACCAAGGACCAAGGCTTCGGAGAGTTTCCCCATGCTTCAGGACAGAATTCGCATCCGGATGGAGGCGTACGATCACCGTGCGTTGGATACGTCGTCGAAGGACATCGTCGACCACGCCGAGCGCACCGGTGCCCGTGCCCGTGGCCCGATTCCCCTCCCCACGCGGATCGAGCGATACACGGTGCTTCGCAGCCCGCACGTGAACAAGAAGTCGCGGGAGCAGTTCGAGATGCGGACGCACAAGCGGATCATCGACATTTACGAGCCGACCGTACGGACGATCGAGGCGTTGAACCGCCTGGTTGTCCCGGCTGGCGTATTCATCAAGATCAAGGCCTAGAGGATTCCATGATGCTTGCCGCGATTCTGGGCAAAAAGATTGGCATGACGCAGGTGTATGACGAGACGGGAGTTCTTCACCCGGTGACCGTCATACAGGCCGGCCCGTGCAGCGTGCTGCAGGTCAAGACCGTCGAGAGCGACGGGTACAGTGCCATGCAGCTGGGTTTCGAGGACGTCAAGGCCCAGCGGGCCCAGAAGCCCGCCATCGGCCATGCCCGGCAGGCGAACGCCAAGCCGAAGAAGTACGTCCGCGAGTTCCGCCTCGGCGAGGACCAACTGGACGTCGAACGGGGCCAGACCATCACGGTCGAGGCGTTCGAGGACGTCGAGGTCGTGGACGTGGTGGGCACCACCAAAGGCCGGGGCTTCTCCGGCGGGATGCGTCGCTACGGGTTCAAGGGGCAATTGGCCACCCACGGCGTCGAGCGGAAGCACCGCAGTCCTGGTTCGATTGCCAGTCACTCTTCGAACGCCGGTACCGGCCCGAAGATCAAGAAGGGCAAGCGGATGGCCGGGCAGTACGGCAACGTCCGCTGCACGATGCGGAACCAGAGACTGGTGAGCATCGACAAAGAAAACAACCTGCTGCTGGTTCGGGGCGTGGTTCCTGGCCCCAACGGCGGGTACGTGATGGTTCGCACGAGCAAGACAGCGAAGGGTTCGCAGTAGCACAGAGACCCGTCTGGGTCGGTAGGAAACCAGCCATGTTGGAAGTTCCAGTATACAACACGAGCGGCGAGCAGGTCGACACGATGCAGGTCGACGAAGCCGTCTTTGGCGGCGAGGTGAACGCCTCGGTCCTCAAGCAGGCGGTGGTTGCGTACCACCTCAACAAGCGTCAGGGCTCTGCCGCCAATCGCAGCCGCGGGATGGTCGCCGGTTCGGGCAAGAAGCTCTTCCGCCAGAAGGGCACGGGCAATGCCCGTCGCGGCGCGTTGCGTACTCATAAGGTACGCGGCGGTGGCGTCGCTTTCGCCAAGAGGCCGTACGCCGCCCGCAAGAAGCTGCCCAAGGGCATGCGGAAGGCCGCTTTGAACTCGGCGATTCTCGCCAAGATCCAGGGCGAGGACTTCAAGGTCGTCGATGGGTTGTCGATGGACGCCCCGAAGACCAAAGAGATGGCCGCCGTTCTGCAGAACCTCGAAATCAACCGTCGCTGCCTGCTGGCGTTGGCGGATCGCGACAGCAACGTCTACCTCTCCTCGCGGAACATCCCGGACCTGACGGTCCGCATCACCGAAGAGCTCAACGCCTTCGACGTGGCGATGAGGCCGAAGATGCTCGTGACCGTCGAGGCGATGAAGGCCCTGATGGGACAGGAGGACAAGGCGTGAAGAACGACATTTACAACATTATCGTCCGCCCGCTGGTGACCGAGAAGGGCACCCACCAGGCCGATGCGAACAACGCCTACACCTTCGAGGTCAACCCCAAGGCCAACAAGATTCAGATCAAGCACGCCGTCCAGAAGCTCTACGAGGTCCGCGTGATTTCGGTGCGGACGGCCAACCGCAAGGGCAAGCCCCGCCGCGTGGGACGATGGATGTCCAACACGAAACATTGGAAGAAAGCCATGGTCGAGCTGCACCCGGACGACCATATCGACCTGTTCTAGAGACACGAACAAGGCCCCAGCTATGCCAATCAAGAAATACAAACGAACCTCTGCCGGACGTCGGAACTCGAACGTTCTGATCCGCGCGGACGTGACGACGGACAAGCCCGAGAAGTCGCTGCTTCGTCCGCTGAAGAAGACCGGTGGCCGCAACCACCAGGGTCGGATCACGTCGCGGCATCGCGGCGGCGGACACAAGCGTCGCTACCGCGTGATCGACTTCAAGCGGAACAAGGACGACGTCGCTGCCACGGTCAAGACGATCGAGTACGATCCGAACCGTTCGGTGAACATTGCCCTGGTCGAATACGCCGATGGCGAGAAGCGCTACGTGCTGGCTCCGCAGGGCCTGAAGGTGGGTCAGGAGATTATCTCCGGTGAGAAGATCGAACCCCGCCTGGGCAACTGCATGCCGCTGTATTCGATTCCGGTTGGCATGGAAGTGCACAACATCGAGTTGACCCCCGGCCGGGGCGGGCAGATGGTTCGCACCGCCGGTGGGGTGGCCCGCCTGGGTGCCCGCGACGGCAAGATGGCCCACCTGATTCTTCCCTCCGGTGAGATGCGGATGGTCAACGCCTCCTGCCGGGCGACGCTGGGACAGCTGGGCAACGTCGAATGGCAGTCGCGCCGGATGGGCAAAGCGGGTCGGATGCGTCACCTCGGTCGACGCCCCCGCGTTCGCGGCTCGGCGATGAACCCGGTGGATCACCCGATGGGCGGCGGCGAAGGTCGTCGTGCGGGCGGTCGCCAGCCTTGCTCGCCGACCGGCAAGCTGTCCAAGGGCGGCAAGACGCGTCGTAAGCGCAAGCCCACCAATAATTTGATTATTCGCCGTCGCCGGAGTCGGCGCGGTGGCCAGCTGACGCTGTAATGATGAGGAAACGTCATGACGCGAAGTGCTAAAAAAGGCCCGTTTGTCGACGAGAAGCTGTTCCGCAAGGTCATGAAGGCCGAGCAGACCGGTGACCGGTCGCCGATTCGGACCTGGGCGCGGTCCTGCACGATCGTTCCGGAGTTTGTCGGATACGCCTTCGAGGTGCATAACGGGAAGGTGTTCAACAAGGTACAGGTAACCGAGGACATGGTCGGCCATAAGCTGGGAGAATTCAGTATGACCCGGCTGTTCCGTGGTCACATGGCAGGCGGCCGATAAGGTCCTCACAGCAGCGAGTTTCGCCATCAGGAGCCGACAGTTATGGCTTGGCATAGCACACACAAGTTCGCCCGCATCAGTGCCCGGAAGGTTCGTCCGCTGGGCGATTTGATCCGTGGCAGGGACGTTCAGTACGCTCTGGATATCCTGAAGTTTTCGCCCCACCGTGGGGCGCCGATGGTCTCGAAGGTGCTTTCGACCGCGGCAGCGAACGCCAACGAAGCCCAGGCCGACATGGACCTGCTGTTCGTCAAGGAGATCCGGATTGACGAGGGTCCGACGATGAAGCGGTTCCGGCCGAAAGACCGTGGACGGGCACACATTATCCGCAAGCGAACCAGCCACATCACCGTGGTTGTCGAGCAGGATCAACAGTAGCAGAGGCGCGAGAATGGGACAGAAAGTATCTCCAATCGGGTTCCGGACAGGCATCACCCTCGGGTGGAAAAGCCGCTGGTTCGCCCCGAAGAGCAACTTCGGTGAGTTCCTGGTCGAAGACCAGCAGATGCGGAAGTTCATCGACGACCGGTTGAACCGCCAACCTCCGTACGCGGCGATCTCGGCGATCGAGATCGAACGGACGCGAGAAGAGGTGAAGGTCTCTTTGAAGACCGCCCGGCCGGGCCTGGTGATCGGCCCGAAGGGCGCGGAAGTCGACCGCCTCAAGAACGCCCTGGAAGACCTGACCGACCGTCGCGTGAACATCAATATCGTGGAGATCCGCAACCCGGACCTCGATGCGATGCTGGTGGCCGAGGGCATCAGCGAGCAGCTCAAGCGGCGTTCGAGTTTCCGTCGTACGCTCAAGCAGCGTGCCGAGGGAACCATGATGGCCGGTGCCAAAGGCGTCCGCGTGCAGATTTCCGGCCGCCTGGGCGGAGCGGAGATGTGCCGCACCGAGACGACGAACTTCGGTTCGGTCCCGCTGCAGACGCTGGAAGCGGACGTGGACTACGGATTCGTTCCCTGCCACACGACGTACGGTACGATCGGCGTGAAGGTTTGGATCTACCGGGGCATGTTCGGCGAGGAGCGTCCCGAAGAGCAGGCCCCTGCCGGCGGGCCCGGCGGCGGACGCGGTGGACGGCGTCCCCGACGTGGCGGCGGCGGTGGTGGCGGAGCTGGCGGCGGGGGAGCCCGTCGTGGCGGACGCCGAGGCCGGCGTGACGAGGCAGCGACCCCGTCGAGCCCGCGCCCGGGCGGTTCGCGTCTGGGTGCCCGTCGGGCAGCCGAGGCGAGCAAGACCGAGCAGAAAGAAGGCGGCGAGCAGGCCAAGGCCGACTCGGCCCCGAAGGCTGAGGGAGCACCCGCCAAACCGGAGTCGACCCCGGATACGCCCGCGAAGAGCGAAGGCGAGAAGCCCGGCGGCAGCGAGAGCTCCGAGAGCTAAGCGAGAACACCCACGTCCCACGGGACGAGCAGATAGCAACAAGGCCAGTGGAAGGGCAAAACCATGCCGTTGATGCCAAAACGAGTCAAACACCGCAAGCAGATGCGGGGCAAGATGAAGGGCAATGCGACCCGAGGTCACACGGTGGCGTTCGGGGACTTCGGCCTGCAGGCGACCGAGTCGGGTTGGATTTCCGCCCGTCAGCTCGAAGCCGGCCGAGTGGCGGCAACGCACTTCCTGCACCGTGAAGGCAGGGTGTACATCCGGGTCTTCCCGGACAAGCCCATCAGTGCCAAGCCCCTTGAGACCCGCATGGGCAAGGGCAAAGGCGAGACGAAGGAATGGGTCGCCGTGGTCAAGCCGGGCACGATTCTCTTTGAGATCGCCGGCGTGGACGAGGCGACCGCGCGTGACGCGATGCGTCGTATGGCCAACAAGATGCCCATCCGCTGTCGGATGGCGCACCGAAGCGGCACCATCTAGGACATCGAGGCAAGTGATGAAGATTGACGAGATTCGCGAACTGAACGACGAGGAGTTGGTCAACGAGCTCAACCGGGTGCATCGCCACCTGTTTGACATTCGGGCCCAGGCGGTTACGGAGAAGCTCGAGAACCCCTCGATGCTCAAAAAGGCCAAGCGGGACATTGCCCGCATCAAGACGGTGGCCCGTCAGCGCGAGTTGGACAACGAGAAACAGGCGTAACCCAGGCTTGGTGAGAACGAGACGATATGAGTGAATCACAGGAAAATAAGACGGCCGGGCTGACGCGGACCAGGCGTGGCACGGTGTCCTCCACCGGAGGTCAGAAGACCATTCGGGTGGACATCGAGCACCTCCAGAAGCATCCGCAGTACGGCAAGTACATTCGTCGCCGCACAAGGCTGGCGGTTCACGACCCGCACGAGGTCGCCAAGCTGGGCGACGTTGTGGAGATCGTTCCCTGCCGTCGGGTCAGCAAGAACAAATCGTGGCGGCTGGTACGTGTGGTCCGTGCCGGGGCGATCGTGACCGGCGCCGCCGGGAAGGAATAGGCTCGTGATTCAGCAAGAAACACGCTTGGAAGTCGCCGACAACAGCGGCGCCCGGATCGTGGGCGTCATCCGCGTGCTGGGCGGGTCCACCCGAACGGGCGGATACACGCGTCGGACGGCTTCGCTGGGCGATCTGGTGATCTGCTCGGTGAAGAAGTCCCAGCCCGGCGGGGCCGTCAAGGACGGTGAGATCGTGCGGTGCGTGGTGGTGCGGACAGCCCACCCGGTTCGCCGGCAGGACGGAAGCTACGTGAAGTTCGATCGTCCGGCGGCCGTCGTCGTCGACGGTGACGGCAACCCCCGAGGCACGCGAATCTTCGGTGCGGTGGCCCGCGAACTCCGCGAGAAGAACTACATGAAGATTGTTTCGCTGGCCTCAGAGGTGGTCTGACGATGGCACGGCATGTGAAAAAAGGTGATATGGTCAAGGTGATCGCGGGCGAGGACATCAACAAGGTTGGTGAGGTCCTGCGGGTCTACCCCAAGCGGGAGAAGGTCCTGGTGCAGGGCGTCAACCGGGTGTACCGCCACCTGCGTCCGTCGCGTCAGCATCCCCAGGGCGGCCGGATTCAGAAGGAGATGCCGATTCATATCTCCAACGTGCTTCCGGTGGACCCGAAGACGGACCAGGCCACGCGGATACGGTTCCGGATCAACGAGGATGGTTCCAAGGAGCGGATCGCCGTCAAGAGCGGCGAGTCGCTTGGGCAGGTCAAGCCCGGCAAGCAGGGATAAATCATGGTCGCACGCGTAAGAGAACAATACAGGAGCGAGGTGATTCCCGCCCTCAAGGAGCGATTCGGGTATACCAACCCGATGGAAGTTCCGGTGCTGGAGAAGATTGTGATCTCCATGGGAATCGGCGACGCACAGAACGACAAGGCCCGTCTCGAAGCCGCCGAGAAGCACCTGGCGACGATCGCAGGCCAGAAGCCCGTGGTGACCAAGGCCCGCAAGTCGGTGAGTAACTTCCACCTGCGGGAAGGAAGCAAGGTCGGGCTGAAGGTGACGCTGCGGGACACTCGGATGTGGGAGTTTTTCGATCGTCTGGTGTCTCTGGCGATCCCCCGCGTGCGTGACTTCCGCGGGCTGAATCCTTCGGGGTTCGACGGGCGGGGCAACTACAACATGGGCCTCACGGAGCAGACGGTGTTTCCGGAGATCGACCCTGCCTCGGTGAACTTCACGCAGGGAATGAACATTGCCTTTCAGACCAGTGCCGACTCGGACGAGGAAGCGAGGGAGCTGTTGAGTCTCCTGGGCATGCCCTTCCGTCGAGAGAATGAGCAAGGATAACCATGGCCAGTAAATCAAGAATCGCCAAAGCCAAAAGACCGCCGAAGTTTTCCACCCGGAAAGTTCGCCGGTGCGAGTTGTGTGGCCGGGCGAGAAGCGTGTATCGGAAGTTCAGGATCTGCCGAATCTGTCTGCGAAATCTTGCCAACGAAGGCAAGATCCCGGGCATGAGAAAAGCCAGTTGGTAAGAAGGAAGTGACCAGATGAGTCTGTCTGACCCAATTGCCGACATGCTGACGCGCGTACGTAACGCTCTTCGAGCCCGGCACGAAGTGGTGAATGTTCGAGCCTCGAAGATCTGCGAAGGCGTCTGCCGCGTTCTGCAGGAAGAAGGCTACATCAAGGAATACAAGCGTGTGGAAGACAACAAGCAGGGCCTTCTCCGCGTGTATCTGAAGTACGGACCGATGGGCGAGGACGTGGTGACCGAGGTGCATCGCGTCAGCAAGCCTGGCCTGCGGGTGTACCGCGGCAAGGCCGACCTTCCCAGTCCGCTGGACGGGATGGGAATCGCGATCGTCTCGACGTCGCACGGTGTTCTTTCCGACCGTCAGTGTCGCGAGAAGAACGTCGGCGGCGAGGTCCTGTGCACCGTCTGCTAGGTGAGAGAGAACTATGTCCCGGATAGGCAAAGCACCCGTACCGATTATCAGCGGCGTGACCGTTTCCTACAGCGGCCGAACGATCTCCGTGGAAGGTCCCCAGGGGAAGCTCTCCTGGGAGCATCGCCCGGAGGTGTCGGTGACGGTGGATACGGACGCCAAGGAAATTCGCGTCGAGCGAAGCGGCGACGACCGCTTCTCCCGAAGCCTGCACGGCCTGACGCGCAGCCTCATCGCCAACATGGTGGAAGGATGCTCGAAGGGTTACCAGAAGGATATGGAAGTGTACGGCGTGGGCTACGGCGTTCAGTTGCAGGGTCAGACCCTGACGGTGAACTGCGGCAAGTCGCACCCCGAGGTCTTTTCGGTTCCCATGGGCGTGACGGTGGAGGTTCAGACCCCGGCGGCCCGTGGAGACAATGACCCGGCGAAGTTCAGCATCAAGGGCGCCGACAAGCAGGTTGTTGGTGAGTTCGCCGCCCAGATCCGCAAGAAGCGTCCGCCCGAGCCGTACAAGGGCAAAGGCGTTCGGTACGCCGGAGAGTACGTCCGTCGGAAGGTCGGTAAGGCCTTTGCCGGAACGGGCGGTTAATCGCAACTTCCCGCAAGGGATCCGCACAGCGCAGAGCAGAGACCATGAAGGCGATAGAGAAGAAATTCGCAAGACGCAAGCGGCGTAAGCTTCGTGTTCGAAAGAAGATCACCGGGACGGCCGAGCGGCCACGCCTGACGATTTTCCGGAGCAACAAGAACATGTACGCCCAGATTATCAACGACAAGGCCGGTCAGACCCTGGTGGCGGCAAGCTCCCAGGAGGACCCGCTCCGCGAGCAGCTGGGCCACGGCGGCAACAAGGCCGCTGCCAGTGCGGTGGGCGAGGCGCTGGCGGGCAAGGCCGTTGAGGCCGGCATCAAGCGGGTCGTCTTTGACCGGAACGGATACGCCTACCATGGGCGGGTTCGTGAGTTCGCCGAGGCGGCACGCAAGGGCGGGCTGGAATTCTAGAACCACAGGAGCAGCGATCGTGGCGATGCAACGAAAAAGATTATCCGACGGGTTCGACGGCGACGGCGAGATCCAGGACAATGTGATCCAGATCTACCGGACCTCAAAGGTCGTCAAAGGCGGACGCCGGTTCTCCTTCGCCGCCCTGGTGGTCTGTGGCGACCAGAAAGGCCGCGTCGGTATCGGATACGGAAAGGCCAACGAGGTTCCCATGGCCGTTGAGAAGGGAATCGCCGAGGCCAAGAAGATGATGGTTCCCATCCAGTTGAAGGGTGGAACGATCCCGCACAAGGTCATCGGTCGATCGGGCGCCAGCAAGATCGTGCTCGTCCCGGCCAGTGAAGGTACCGGCGTGATTGCCGGGAAGAAGGTGGCCCCGCTGTTTGAGCTGGCGGGCATCCACAACCTGCTGACCAAGGCGTATGGCTCGACCTGCCCGAAGAACCTGATCAAGGCGGGCATGGACGCGCTGTTGAGGCTCCGGTCGGCCGAGCAGATCAGCGAACTGCGTGGAGTGAAAGTCTGATGAAACTCGAAGAGATCCTCTCGGCGGCAGGAAAGAACAAGAAGCGCAAGCGAGTCGGGCGTGGCGACGGATCCGGCAAGGGTAAAACCTCCGGGCGCGGTCACAAGGGCTACAAGTCCCGTGCGGGCGCCAAGCAGCGTCTGGGCTACGAGGGCGGACAGAACCCCATGCTCGCCCGGATTCCGCAACGCGGCTTCAACAACAAGAATTTCCGCACGGAGTACCAGGTGGTGAATATCGCCTCGCTGGACGACGCATTCGACGCCGGTGCGGAGGTGGACATTGACGCACTGGTGGCCGCCCGCCTCGTTCGGGACGCCGAGAAGCCCGTGAAGATTCTGGGCGACGGCGAGCTGACCAAGAAGCTGACCGTCAAGGCGGCGAAGTTCAGCAAGTCGGCCATCGCGAAGATCACCGACGCCGGTGGGTCGGCGTTGACTCCGGACGGCAAGCCCGTCGAGAGTGCCAAGGCCCCCGCGGCCGACGAACAGGCCGAGACCAGGGATGAGAAATCCTCGGGCTCGGAAGGCGAGAAGGAATAACAGGCCCTCTGGGGCGATGAACCCTGGGAAGGTATGTAACGGATGAGATTCCGGCTATTCCAGATTATTGTTGGCATCGCCATGCTCGGCGGCGCGCTGTATCTCGCAGCCGAGGGCGTGGTTGGTGTCACGCAGGTCGGCTTCGGGACGGGTGCTGCCGTGCAGGGCATGGACGTGGTCGCGCCCCTGCTGAAGGTGGCGGTCGGACTGCTGCTGGCGGGAGGCTATTACTGGGCCATCCTGTCGCAGTCCAACATGAAGCGATCGCTGGAGAACATCTTCTCCATCCCCGAACTGCTCAACAAGCTGGGATTCACGTTGGGGTTGCTGTGCATTTATCGCGTGGGTTTCTGGGTTCCGCTTCCCGGGCTCGACCAGGCGAAGGTGGCCGATCTGCTGTCCCGCGCCGGCGGGCAGGGGGGGGTCTTCGGTGAAGCGCTGACGTATCTGAGCATGTTCACCGGCGGCAACCTGGGCAAGTCCACCCTGTTCGGGTTGGGCATCATGCCCTACATTTCCGCCTCGATCATCATGCAGCTGTTGACGACGGTCTGGCCGAAGCTGGAGAAGCTCCAGAAGGAAGGCCCCGCCGGGCAGCGCAAGATTCAGGAATACACCCGTTACGGAACCGTCCTGCTGTGCCTGGTTCAGGGCACTGGCTGGATGTATTATCTGATCAACAGCAGGATGCTCTACCCGGAAGTGAATCCCACGATGGTGTTCCTCGTCGGCGTGCTGGGCATGACGGCTGGGACCGTGTTCATGATGTGGCTGGGCGAGCAGATCGACGAATACGGCATCGGCAACGGAATCAGCCTGCTGATCATGGCCGGCATCGTGGCCCGCATGCCCGGCGCGGTGGTCGAGCTGTCCCGCCGCTTCACCCTGGACATGGCTGCCGGGGCCGACAAGATCGGCCCGCTGGCGCTGGTGGTACTGGCGACGATGTTCGTACTGGTGATCGCCGGGGCGATCCTCATCACGCAGGGCCAGCGGCGGATCCCCATCCAGCAGGCCAAGCACACCCGAGGCCGACGCGTATACGGCGGGCAGCGTCACTACATGCCCCTCCGCGTGAACCACGGCGGCGTGATGCCGATCATCTTCGCCTCGTCGCTGATGATCTTCCCCGGGATGATCTTCCGTTACCTCCGATCGGCAGTGGGCAGCGAAGGTTGGCTTGCGGCGACGGTGCGGACATTGGCGGGCGCTTTCGAGATGGGGAGCTACACATACACTGTGATTTACATTATCATGATCTTCTTCTTCGCGTATTTCTGGACGACCGTCCAGTTCCGCCCGAAGGAGATGGCCAACCAGCTGCGAGACCAGGGACACTTCATCCCCGGGCTTCGCCCCGGCAAGCGGACGGCGGAGTACCTTGAACGCGTGATGGAGCGGATCACCTACTGCGGTGCTGCCTTCCTGGCGGCGATCGCGGTGATCCCCACCGTGGTCAACGAAGTGATGGATATTCCGTTCAGCATCTCGGCGTTCCTGGGTGGAACGGGCCTGCTGATCATGGTTTCGGTCGGGCTGGACGTGGTACAGCGAATTGAAGCGAACCTGGTGATGCGAAACTACGGGGGCTTCCTGGGCGGAAGTTCCCGGATCAAGGGACCCCGCGGATGAGAATCGTACTGATGGGACCGCCCGGTGCCGGCAAAGGCACGCAGGCGAAGAAACTGGTCGACGAGTTCGGCATGACGCACCTCTCCAGCGGCGACATCTTCCGCGCGGAGAAGGCCGGCGGCTCGGAGCTGGGCGAGAAGCTCGCCGAGTACATGAACGCCGGCAAGCTCGTGCCCGACGAGATCGTCGTGGAAATGATGGCCAAGGCGATCAAGAATGCCGACAGCGACGCCGGGCTGATGCTGGACGGATTCCCGCGGACCGTCGCCCAGGCGGAGGCGTTGGATAAGCAACTGGCCGAGGCGGGCACGCCGCTGGACGCGGTGGTGGTCATCACGGCCAAGGACGACGAGATCGTCGAGCGGATTACCGGGCGGCGCAGCTGTCCGGAATGCGGCAAGGCGTTCCACGTGAAATACATTCCGTCGGCGAAGGGCGAGCAGTGCGACAACTGCGGCGCGACGCTGACGCAGCGCAGCGACGATCAGGAAGCCACGGTCCGCGAGCGTCTGGCGACGTACTACGCCCAGACCGAACCGGTCATCGCCTACTATCGCCAGGCCGGCTCGGCCAAGGTGATCGAGGTGGACGGTTCGCCGGCCCCGGAGAAGGTGACCGAGGCGATGATCGCCGCGGTGCGGTCGTTGCAGTAGATTGAAGGACGCATACACGTGGCGGTCAGGCTGAAGACACCCGAACAGATCGAGCGGATGCGCAAGAGCGGACGGGTGGTCCGGCGTGTGCTGAACCGCCTGGGCGAGATCATCGCCCCGGGCGTGACAACCAAAGAACTGGACGACGAAGCCGAGCGGATCTGCACCGAGGCCGGGGCACGATGCCTGTTCAAGGGCGTGCCGAGTCCCTCCGGTGGCGAGCCGTTCCCGGGCAACATCTGCTCATCGATCAACGAGCAGATCGTGCACGGGATTCCCTCCGACGATATCGTGGTCGAAGACGGCGACATCGTGAGCGTGGATTTCGGCGTCGAGTTGGACGGCTGGTGTGGCGACGCGGCTGAGACGTTTGCGGTCGGCGCGGTGGATGAGGAAGCAAGCCGGCTTGTGAGCGTCACGCGGAACGCCCTGGGCATTGCCGTGGAGATGTCCCGCCCCGGCGAGGTCTGGAGCAACGTGGCCCGGGCGATGCAGGAATACGTCGAGGGCGAAGGCTTCTCGGTGGTTCGCGAGTTTGTCGGACATGGCATCGGCCGGGAGATGCACGAGGACCCGAAGGTTCCCAACTATGTATCGCGGGACCTGCGGGTGCGGGATATCCCGTTGCGTCCGGGCCTGGTGATTGCGGTTGAACCGATGGTCAATGCGGGCACGTACCGCACGGAATATGGCCCGGACGGGTGGACCATCCTGACGCAGGACGGGAAACCCAGTGCTCACTTTGAGCACACCCTGGCGATCGTGGAAGACGGCGTTGCCGTTCTGACCGGCGACGACGAGGAATAGACAGGACGACGAGATCGGCCCCGGTTGGGGCTGCGAGGTGCATCATGAAAGTTCGAGCATCGGTCAAACGAATCTGTGAGAATTGCCGCGTAATCCGCCGTAAGGGCGTGGTACGGGTGATCTGCACGAATCCGAAGCATAAGCAGCGTCAAGGTTAGCTGCAGGAGACAGTTGAATGCCGCGTATTGCAGGTGTTGACATTCCGGATAACAAACCGATCCGTATCGCGTTGCGGTACATTTACGGGATCGGACCGAAGTTCGCAGAGGATATCTGCGGCAAGGCCGACCTGGACCCCCAGGTCCGGGCGAAGGAACTGACCGAAGAGCAGCTCTCCCGGATCGCGGGAATCCTCGACGAGGATTACATGATCGAGGGTACGTTGCGTCGTCAGTTGTCCCAGAACATCCAGCGACTTCGGCAGATCAGCTGCTACCGCGGGATGCGCCATCGGCGCGGGCTTCCCGCCAATGGTCAGCGGACCAAGACCAACGCTCGAACCCGCAAGGGTCCCCGTAAGACCGTCGCGGGCAAGAAGTCGGTCAAGGAGATGCGTTAAACGATGGCCCAGCAACGCAAGCCCAAAGGTAAGACCAAGAGCAAGAAGGTCCGGCGCAACATCGCCCGCGCGGTGGTGTACGTCAAGGCCACCTTCAACAACACGCTGGTGGCGATCACCGACATGAACGGCGACACGCTCGCGGTCGAGTCGGCCGGCACGAACGGCTTCAAGGGGTCGCGCAAGAGCACCCCCTTTGCCGCCCAGCGTGCCGCCCAGTCGGCGGCGAACCGAGTCAAGAAGATGGGTGTCAACGAGGTGGAAGTGAAGGTCAACGGACCGGGCGGCGGACGCGAAGGCGCCGTCACCGCCATGCAGGCGGCCGGGCTGAAGATCCTCTCCATCGAGGACATCACGCCCATTCCCCACAACGGATGTCGGCCTCGCAAGAAGCGCCGCGTCTAACCGAGAGAGCACAGACTCCCCGACCCGAGATCTAGAGGAGCGCAGGATACATGGGACGCTATACCGGACCCAAAGACAGGCTCAGCCGGCGTGAGGGCATCAACCTGATGCTCAAAGGTGCACGCTCGGAGAGCGGCAAGCTTGAGCGGCGAATGCAGCCGCCGGGCATGCACCACTGGCGCCGAGGGCGACGCAGCGATTACGGTGCCCGCCTTCGCGAGAAGCAGAAACTGAAACGATACTATGGGATCCGTGACCGCCAGTTCATGAACCTGTATCGCAAGGCCAGTCGCATGAAAGGCGACACGGGCGCCGCGTTGCTGCAACTGCTGGAACGTCGCCTGGACAACGTGGTCTACAAGCTGGGCTTCGGGCAGTCGCGGTCGGCGTCCCGGCAGACGGTGGTCCACGGGCACATCTACGTCAACGGACGTCGATTGAACGTGCCCAGCTACCTCGTCGAAGTCGGCGACAAAATCACCGTCAAGGACTCGGACCGGTCGCGGAGCCTTATCCGCTCCCGCCTGGAAGAACTTGGCGAACCACACGTGCAGAACTGGCTGAAGCTCGACCTGCCAAAGATGGAAGGCGAGATACTCGCGCTGCCGACGAGAGAGGACATCCTCATCCCCGTCGAGATGCAGCTGATCATCGAGTTCTGCAGCCGCTGACGATTTTCGCCCACGGGCTCAACGAACAGAACAGTCCTGACCAGGACGGAGGCAAAATCAATGCGAATCAGGTGGCGCGGCCTGGAATTGCCCACACGGGTGATTAACGAGCAGGAAATATCGACCCCGACGTACGGCCGGTTCATGGTGGAACCGTTTGAACGCGGATTTGGAACCACGGTGGGGAATGCACTGCGGCGCATTCTTCTCAGCAGTCTGGAAGGTGCCGCCGTCACCAGCGTCCGGATTTCCGGGGCGGAGCATGAATTCATGTCCCTCCCGGGCGTTCTGGAAGATGTCACCGACATCATCCTGAACATCAAGACGCTGGTGGTGAAATCCCATACCGACGAGCCTCAGACCCTTCGCCTGCACAGCGAGGTCAAGGGGCCCGTGACGGCCGACGTGATCGAGTGCGACCCGAGCGTCGAGATCATCAACGGTGATCTGGTGCTGGCGACGTTGACCGACAACGTTCCGTTCGACATCGAGATGACCGTCGAAACCGGCCGCGGGTTCGTCCCGGCCGAGGAACTGGTCGATCCGGACGAGGACCACGAGCACGGTGTGATCCACGTGGACGCGTCGTTCTCCCCGGTATCCCGCGTGCGGTACAACACGCAGGACACCCGCGTCGGTCAGAAGACCAATTACGATCGGCTGGTGCTGGAGGTCTGGACGAACGGAACCATCACGCCCGAGATGGCGATGGTGGAAGCCGCCAAGATTCTCCGCAAGCACCTCAACCCGTTCGTGCAGTATTTCGAGCTGGGCGAGCAGATCGTCGAGTCGACCACGGAAGAGGTCGGCACCGACGTGGACAGCGAACTGCAGGAGAAGCTGGACATGTCCGTGCAGGAGCTGGAGCTCAGCGTGCGTGCGAACAACTGCCTGGAATCGGCGAAGATCGAGACCGTCGGGCAGTTGGTGAACTTCGCCGAGGCGGACCTGCTGAAGATTCGTTCGTTCGGCAAGACGTCGCTGCGCGAGGTGAAACGCAAGCTGCAGGACATCGGCCTATCGCTGGGGATGAACGTCCCGCTGCCGGAAGGCCAGATGGTCGAAATCGAAGAGTAGCATTCTGTCGCCCGCCGGGGCCTGTATGGAATCGGCGGGCATTTGTTTCCGACACCGATGCATTCACACTGTGACACGAAGGTAGAACCATGCGTCACCGCATAATGGGAAAACAGCTGAGCCGATCGACGAGCCACCGCATCGCGATGCGGCGCAACATGGCCGGTTCGCTGTTCGAGCACGGCGCGATCCGCACCACCGAGACCAAGGCGAAGGAACTCCGCCGGTTTGTCGAGAAGCTGATCACGATCGCCAAGAAGGGCGACCTGGCGGCGCGACGACGCGTCGTCCAGAAGCTCCAGTCGCGCAAGATCGGCGAGAAGGACAAGTCCGAGAGCGCCTACCGCTGGTACAAAGACGGGCGGGGCACGGTCGTTCAGAAGCTCTTCGACGAGATCGCCCCGAAGTACGCCGACCGCGACGGTGGGTACACGCGCATCATCAGACTGGCCGACCGCCGCATCGGCGATGCCGGCAAGCAGGTGATCCTCCAACTGGTCGAGGAAAGCGGCGCCGAAGGCAGCGACGAACCCCGCAAGACCTCCCGCCGTCGCAAGCGCGCCGCCAAGCGGCTCGAAGCGGCCGGTGGCAGCGAAGCAGTGACGGCCGTCGAGGAAGCACCCGCCGAGGCCGAGGCGCCCGAGGAAGCTGCCGAAGCCGCCGAGGAAACCCAGGCTGAACAAGCAGAGGCCGCAGCCGACGAAGAAACCGCCGAAGAGGACGCCTCCGAGGACGAGGACAAGAAGGAAGAGTAACCCCTCTCCGAGCTGTCCGCAGAATTCCCGAAGGCCCGCATGCCAGCGCGTGCGGGCCTTTGTTTTCTCACACGCGAGGTGGCTCCCGCCTTCGCGAGCGCAGCGAGGGAGGAACGGAGCAACCCGGCAAGGCCGTAGGGCTCGCAACTTGTTGCGGGCGGAACACCGAAGACGAAACAGAACAGAACATG
>CAZFPT010000004.1:34326-56221 GCA_964521005.1 uncultured Planctomycetaceae bacterium | reverse complement strand
CCCGGCAGGCTCACCATGGGACTTCATCTGCAGGGCTCGCAACTTGTTGCGGGCGTAACGTCGGCCGACCTCCGGTTCACGGGGAGGATGGTGACTCCGTTGCATTTTGTCGGATTGAGGGGAATTCCCCACGTGAATGTGCATTCGGGCAGGGCGGTGACGTTGTATAATAGAAGGCACATATGGGGCTGAGACGAACGGCCCGGCGGGCACGGGCCGATCAGCCCCCATATCCGGATGCTCCCGCTGCCTGGCTGTGGTCCGTCCCTCGGACGCCCCCGCCGTCGGCAGCGAACCCATGCACCAGTTGCTCCTTGCCACGGAGGGCGAGACAGACCGGGAGGTCGCGATGAAAGTTACCATCAAAATGCAGCAGTGCGAGGACGGCGACTACGTCGCCCAGTGCACGTCGCTGCCCGGATGCTTCTGCCGGGCGCGCAGCCGTCGTGAAGCGAAGGACAGGATTACCCAGGCCATTCGGGGCTATGTTGCCGCCGTGAACAACTTCGAACCCGAGCACCTCGAAGAGGAAGTCTTCGAGGCCTGACCGTATCCCGTCATTAAAGGCCTCGTGAGCGTCGCGGGGACGCAAGGGGAATTCCTGTTGGCCGGTCTCAGCCGCGGGGGTGAAACTTCCGGTGGATCGACTTGAGCCTCTCGGCGTCCACGTGGGTGTAGATCTGCGTGGTGGCAATGTCGCTGTGGCCGAGCATTTCCTGCACACTCCGCAGGTCCGCTCCGCCGGCAAGCAGATGCGTCGCAAAGCAATGCCGCAGCGTATGAGCCCCCACCTTGCCGTGCAGCCCGGCACGTCGGGCGTACTTCCGCACGACCCGATATACCTCGCCCCGGCCGAGGGGTGCGCCGCGCCGCGACAGGAACAACTCGTCGGGATTCTCCCCGGCAAAGCCGTCCGGCAGGCGGTGGGGCAGGTACGCCCGGATCGCCTCGATCGCCTGCCTGGCAGCGGGTACGATTCGCTCCTTGCTGCCTTTGCCGATCACGCGCATCACGCCGAGCGACTCGTTGACGTCCCTGCGTTTCAGCGAGGTCAGCTCACTGGCCCGCATGCCCGAGGCGTAGAGCGTGGTCATCATCGCCCGGTCGCGCAGGGCGGTGGCGTCGCGCTGGGGGTCGGGCTCGCGCAGCAGCCGTTGGGTGTCCTCGGGGGAGAGTACGTTGGGCAGGCGGTTCCACGTGCGGGGCGCTTCGACCGAGGCGGACACGTCGGCTTGGAGGATTCGCTGGAGCACGAGGAAGCGGCAGAACATCCGCACTGCCGCCAGCGCCCGTCCGATGGACGAATCGGCCAACGCCTCCCGTCGCAGATAGCGCAGGAAGCCGTCCACCAGGGCGGGGCTCAGGTCGCCGAGGGTCGCCAGGTCGGTCCCGGCGAGATACCGCTGGAAGTGCAGCAGGTCGTTGCGATAGGCGCTGCGGGTGTTGTTGCTCAGCCCGCACTCGGCCTGGAGATAGTCGAGAAACGCTCCCAGCCAGCGATCATACTCAGGAGGCGGCTTTGAGTTGTTCCGGGGCGGCGATGCCATTGGTGGTTTGGCCGATCATGCCCTGGTAGACGGGGCACTGCATGTAGCAGTCGGCGCAGTGCGCCAAGGCCGTCTGGATATTCTTGAGCGTCAGGTGCGCCGAGCACCGCGGATCCGAAGCGTTCAGGAAAGGGCACATGATTTTACCTCCCGCCATCCGTGGCGTTGGGACGTCCAAATCGGACCGAGAACGGTTTCCCGGTGCGTCCTCCGGTGTTATCGGGCCCGGGGGGCGAAGGGCTTGAGGAAATGTGCCCGCCGGTCGGCGGGAAATCCACCCATGTTCACGAGCGGGCCTTGGCGAGGATTCTCCGCAGGCGACGGGTGTCCCCCCGGCGCGCCAGGGCGTTGAATCGCTCGGCGGTGCGTTCGATCTGGTCTGCCGACAGGCCGGGCATTCGCAGAACGCTGCGGTGCTGCCAGTAGGCCTCCTCGTTTTCGCCGGCAAGCCAGCCGTTCTCGCGGCAGGTTTCCTCGGCCCGCGTCGAGGGGATCGGGTAGAACACCTCGGCGTGGAGTTGATCGAAACGGGCCTGCCCGGCGAGCTTCACCGCCTTTTCCAGCGTGATCTCCGATTCGTACGGGCTGCCCACGAACGTTTGGCCGATCACGGCCAGTCCGGCGTCTTTGAGCAGTTCGACGTTGGCGAGGATCTGCTTGTCCGTCAGCCGCATCCCGAATACGTCCTCGCGGATGAATCGGCTGCCCGAGCCGATGTGCGTGTCCACCCGCTCGCAGCCCGCCCGGGCCAGCAGCTTGGCCGTTCGCGGTGTGACGTCCACCAGCGGAACGTAGCACCGCCACGGGCGCTCCAGGTGACGGGGGCAGGCGTCGGCAAACTCCTCCAGCCAATCGGCGTCGGTGGCCACGGCATGGCCGCCGAGGCGGAAGGCGGCGCTGTCGTACTCCCCGGCCAGCTCGGCCAGTTCGTCCACCAGGCTCGCCACACCGCGCCGACGGACCGATTCGCCGTGGTCCTCGTAGAGGTCCAGGTACCAGTCGTTCATGCACTGCCCGCACCAGTGGGCGCAGCCGCGGGCGGCCTCGACGGGCAACTCGCCGGTGCTCTCGACGATGCGACGCATCTCGAACAGGTCGCGGTCCGGGGCGGGAAGGGAGTCCAATTGGCTCACCGGCGGGCGGACGGCGCCTTTGGTCACGCCGTCGGCGTCGCGCACCCAGGCGCCGGGCAGACCGGCCGGGTCGCGCGATTCGCTCAGCGCCCGGAAGTACTCGGTCGCGGTGACCTCGTACTCGCCGATAAAGACGGCCTCCACGCCGGGCTGGGACAGGGACGGGCCCGGTCTGGCGGTGGCGTCCGGACCCAGCGCGACCACGGGCAGCTTGTAGTTCTCGGCGATGTCGACGATCGTCCGCCGACCGGCCGTCCGCGTGGTGGGGTGGAGTTCCACGAGGATGCGCCCGGGGCGGTGCTCGATGATCGCGTCGTGCAGGCCGGTCGGGTCGAACCCGCCGCACGCCACCAGCGACAGCGAATGACCCTGCTCGGCGAGCATCGCCGCCATCGTGCCCAGCTGCGGGCAGAATCGCGGCAGCGGGTCGGGTCGGGTCGGATCGATGAACTGCACGAGCAAAAGCTGCATACGGCGTCCTCTTTTCTGTGGGTGCGCGATGGTACCGCGCAGCCGGCGATGTCTCCACCGAAATAAGCCCGGCGGATCGAACGGCAAAATGACCAATGCCCGGCAAAAGGCGGTTGACACCCGCCCCCGATGTTCATACTGTTACCTGTTCTTGATGGGGCGCCGGGGCGGACAGATCCGGCGACCTCAGTCGATGCAGTAACTACCCACTACTTTGAACGAGGAGATGGACCCATGGCTGTGAAGATCGGTATCAATGGTTTCGGGCGTATCGGACGGCTGACGTTCCGGGCGATGATGGAGCAGCCCGAGCGGTTTGACGTGGTCGCGATCAATGACCTGGCCGATGCCAAGTCGCTGGCGTACCTGCTGAAGTACGACTCGACGCAGGGCAAGTATCCCGGTACGGTTGAGGTCGGCGACGGCGCCCTGATCGTCGACGGCAAGAAAATCAAGGTCATCGCCGAGAAGAACCCGGCCAACCTGCCCTGGGGCGACCTGGGCGTGCAGGTTGCCATCGAAGCGACCGGCTTCTTCACCAGCCCCAAGACCGACGACAAGCCCGGCTATGACAGCCACCTCGACGCCGGCGCCAAGAAGGTCGTCATCTCCGCCCCCAGCAAGGGTTTCGCGAAGATGATCGTCCTGGGCGTCAACGACGAGAAGCTCACGACCGAGGATACCTGCGTCTCCAACGCCTCCTGCACGACCAACTCGCTCGCGCCGGCCGCCAAGGTCCTCCACGAGAAGTTCGGCATCGTCAAGGGTCTGATGACCACCGTGCACGGCTACACCAACGACCAGCGCATCCTGGACCAGATCCACTCCAAGATGACCCGCGCCCGCGCCGCGGCGATCAACATCATCCCGACCACCACCGGCGCCGCCGCTGCCGTCGGAAAGGTCCTCCCGGAACTCGAGGGCAAGCTGGACGGCTACGCCCTTCGCGTCCCGGTCCCGACCGGTTCGATCACCGACCTGACCGTCGAGCTCGGCAAGGCCGTCACCGAGGACGAAATCAACGCCGCGATGAAGGAAGCCTCCCAGGGCGACCTCAAGGGCATCCTGGCGTACGCCGAGGATCCCATCGTGGTGGCCGACGTCGTGCATGACCCGGCCAGCTCGGTCTTCGACCCGAACAACACCAAGGTCATCGGCGAGACCATGGTCAAGGTCACCATGTGGTACGACAACGAGTGGGGCTACTCCTGCCGCACCGCCGACCTGGCAGAGAAGCTCGCCCAGATGTAAGCATCCGTCGAAAGACGATCGAAGCAATCAGCGGGCCCGTCGGTTTTCCGGCGGGCCCGCTTCCGCGCGCATATCGCGAGGAACTTGCCCGCTGCGGGTGCTGTTGTATCCTGTAGGCACGCAGGTGAGTGAGACACGCACCCGAGAGGAACCATGAGCGCAAGAACGCTGCCGACGTCGATGACGATACTTCTGCTGGCGATGCTTCTCGTCGCGGGCGGCTGCGGGGACGAGGACACCGGCCCGGCCGCCGGCCCCCGGGCCCGGGCGACCGCCGCGCTGAAGAACGGTACCGCCCCGCAGCGCGTCGCCGCAGCCGAGGCGCTGGGAAAACTGAACGACCCGAATGCCGCCGGCGTGCTGACCGCCGCGCTGGGCGATTCGAGCATCGCCGTGCGACGGGCGGCCATCGACTCGCTCAAGCAGCTCGGCGTTCGCCGGTCGGCCGGCGCGATCGCGCTGCAGTTGAAGCACCCCGACGACGCGCTTCGCGTGACGGCGGCAGAAGCGCTGGTGAAGCTGGCCACGCCCCGGACGGCCCGGGCGTTGGCGTCGGCGCTGGGCGATTCCCGGATGATGGTTCGGAACCTCGCCTCCGACGCCCTGGCAAGGCTGGGCGAACCGGCGGTGGCCCCTGTATCGGGCGTGCTCGCCAACGGTCCGCTCGATGCCCGCATCGCCGCGGCAGAGACCCTCGGAAAACTCGGCGAGCCCCATGCCGGCGACGCGCTGGCTGCGGCGCTGTCGGACGAGTCCCGGGAGCTTCGCCTGGCGGCGGCATCGGCGCTGGCGGAGTTGGGCGACGGAAGGGCGGTGGCGGCGCTGCTGGAGCTGCTGGAGAACCCGCTCAGCGAAGCACAGGAAGAAGCCTACCGGCAGCGCATGGAGCGGACGCCCACCGGGCAGCGCCGGGCGATGCTGATCGAGCAGCTTATGCGACGTCACAGTGGAGGTCTGCCCGGCAGGGTTCGCTATCCCCACGAAGCCAGGAAGCGCCTCAAGCTGCTCAACGACGAGGCCGACCGCATCCGCGAGCTGGTGAAGACGCCCCTCAGCAAGCAGGCCAAGGCGGAGCTGGCAGCGGTGCTTGCTTCGCGGGTCGGGTGGGAGGAGTGGTCCTCGCTCAGCGAGACCCGGCAGCGAGAGCAGATCCACGCCGAGGCGGCCCGGCTGGCGGCGACGGTCGCCGAGGGCCGGGCGGACTGGGGAGGCTCGCTCGTGGAGCAGTATTTCCGCGAGCGTCACGGGGCCCAGTGGTGGGCTTCGCTCAGTGACGAGCAGAAGGCCCGGGAAATCCAACGGGCGGCAGCCCAGCCGATCCGGCGCGAGCTCGAGTCCCGCCGGCGGCAGGTCCGCGGACGTGTCGCCCGGGCCTTGGCGCGGGTCGGGACGGCCGAGGCGGTCGAGACACTGCTGAGTCTGCTCAACAAGGGAGAACGCGACCGACGCGAACTGCTGCGGCGCGAGGTTCGGATGGCCGGCAACGCGGCCGCCGAGGCCCTGGCGGGCTACGCCGTCGACAGGACGCGCCCCCAGGACAAGCGTCGCGAGGCGCTCGAACTGGTCCGGACCATCCACGGGGCTTCGGCGCCGGAGACCCTCGCCGAACTGCTGGGGGACCCTGCCGATGCTTTGGGCGAGCTGGCGGGGCTGGCCATCGCCGAGGACCCCACGCCCGCAGCCCTGCCGTGGGTGGTCACGCTGCTCAACGCCGACTCGACGGACGTGCGGCGTGCGGCCGTGCGCCGGTTGGCGTCGGCCCGTTACGCACCGGCGGTGCCCGGCCTGTGCGACGCGCTGGGCGATGGCGACCCCACGGTGCGATTCCTCTCCGCCGACGCGCTGGGAGCCATCGGCGATCCGAATGCCACGCCGGCGTTGCTGGCGGTGGCAAAGAAGGCCGAGCGAAACCCATCGCCGGCCAAGGCGACGATGGCGGCGGTCCGCGCGCTGGGCGACATCGGCGACGCCGACGCGCTGCCGCTGGTGATTCAGATGACCGATCATCGCTCGGGTGACATGCGTGCGATCGCCCTGGCGGCGCTGGGCGGCTTCGACGATCCGCTCGCCCTGGAGGCGGCTTTGAAGGCCTTGGCGCGGGAGGACGCCTCGGACCGCAAGGCGGCGATCTGGGCGCTGAAGAAGATCGGCCCTGCCGCGGTGGCACCGCTGATCGAAATTCTCAACGGCCCCGACGCCTCGATGCAGACGCCGGCCGGTCAGGCGCTGTTCGCCATCGGGAACTCGGCCGTCGGACCGCTGATGGAACAGTTGGACTCCGGCTCGAAGGTCGCCCGGTTGGTGGCGATTCGAGTGATCGGCGAGCGGCGCCCCGCCAAGGCGACAGCTCCCCTGGTGAGATTGCTGGACTCCCCCGATGCCGACATTCGCGCGTCGGCTGCCTGGGCGCTGGGTCGGCTGGGCGACACAAGCGCGATCGGTCCGTTGGAGACGCTGCTGAAGGACGCCGATCCGAAGGTGGCCAAAGCCGCGCGCGTCGCCCTGTGGAAGCTGCGCTGAGAACGAAGGCGCAGGGATCTGTCGCGTGCCGGCCGATCGGTCGGCCGCTACGCTCGGACCTGCGAACGATCCGCCAGGCAGGCTCTACGCGCTGACGCGCAGCAGCGAGTCGGCCGGCGGCGTGGAGGTGAACACGGTTCCGTCCACGTGCAACTCCAGCCGAGAGGGCAGGAAGTTCGTCACGGACGCCAGGTACCCCCAGACAGCCGTCGCGTGGCGGTCCAGCGTGTCGGACATCGACGTGCCTCGCGTGGTGCAGCCCGGAAGCGACGGGCAAGTGGCGACAATGAATCCGTTTTGGTTGGTGGTGCGAATATCCAGTCTCATGAGTCTCCGGTTCCTTCCTGGAGCGGTCCCCCCAGATGGGCCGCCATCCTTCTTCCTATCGGACGAGCAGGCCGGCGGACTCATGAAATTCTGCTCGGGCGGGCAAATCGGGTATAATCCATTGGCGCCCAGGCACGGAGGAAGGAGCAGTCATGACCCGCAAACGATGGATGACAGGCGTGTTCGTCGTGCTGACGGCGGCATCGCTCGGCAGCGCCGTCACGATTCAGCTGGACTACAGCTACGATGACGGGTGGTTTGGCTCGCGCCCCCAGGCGGTGTCGGCCATGGAGAAGGCAGCGGCCGCCTACCAGCCTTTGATGGATTCTCTTCTGGCGATCGAACCGTCCGGGGGCAATACGTGGGACGCGACCATCACCCGGCCGGACACGGGCGAGGAGCTGGACATCCCCGGCCTGACGGTCGCCGCCGATACGTTGGTGGTCTACGTCGGCGCGCGGAGCCTGGGCGGAAGCACGCTGGGGCGCGGCGGGCCTGGCGGTTTCTCAGCCTCCGGATTCGGCGATTGGCTGGTGACGGTGGACCAGCGAGGCCAGAGCGGGGAAGGGGACACCCCGGCGACGGACTTCGGGCCCTGGGGTGGGAGCATCGCCTTCGATGACGGGACGGATTGGCACTTCGACGTCAATTCGCTGCCCGGCGCCCAGCAGAGCGATTTCTACTCGGTGGCGGTGCATGAACTGGCCCATGTGCTGGGGTTCGGGCTGGCCGGTTCGTGGTACGCCCACGTGGACGACGAATTGCTGACCTTCGACGGGCCTGCGTCGATGGCCAGTCACGGCGGCGAGGTGGATCTGGACAGCTATCTTGGGCACTGGAAGGACAATGTTCTCTCCACGGTGGGCGGGGCGAGTCAGGAGGCGGCGATGGCCCCGTTCCTGACTACCGGCACACGAAAGCGCCTCACCGAGTTGGACTACGCCGGCCTGGCGGACATCGGCTGGGAGCTGCCGCTGAGCGGCGACGTGGATCTCGACGGGCAGATCGATTTCAACGACGCGTGGCTGTTGCTGGGATCGCTGGGAGACGGACGGATCGACCACACCTGGAACGAGGGCGATCTCGACGGCGACGGCGACGTGGACAGCGACGACGCAGCGATCATGGTGGCGGCGTGGCAGGGCGCGACCCCGCCGGCTGCGCTGATGGCGGCTGTGCCCGAGCCGGGCGTGTTCGTCGTGCTGATGCTGGGCGGGCTTGCGATTCTTGCCAGACCCATGTGGCGCAGGGGCGCAGCGAGCAGGTCGGGCACATAGAGGGGGCCCGGACGGCCGGCCTGACGCACGATGCGCCGCTGTGACTTTGGCGGCAATCCGGGCCCCTCGGAGCGGCAGGGGTGTGTTCCTACAGCGAGATATTCAGCTCCCGGTCGCTGTCTGGGGGCTGATCGCTCTCGCCGGGCGGGTCATCCGCGGCGGCAGTGTCTTCGTCCAACCGTCGGCCGAACCGTGCGAAAAGCTTGTCCATGAGCGTTCGAAGCACGAGCAATTCGATCCGCTGCTTGGGTTCCATTTCGATACGCAGGGGCGGAAGCTCGCGTTTGGCGGCCTCGGCGGTGAGGTTCCCCGCCTCGACGCGCGCCTTGGCGAAAGAGGCCATGGGATTGCCCGTTACGGCGAAATCCCGCTCATTGAGCCACTTCTGCATGTCGCCTGTTGCCGTGTCGACCGACGGATCGCCCTCCTCCACCGGCCCAAGCGCGGGGCGCACCTCCTGGCCGATCAGGTCCGAGAGGGACGCTGCTCTGCCGTCCTGCCCGGTGCTGGGGGACTCGGCGCGCACCTCGAGCGATTCGTGGACCTCTTCGGCCTTGCGACGGTGCGCATTGACGTCGATGTGTGTTGGATCAACCTTCATCTCGATACCCTCCGGCAGCCTCCCGGTCGACCAATCGACCTGCTGCCTCCTGTGCGCCTGGCCGCCCCGACGGGTCCGAGCCAAACGCTTCCTCCACAACCCATTATCGAGGTGCCTACGGAAAACTTAAGGCGGCGCTACGGATTTTAAGAAGCGAGGATCAGCGAAGGTAACGTCTGTCTATCGAGAGGTCTGACCCTGTGCGGACTTGCTGCCCAGCGGATGCGACCGCTCATAGACGCCCTTGAGTCGCTGCGTGGTGAGATGAGTGTAAATCTGCGTGGTGGATAGACTTTCGTGCCCGAGAAGCTCCTGCACGCTTCGCAGGTCGGCCCCGGCGTTGAGCATGTGTGTGGCGAAGCTGTGGCGCAGCGTGTGCGGGCTGGCATGCTGATCGATTCCCGCCAGTTGGAGGTACTTGGTCAGACGCCGGCGGATGCTGCGCCCGCTGAGCCGCTTGCCGTGTTTGTTGATGAACAGCGGCCCGCGCTGCGGCAGGCCGAACACCGCCGACCGCTGGAAGCAATAGCGGTAAACCGCCTCGACGGCATGGCTGCCGAGCGGGACGAGGCGTTCCTTGCGTCCCTTGCCCCGCACCCGCAGGGCTTCGTTGAACTCGTCGAGGTCCTCCACGTTCAGCCCGACCAGCTCGCTGATGCGCAGCCCGGCCGAGTAGATCGTCTCGAGGATGGCCCGGTCCCGCAGGCCGCCGAGTGTGTTGAGATCCGGGGCGCTGAGCAGGTCTGAGATCTGCTCGACGGTGAGGCAGGAGGGGAGTTTCTTGTCCTGCCGCGGGGTGCGGATCACGGCGACGGGCGAGGCCTTCACGACGCCGGTGCGTACGAGATACTTGTAGAAGCTCCGCATCGAGGCGAGTTTACGGGCGACGGTGCTCTTGGAGTAGCCGTGGGTCCGCATGCGTGCGAGGTAGGCCCGGACGTCCATCGCCTCGACGGCCAGCAGCTTTTCGGTGAGGGTTTCGCCCACGTCCGGGTCGTCGTCGAGTTCGGGCATCTCGTCGAGATCGATGTTGTCATGGTCGTCGCAGAGCAGGAACCGGGCGAACTGCGTGAGGTCGGCGGTGTAGGAGCGGATCGTGTGCGCGGAGAAGTTGCGCTCCAGTTCGAGATAGTCCAGAAAGCGGTCGACGTGGGGGATGTTCGTCATTCTCTCAGCCGATGCGGGGTCACGATTCGCCTGCATACGGTATCGGCTGAGGGGTGCGGAAAACTCCAGCCCGGGGTGGGCGTCCACCGGCGGTCGGTCCCGCCAGGATCTCGCATCGAAGCCGGGCGGAAGCTACTTCATGTCAAACGGGCTGAGGACCTTACTGCAGTCGCACGCGGCGTGGTGGGTCACCTTGAAGCTGAGAGTCGCGGCGTCCAGCCAGTCGATGCGATGATCGTTGTCGTCGGCCAGGCGGACCAGCTCCTCCACGACGTCGTCTTCACAGCCGGGGGTGTAACGAAAGACGTAGAGGTCTTCGTCCTTCTGCATGGACAGGGTTCGAACGATCATAGTGGTCTCTCTTTCCGGGGTCGCAGCCGACCCCGAATTGTGCCCGAGGGGCCGACCACCGTATGTATCGGAGAGCGACCGGCCGGACTGAACGAATGAGACCGGGGCCAGGGAAGTTTTTTCCGGAATCTCCGGTAAGAGTCGGTCGTCCAAGGCCCGCGGCGCCAGGAGACGGGCGCAAAACGTCGCTGAAACGGCGTAGGGCGAACGGCTTACAGGGGCTTATGGAAGCTTCCGGAAACCACAGGCAGAAAAAATACAGGAAGTCATTTAATGGCATATACAGGATTTACCTTACATCGTCTCGGTTTTCCGGGAAAATCAGCAGAATCGCTGGTTGACACACCCCGCGATACACTGTACTATTCGTAGACATAAGGCGGGTCTCCCCCTGCCCGCCTTTGTTCCCCACGAACAGCAGGCTCGACCCTCCCCCTGGTCGGGCCTGCTGCTTCTTTTTTTCGCGGAGGGGGTAGGGGATCGGCCGTATCTGCGTGTCCGTGTATCCCGGGGGCGCTTCGCATTTGCGTGGGTCGTCTGGACGCCCCAGCCGCCCGGGGGTACACTCCCGTGGGTGAATCCTGTTTTTTGTGAGGGCAAGGCTGTGCCCCCTTCCCGTGTGAAGCTCGATACAGGCGATCTGTGGTCTCCGGGCGATCCGCTGCCCGGCGGGGCGGTTCTGCGCCGGATGGCGGCCCGCGTGGCTGCGCTGTGGGAGATGCCCGAGCTGGTCGACGTGACGATCGGCTACAACGGTCGGCTTCGGACGACGCTGGGGCGGGCGCTGCTGGATGAAGGCCGAGTCGAGCTCAATCCGCGCCTCCTGCGGGATCACCCCGACCAACTGGTCTCGACGCTGGCCCACGAGCTGGCGCATCTGGCGGTTCACGTGCGGTTCGGGCGACGTGCGGGCGCACACGGCAGGGAGTTCCGAACGCTCATGCGGGCGCTGAATCTCGACGCCCGGGCGACGCACAACCTGCCCGTGGAGCACCTCCGCCGGCGCCGACGTCGCTACATCTACCTGCATCGGTGCGACCAGTGTGGCCGATCGGCCATCGCCCGGCGCGTCCTGCGCGACCGCATCTGCAGCCGCTGCGGGCCGGGCATGCAGTGGGACGTCTATCGCGTGCCCGACACCCCGGCAGGGCGGGCGCTGCTGGAGACCCTGGCGGGCAGATAGGGCAGGGGCGCGGGGGGCGTCGGCGGGTTGGCGGCGAGGTCATTTTCCCCCTTGGCAACTTCCCGGAATGGTGGTTGACTGGAGTCAGATGCTGCCCCCTGGGGCCCTGCCTGCGCGGAAGGAGTAGGCACGTGATGTGTGACAGGGGACGGACGATGACGCGGGAGCACAGCGGCGACGAGGCTGTGCTCGTATCTCGGTCGGTCTGGGTGCACGCCATGACGGCGATCACGGCGGTAGACCTGGCGCTGCAGGCCCGATCGAATCGGTCTGCCGTCGAGTATGTGCTGGTGGCCCTGCGCGAAATGCAGGCCGCCCGTGCCGAACTCGAATAGGCCGACCCGGCCCAGCCGATCGGAAAGCGACGGCTGGGCTGTTTATCGCGCCGCGAACCGGGCAAAAAAAAGGCCGGGAACGTCCAGGCGGAGGGAGACCTGAATATTCCCGGCGGTCGTTGGCTCGCTGCCAAGATCGCAGGCGGAGGGAGACCTGCAAGCACTGTGGCGCGAGCCGTTTCATTTACTTCACGTAATTATATAGACACCACCGCGGGCTTTGACAAGGCTTTTCCGAGAATTATCGGCTTTGGCGAGCCGGTGATTCCGGTCGATATGAATGTAAGACACTGAAAAGGCAATATTTATCCAGAAACGTCATAATCGTAAAAGTCGGCAGAAAATAAGACCCGAACGGGATTATTTATCCCGTCCGGGTCGTTGGCGTCTTGGCTGCGGGGGTAGCGGATCTGTCTGGGCGGGGGGTTACTCGGCGGAGTCCTTGCCATTGCCGCCACGGCCGCCACGCTTGCCGCCCTGACGGCGTTTGCCTCGCTGTCCTTGCTCGTTGGCCTCGCCGCGCTGGCCTCGTCGTCGTCCCATGGCCTTGCGGAGGGTCTGCTTCTGTTCGTCGCTGAGCGACTCACGGAGCTCCTTCATGCCCTTTGCGACGGCCTGTCGCTTCGCGCCGCGGTCGTCGGCCTCTTTGACGGCCTGGGAGGTCTCGGAGATGATCTTCTTCTGGGCGTCGGTCAGCGAGTCGCCCAGGGCGGTCTTCAGTCGGCTGAAGGGCTCGCGGCCCTGGCCGGTCCCGCCGCGACCCATGCGCTTGCGGGCGGTGGCGAGCTTCTGTTTCTGCTCGTCGGTGAGGGTGGCCTGGAACGTCTTTCTGCCTTCGGTGGCGGCCTTCTGCTTCGCGTCGCGTCCTTCGGCTTCACGGACGGCCTTGGCGGTCTGGGCGAGGATCTCCTTCTGCTTGTCGGTCAGCGAGTCGCCCAGCACCTTCGCCACGGCGGCGGCGGGGTGTCGCCGGGTCGCCTGGCGGCGGCGGGAGGCCTGGAGCATGGCTACGACCTTCTTGCCCTTTTCCTCACCGAGGGCCTTGATGATCTGCTCGTGGTTGGTCTGGGCTTTGCTCTTGAGCCCGGCCATCAGCTTCTGACGCTTCTGGCGGAGTTCCTTGAGCTTGTCGGTGTCGCCGTCCTTGACGGCCTGGCGGTGCTCCTCGCGCAGGGCCTGTAGCTTGTCGGCATTTTCCTTGTGCCAGTTCTTCGCGTCCTGTGCGAAGCTCTCCATTACGGTCTTAAGCTGCGCCTGCTGCTCTTCGTTCAGGTCGGCCGACTTGCAGATCCGCGCCATCATCCGCTGGCGGTCCTGTTTCCGGTCCTGCTGGCGATTCTGTCGTCGCTCCTGGCCGTTTTCCTGGCGTTTGGCCTGGCGGGTCTTGCGGTTCTGGCGGCGATTCTGCTTGGCGTTCTGTTCCTGGGCGATGGCACTGCCGGCAACCAGCGCGACAGCCAACACAGCCAGGAGAATTCTCGGGGTGCGGTTCATGATTGGGTCCTTTCGTCGGATTACATTGACTCACTCTCGTGCGGGGCGATGGCGCCGTCGTCCCGCGGCTGAGGGGTCTAACGGCGAAAGGGCGGTCCTATTGCGTTTTCCGCGGAAAACCCGCGAAGCTTTCCGGGACAAGGCGGAGCAGGGCCCCGGGGACAGTGCGCGACGGGGGCTCGCTGAAGCGGGCGGATTCAGGTCAGCTGCATGACGTAGTCGATCACGCCCTGCTGCGGCGTGAAGACCGCCTCGAAGCCAAGCTCTTCCCGGGCGCGCGTCGTGTCCGCCTGGGTGTGGGCCTGGTAGGTCTGGCCGTAGGGGTTGTCGATGTACTCGGGCTGGAGGTGGGTCCCCAGGGCCTGGTTGATCCACTGCACCAGTTCGTTGAATGTCGTCGCCCGCCCGGTGCCGACGTTGTACACCCCGCAGGGGGCTTCGGTCGCCAGGAGGTTCGCCATGACCACGTCGCGGACGTAGATGTGGTCGCGCTTCTGCTCGCCGTTGCGGAAGAGTTTGGGGCGCTGGCCGAGCTTCATCTGTTGGGTGAGATGGTAGATCATGCTCGCGGGGCGTCCCTTGTGGGCTTCCCGCGGGCCGAACACGTTGAAATATCGCAGGCCGACGATGTGCATCTGATCGACGAGGGTCCTCGCGCGGTCGTCCATCCACAGCTTGCTGCGGGCGTAGGTGTTCAGCAGGTCCTTGGGCTGGTCCTCCTGCTGGGGGGCGTCCCCGTGGCCATACAGGCTGGCCGACGAGGCGTAGACGAGTCTGGCATCGCAGCGTTGGGCGAGATCGATGATTACCTCGAAGCCTTCGGTGTTCGAGCGGTACGTCTCGTCGTCGTCCGGGTGGCGCGGGTCGGTGATGGCTGCCTGGTGGAAGATGACGTCGAAATCATCGGGCAGCTCCACAGGCCTGGACACGTCCGCGCGGATGACCTCGCCCTCGAAGCCCGCGAGATTGTCCACGTGCCCGGTGAAGAAGTTGTCCACGACCACGACGTCGTCGCCCTGGTTCTGGAGCTCCAGCGCCAGGTTCGATCCGATAAAGCCGGCACCGCCGGTGACGAGGCATTTCATTGGGTATGCTCCTGGTCAGGATGGGGCGTCGGTAAACGCCCGATGAATCCGTTCGATCAGCGTGGTGGTCCGAACGCCCTGGACAATCGGCAGCAGATGCACTCTGCCCCCGTTGCGCTCGACCGTTTCCCGTTCGATGCAGTCGGCCCCGTACTCGGCCCCGTTGGTGTGGACCTCCGGGGCCAGACGTTCGAGAAACGCGATGGGCGTCTCCTCGTAGAAGGCGAAGACATAGTCCACGCACCCCAGCGCCGCCAGCATCCGCAGCCGATGCTCCTGCGGGTTGACCGGGCGATGGGCGCCCTTGTACGACCGGACGGACGCGTCGGAATTCACGCCGACGATCAGCACGTCGCCCACGCCGGCGGCTTCGTGCAGGCTCACCACGTGCCCGACGTGCAGCAGGTCGTACGAGCCGTTGTTGGTGACGACGGTTCGACCCTGGGCCCGAAGGTTCTCGCGAATCGAGACCAGCTCGTCGAGCGTTTTGACTTTCGCTTCCAGCGTCGGCTGGGAGAAGATGTCGATGGTATGATCGTCGTTCATGGGGCTGTCATCGTACTGCATCGCGCCGGCGTGTTCCAGCGCGCCTGCGGTCAATCAGGGCCCGCCCTGGAGTGTCGCCGCCGGGGCGGGTTTCCTCTCTTCGGCGTCGAGCAGGTCTTCTCGGGGTCGTCCGACCTTTCGCCACCATCGCAGCGCCTCCTTCTTTCGCGCGAGGAGGGTGGCGACGCGTTTGGTCAGCGAGGCCGGCAGCTTGACCCGATCGTCGTCGTTGCATCGGGACCAGAGCTTCCCGTCCCCATCGATGCGCTCCAGCGCCGCCACAGCCATCGCTGCGGTGGTGCGGTCGGGCGCTTTGAGCATGATCTCCACCAGCAGCCGGGCGGCCTTGGCGTTCTCCAGTTCGGCCAAGGCCCGGACGTATCGCTGCATGACCGGGGCGTTGGGCGAGGCGTTGATCTCCCCGATGGCGGCGTCCTGCACGTCGGGGAAGGGGTCGGTCACGTCCACCTTTGCGGGACAGTGAACGATCACCTGCCCGTCGGAGCGGCGGAACAGCAGCGAATGCTCCACGGTCCTGGCTGCCCTGGATGGATCCACGGTGCCGCGGTCGTCGTCGACCGGGATCCGTTGGGCGATTCGGAACACGCCGAAATCCCTGCCCAGCTTGCCGCCGGTGGGTCGGCCGAGGGGTGTTATCGGGCGGATCCATTTCAGCTTGGGCCCGTCCTCGCGCCACAGGGCGAACGGTGTGAGATGGTAGTGTTCGTTGCGAGCCTTGTCGGTGAGGCGCATCGTTCGGTACGGCGTCACGGGGCGTCCGCCGGCCCTCGCGCCGGGGGCACGCAGCCGGGTAAGCGTCAGCTTCCGGTCGCCGGGCTTGCCGGTATGGATGGCCCAGAGGTCGGATCGGCCTTCCCAGCGGATGCGGATGAACGGCGGACGATCGGGCGGAAACCACAGCGGCGGAAGCTCGACCGACCCTCGCGTGCGGGGGGTGGCGCGATCTGCTTTGCTCTGGCCGCCCTTGGCGGAGAGCTCGATGACGGCGGCGAGGTCCACCCAGCTGTTGCCGTCGGTTCGCGTAAGTCGCAGGGCGGCGGGCATCTCGCGCGTGGAGTCGACCGCCTGGGACGTCAGCGTGAGCGTCAGCTTCCGCGGCCCCTGTTGCAGCGAGTTCCGCTGCCGGTCGGCTGAGAGTTCCAGCGTGTACGCGAAGGGCCCCACGCCGGGTTTGTCGGCTCCGTCGATGGCGGCGGGGCGGGGAATCACCTCGGCTGCTTCTTTCAGCCAAGCCTTCCGGACGGCGGCGTTCGGCTCGTCGGCCGATGCCATGGCCGGGACGGCTGACAGCGCTGCCGAGGCGAGGCAGGCAAGCTTGATGGCTACGTGGTGGCGCATGTTCATGGACATCCCTTCTCCTATACGCTCATCGGCCCGATTGACAGGTCGACATCCGGCCGTATCCTATAGAAATACGATGCTCTACAGGAAGGAATGTTTGTCATGAGGCTGCTTTACCTGGATATCGATACGCTTCGGCCTGACCATCTGGGCTGTTACGGCTACCATCGCAACACCTCGCCCAACATCGATCGCATCGCCGCCCAGGGCGTGCGGTACGAGAACTGCTACGTCTCCGATGCGCCCTGTCTGCCGTCCCGGGCGAGCATGTTCACGGGGATGTTCGGCATTCGCAACGGCATTGTCGGCCATGGCGGGACTGCCGCCGACCGGCGACTGATCGGGCCCGAGCGGGGCTTCCGCACCGAGCAGACCCACCAGGGGCTCATCTCGGCGCTGCGATTCCAGTGTGGGCATTACCCGGTCACCTTCAGCCCGTTCGGCGAGCGCCACAGTGCCTTCTGGTGGTACGAGGGCTGGCGGGAAATCGTCAACACCGGAAAGGGCGGGGCCGAGCGGTCCGACGAGGTGGTGCCCCAGGCGCTGGACTGGCTGGACCGCAACGCCGGCCGAGATGATTGGCTGTTGCACGTGAATGTCTGGGATCCGCACACGGTGTACCAGGCGCCCGAGGAGTTCGGCAACCCGTTCGAGGACGAGCCCATCGAGGAGTGGTACACCGAGGAACTCCGCCAGAAGCAGTGGAACGACTATGGCCCGGGAACACCCCAGGAGCCGTGCGGCGGGATGGGTCGTGAGAAGGGCACGTGGCGCCAGCCGCCGCAGGTCCGCAACATGGACGAGTACAAGCAATGGATCGACGGATACGACTGCGGCGTGGCGTACGCGGACATGTGGGTCGGGAAGATTCTCGACAAGCTCGATCAGCAGGGCGTGCTGGACGAGACGATCGTGGTGATTACCTCCGATCACGGTGAGACGCTGGGCGAGTTGAATGTCATCGGCGACCACGCCACGGCCGACCACGTGGTCAGCCGCGTCCCGATGATCGTGAAATATCCCGGCCAGCCGGGCGAGCGGGTGGACAACGGACTGTACAACCAGTGCGACATCGGCGCGACGCTGGTCGAGCTGGGCGGCGGGACGGTGCCCGCGCACTGGGATGGCCGATCGTTCGCGGCCCAGTTCTCCGCCGGCGAGGACGGGGGCAGAGACTACGTGGTGTTCAGCCAGTGCGCCTGGTCCTGTCAGCGGGCGGTGCGATGGGACAACTGGGTGTACATCCGCACCTATCACACCGGCCTGAAGAACTACCCCAAGCACATGCTGTTCGACATCGCCGCCGATCCTCACGAGCTGAACAATCTTGCCGAGTCGCGTCCGGAGCTTGTCGGCCAAGCCCAGACGCTGCTGGACGAGTGGTGGGACGACGAAATGAATCGCAACCCCAGCGGCGTGGATCCGCTGTGGACCGTGATGCAGGAAGGCGGACCGTTCCACACGCGATGGGGCAACCGGGAGCACTACCTCGCCCGCCTGCGCGAGACGGGCCGATCCGCCGCTGCCGACTTCCTCGAAGCCAACCCCACCGGCCTGGCAGCGCCTGTCGAGAACCCGGCGAAACGGAGCGACGCATGACATCCAAACCGAACATCGTATACATCATGGCCGACGACATGGGCTACGGCGACCTCGGCTGCTACGGCGCCGAGAAGATTCCCACGCCCAACATGGACCGTCTCGCCGCGGAGGGCATGCGTTTCACCGACGCCCATTCGTCTTCGGCGGTCTGCACGCCCAGCCGTTACAGCGTGCTCACCGGGCGATACTGCTGGCGAACCAGCCTCAAGCGCGGCGTGCTGGGCGGGTTGAGCTACCCGCTGATCGACCCGGCGAGGCTGACCATTGCCGGCCTGCTCAGGCAGCAGGGTTACGCCACCGCTGCGGTGGGTAAGTGGCACGTCGGGCTGGGCTGGCAGACCGAAGACGGCGTTTCGCACATCGTGCACGACTGGGAGGACACCGGCGAGGTGGACTTCACCAAGCGCATCGTCGGAGGCCCGGTGGACGTGGGGTTCGACTACTTTTTCGGCATCGCCGGTTCGCTGGACATGCCCCCGTACTGCTTCATCGAGAACGACCGCACGGTGGGCATCCCGTCCGTGGAGAAGGACGTCTACAACGCCCAGCAGCGGACCGGTCGAATGGTGCCCGGCTGGAAGGACGAGGAGGTGGACATCCACCACGCCGCCAAGGCGTGCGATTGGCTTCGCAAGACCCACGCCGCCGACCCCGATCAGCCGTTCTTCCTGTATCTGACGCCCTCGAACCCCCATCGGCCTTGCGTTCCGCCGGACTTCCTGAAGGGCGCCTCGGACGCCGGCCCGCGCGGCGACGCGGTCTGCGTGGTGGACCACGTCGTCGGGCAGGTGCTGGACACCCTCGACCAGCTCGGGCTCGGGGAGAACACGATGGTCGTGCTCACCTCGGACAACGGCGCCCGCCCCTGGGACGTGGACGGCGACACCCACGGCCACAAGAGTTGCGGCGAGCTGCGCGGCTTCAAGGCGCAGATCTGGGAGGGGGGCCATCGCGAGCCGTTCCTGGTGCGCTGGCCCGAGCGGGTCCAGGCGGGCGGCACGTGCGATGATACGATCTGTCTGATGGACATGATGGCCACCGTGGCGGAGCTCACCGGGGCCGACCTTCCCGACGAGGCGGGCGAGGACAGCTTCTCCTTCGCGCCGCTGCTGCGTGGCGAATCGGCCCAGCCGAGGCGGGGACTGCTGGTGCACCACTCGGTGGAGGGGATGTACGCCCTGCGCAAAGGGCGGTGGAAGATGATCCTCGGAGCCGGGCCTGGCGGGTTCCACGGCGACCGGCTCAGCCCGCCGCAGGACGATGGCCTGCCCGGCCAGCTCTACGACATGGAGGAGGACTGGCGCGAGACGACGAATCTCTGGGCCGACAAGCCCGAGATCGTCGCCGGGATGAAGCAGGAGCTCCAGGCCATCATCGATGCGGGGCGATCCCGCCCGGCGCTCTGCTAGCACGAACTCTGCGCGTGGTTCGGTCGGCAGACCCGCAGTCTGGCTCCGGCCCATGCCATGGACCTCAAATTCGGCTGAATCCCCCGCAGATTTGCCAGAACCCATGCCCGTCGGCGGGTGTTACATCCGATAGGTCAGGGCTTTCCGTGCGCTCTCGCCGGTCCAGGTCTCGCGCTGAAGGCCATTTGACACCCCAACGGACGAACCGGAACCTGTCGGAGAACGAAATGCCAGAATCACAGAACCCCGCCCCGGACAGCGGAGAGATCGCCGCCTCGGAGGATGACATCCAGGCCGTCCAGGCCCTTTCGGACGCCTATCAGAACATGACCGATCAGCTCGGCCGGGTGATCGTCGGCCAGACGAACGTCATCGAGGAGGTGCTGGTGGCCATTTTCTGTCGCGGCCACGCGCTGCTGGTGGGCGTTCCCGGACTGGCCAAGACGCTGCTGATCCGCACGCTTTCGGACGTGCTGCACCTGAGCTTCAAGCGTGTCCAGTTCACCCCGGACCTGATGCCCTCGGACATCACCGGAACCGACGTTCTGGAGGAGGATCATACCACCGGCAAACGCGTGTTCCGGTTCGTGCATGGCCCGCTGTTCGCGAACATGATCCTCGCCGACGAGATCAACCGTACCCCGCCCAAAACGCAGGCAGCCCTGCTGGAGGCGATGCAGGAGCACATGGTCACCGTCGGGGAGACGAGCTACGACCTGCCCGCGCCGTTCTTCGTTCTGGCCACCCAGAACCCCATCGAGCAGGAAGGAACCTACCCGCTACCCGAGGCGCAGCTGGACCGGTTCATGTTCAACATCATGGTCGATTATCCCTCGGCCGACGAGGAACTGCAGATCATGAAGCAGGTCACCGGGACCTACAAGGCCGAGCTGGACTCCGTGCTCACCGGCGATGACATCCTTCGGCTGCAGGAGATCGTCCGTCGCGTGCCGGTGGCCGACCACGTACACCAGTACGCACGCGACCTGGCCAGGGCGACGCGCCCGGCGAGCAACGACGCCCCGGACTTCGTCAACGAGATGGTCAACTGGGGCGCCGGGCCCCGCGCGAGCATCTACCTGATCCTGGCGGCCAAAGCGCGGGCCATCCTTCACGGCCGATACCATGCCACCACCGAGGACGTTCGCGAAGTGGCCCTGCCGGTACTGCGACACCGCGTGCTGACCACCTTCAACGCAGAAGCGGCCGGCGTCACCAGCGACGAGATCATCCTGCGTCTGCTCAGCGAGATCCGACCCAAAGTGGAAGAAACCATCGCCTGAGGACCGGGCGGAAACCCCCAGCGGAGTGAGTTATGGACATCGGCGCCTGCGTGCCACCGGATGCGATCAAGACCGAAATCGACGGCCTGTCGTTCATCGAGCCGACCGTCAAGGACCTGCTCTGCCCCGACCAGGACGATGCGGAGTTCGCCCGTCGCCTGGAGGTGCTGGCGGGCTGCCCGTACCCAGCGCCGGCGGTGAACTGCCTGTTTCCGGGCAACCTGAAGACGACCGGGCCTGACGTGGACGAAGAGGCGGTGGACACATGGTTCACGACCGTCGCTGCGCGAGCCAAACAGGCCGGCGTGAGCGTGATTGTCTACGGATCGGGCGGCTCGCGAAGGGTCCCCGAAGGGTTCGACCACGACCAGGCGCGCGGGCAGATCATCGGCCACCTGTTGCGGCTGGCACCTGTCGCCGAGGCCAACGACGTGGTGATCGTCCTTGAACCGCTCCACGCAGCCGAGTGCAACATCGTTACCAGCGTCGCCGAGGGCGCCGAGATCGTCTCCCGCGTGGAGCATCCGCACGTTCGGCTGCTGGCGGACACCTACCACATGGCCACCGACGCCGAGAGCCCCGACAACATTCGCCGGGCCGGTGAGCTGATCGTGCATGTTCACGCAGCCGAGGCGGAAGGACGCCGACCGGTGGGCACCGCCGAGGATCATCGACCCTACTTCGCCGCGCTGAAAGAGAGCGGCTACGACGGAGCAATCAGCATCGAAGCAAAATGGGACGACCGCGACGCCGAACTCCCCGCCGCCGTCGCCGGCCTGCGACGGCAGTGGGACGATAGCAACTAGCAACTAGTAGCTAGCAGCTAGCAACTAACGACTAACAACTAAAAACTAAAAACTAAAAACTAAAAACGAAGTACCAGATGATCGATCGCGCGAATCAACCCGGCCACATGAAGCTTCTGGCGCCTGAGGCGCTGGCGAAGATCGC
>CAZFPT010000004.1:30342-34226 GCA_964521005.1 uncultured Planctomycetaceae bacterium | reverse complement strand
CGAATCAACCCGGCCACATGAAGCTTCTGGCGCCTGAGGCGCTGGCGAAGATCGCGCGCCTGGAGTATGTCGCGCGCGGGGTGGTCGAGGGGTTCGTCGCCGGCAGACACCGCAGCCCGTACAAGGGCTTCAGCGTGGAGTTTGCCGAGCACCGCCAGTACACCCCCGGCGATGATATTCGCGATCTGGACTGGCGGGTCTACGGCAAGAGCGATCGCTACTACATCAAGCAGTATATCGAGGAGACCAACCTTCGTTCGACGATCCTGGTCGACGCGTCGGGCTCCATGAGCTACACCGGCAAGAAGGCCGCTGCCCTGGAAGGCCGACGCCTGAGCAAGTTCGAGTATGCCCAGCACCTCGCTGCCTGCCTGGCGTATCTGCTGGTTCATCAGCAGGACGCCGTGGGCCTGGTGACCTTCGATACAGCCATCCGGCGGTACATTCCCGCCCGCAGCCGAGTGAGTCACCTCACGGCCATTCTCAACGAACTGGTCGACACGCAAGCCGGGGCGGAAACGTCGCTGGCGCCGATCTTCCATGACATCGCCGAGCGGGTGCACCGCCGCGGGCTGATCATCGTGATTTCGGACCTCTTCGACGACCCGGACCCGCTCCTGCAGGCGCTGCACCACTTCCGCTACCGCAAGCATGAAGTGATGCTCCTGCACGTGATGGCCGAGGAGGAACTGACCTTCCCCTTCACCAACACGAGCATGTTCGAGGACCTCGAAAAGGGCGACAATCGCCTGCAGCTGGATCCGCGGGCGATCCGGGCGGAGTACCTCGACCGCGTGCGTGCGCACCTGGATGCCCTGGAGCAAGGCTGCGGGCAGATGGCAATCGATTACGTACCGATGAGCACCGCCACCGGCTTTGACGAAGCCCTGGCCAACTATCTCGCCGCGCGGCGGGGAAGAGCGTGAGGTGGTCGTTAGTCGTTAGTCGTTAGTCGTTAGTCATTAGTCGTTGGGTATTAGTCGTTAGTCGTTGGTCATTAGTCGTTAGTTGGTAGACATTAGTCGTTGGTCATTAGTCGTCAGTAGGGAATACAGAGGATGCGGCGGAAACGAACCGATGCAGCGGATGGTGACAACAACCAACAACTAACGCCTAACAACTAACAACTAAGTACCAGAAAAATAGACGCTTTAGAAACCCGTCGTTACGACCACAAACGGATAGTCCCAAGCAAACGAGCAACCCACACGTGACCTTCCTTAACTTTGCCATGTTGGCTGGGCTCGCAGCCGTCGCGATCCCGATTGTGATTCACCTGCTGAATCGTCGCAAGGCGACGGTGGTGCAGTGGGGGGCGATGCGCTTTCTTGAAGAGGCGCTGGCCTCGCAGAACCGGCGTATCCGCATCGAGGAAATCATCCTCCTGGCGCTGCGGTGTTTTCTGCTGGGGTTGCTTGCCTTGGCGCTGGCCAGGCCTTTCGTGCCGTCCCGGTCGGTGGTGTCCTGGGCGCTGGTGATCCCGGCGGTGCTCATTGCCGTCGTGCTCTACGCGGTGGCCGGCGGGATGTGGAGCGATCGGAAGGTCCGCAATCGCCTCCTGGGCGTCGCTACGGGCCTGCTGCTGCTGGCCGGGGCGCTGTCGCTGCTGGAGAGCATTCTGCAGCATCGTCTCTGGGACAGCGGTGCCGGGCAGAAGGATATCGCCCTGGTCATCGACGGTTCGACGTCCATGACGCTCGAGACCGACGGGGAATCGAATTTCGCCCGAGCGATCGCCGAGGCCCGGGCCGTGGTGGCCGCCGCCAACCCATCGGACGCCTTCAGCCTCGTGCTGGCCGGGCGGGCGCCGCGCCCGATCATCGCCACGCCCACCAACGATCGCGAGGAAATCCTTACCGCCCTGGACAACCTGGAGCCCATGGGGGGCGCGATGCAGGCGGTCGACGCGCTGACCCAGGCGGCGGCTTCGCTGTCGCTGGGCTCCAGCGCGGGCAAGAAGGTCGTGCTCATCTCGGATGGCCAATCCATCGGCTGGCGGATGGGCGAAAGCGACCCCTGGCGATTCGTCGCCCGACGTCTGCTGGCGACCGGTCCGGGCGGGGCGGAGCTTCCCACGTCGCCGGAAATCGTCTGTCGCTCGCTGGCAACGCCCCAGACCTGGAACAACCTGGCGGCCGGGGAGATCAAGCTCGGCCGCGACGTGATCGGCACGGATCGCCCCGTGGCGATCACCGTCCGCGTGATGAACACGGGCACCGGCCCCATGACGCCCGAAAGCGTCGAGCTGCGGATTGACGATGGCCCGCCCCTGACTGCGCAGGTCAAGGAGATCCCGCCCGGGGCTGCGGAGGTCGCGGAGTTCGCGCATCGCTTCTCCACGCCGGGCCGGCATGTGCTCAGTGCCCGCCTGCGGGCCGCCGACGACCTGACCGCCGACAACGAAGCCCATCTCGTCGCCCAGGTCAAATCACGCCTGGGCGTGCTGATCGTGGACGGGTCGGTCACTCCCGGCCGCGACGGGCCGGCCCGAGCGATCGCCCAGGCCCTGGCGCCCGACGCGAACGACCTGGCCTCGCCCGCCCAGCAGGCCGACATCGAGTATCTCGTGGATCCCGAGGTGGTCCCTGCCGCCGAGGTCGAGCAGATCGTCGGGCTGAGCGGCTACGCCGCGGTCGTGCTGGCCAACGTGCCGATGCTTCCCGACGCCTTCGCCGAGAAGCTTGCCGAATATACCCGGCAGGGCGGGGGCGTGCTGATCTTCGCGGGGCACTGGGCCGAGCCGGAATTCTACAACGCCTGGGCGACCGACGCCGGACGGGCGATGCTGCCTGCCCGCCTGGGCGAAGAACGGCAGATCGACGCCGACCGACCGGCCCGGCTGGCTGTACCGACGTTCTCGCACCCCGCGCTGAGCGAGCTGACCGCCCAGCGCGTCGCCGATGTTGTGGTCCGGGCGTATTGGCCGATTCAGCCGGACCCGAAAGACCCTTCCGTCCGGGTGGCCGGTCGACTGGACGACGGCACGGCGCTGCTGGTGGAACGTTCACTCGGCAAGGGGCGCGTGCTGCTGGCGCCGTTCTCGCCCCAGCCCCAGGACACCAACCTCGCCTCGCGTGCGTGCTTCGTCTACCTCATGCACGAGTCGATCTATCACCTCGCCTCGCCCGGAGCATCACAGCCGAACTATCGGCCGGGACGACGCGTGGCGTTTGCGCTCGGGCGATCCTCCGGTTCCGGTGAGGCGTTGGGCGTCGGGCTCAAGGCAGAGTATTTCACCGACAAGGCCTGGAAGAAACCCAAGTACACCCGCACGGATCCGACGATTCACTTCGACTGGGGCCCGGGTTCGCCCAAGGGTCTGCCGGACGACGGTTTCTCCGTCCGCTGGACGGGTTGGCTGGTTCCGCCGCGGACGGGCAAGTACACCTTCCACGTGAAGGTGGACGATGCACTGCAGGTCTGGATCGACGATGAGGAAGTCTTCCATCAGTCCGAATACACCGGCAGCGAGGGCGAGTTTTCGCTGCGTCTGCGTCGCGGCCGACGGTACGCCTTCCGGGCGGAGTTCCGGGAGGACAGCGGCAACGCCCATTGCCTGATGGAATGGTCTACCCGTTCGCTGTCGCGTCGACCGGTTGCCCGGACGCAGTGGTTTCCGCCGGCTGACGAACGTCACCAGACGCGCAAGCTGTTGGCCGACTGGGCGGATTCCGACCGGACCGTTCCAGTGGCCGGGCCGGGCGGAGAGGCGTTGGGGGCCCGCGTGATTCGGCGGGACGAGGACGGAGCGTTCCTGCTGGCGTTGGACCGCGTCGATCGGCCGGGGGTGTACCACATCTCTCCGCCAACTGAACTGGCGTCGTTGCTTCCGCCTTCCAGCGACCCCAACGGGCGCGTGCCGCTGGCCGTGGTCGCCGATGCAG
>CAZFPT010000004.1:0-30242 GCA_964521005.1 uncultured Planctomycetaceae bacterium | reverse complement strand
CCGCCTTCCAGCGACCCCAACGGGCGCGTGCCGCTGGCCGTGGTCGCCGATGCAGCCGAGAGCGAACTGACGCGCTTCGAGTCCGCCGGGATGCGACCGGTCGCCGAGGTCCTGTCCGCCGGCAACGTTCGCCTGCTGTTGGCCGATTCCGTCGACGAGCTCACCGCCGCGGTCAGCGGGGACGTGCCCGGCGAGGAATGGTGGAAGTACCTCGCCGTGGCGGTGGTGGCTGTGCTGATCGCCGAGATCGCCCTGACCCGGTGGATCGCCACGAATCGCCGGACCGCGTCGGCCTCGGAGATCGACTTCGAGGGTGAGCTGGCCAGGCTCCGCACCTTCCGTACCCGGGCGAGAGAAATGCTCGATGAAACACCCGAGCAGCAGGAGGTGACCGCCCGATGACGCTCGCCCAGCCCAATCCGCATTTCCTGCTTCCAGCGGCGCTGCCGACCTGGTTGATCGCCCTGGCCGCCTTGGCCGTGGTCGCCGTGTGGGTGGCGTCGCACCGCGCGTTGGGGCGCTATCTGCCGGATCGACACCGCATGGCGCGGGGCCTGATTCGTGCAGCCGTCGGCTTTGTCGCCGCCTTGCTGGTGATCCAGTGGCTGCATCGTGCGTTGACGCTGACGACGAATTGGCCGCTCTGGCCCATCGCGTTGGCGGCCGGGGTGGGCGTGGAGTTGCTGCTGTGGTTCTACGCGCTGGAACGCCGGACGGTCTCGCGAAAGGCGGGCCTGGCGCTGGCGGCGATGCGGGTGGCCTTGCTGGCGCTGGTCCTGACGATGCTCACCCAGCCGGTGCATTCGTTCACGCTCCGCGAAACCACCGACCGCTACGTGGCTGTGCTGATCGACGAGTCTGCCTCGATGCGATTGGCGGACCCGCAACGCTCGGCGTCCGCCCAGTTACGGCTGGCGCGGGCGATGGACGTAACCGTTCCGGACCGTCCCTGCTCGCTGGACGAAGTCCGAGACGAACTGGACGCCATCGCCGAGAACGTCGCCGCCGTCGGCGAACGCATCGCGCTGCTGGAGACGCTCAAACGTCCCCAGCGCGAGCAGCAACTCGCCGAGGCGCGCGAGGATCTCCGCCAGGCTGTCGAAAACATTCTCAGCCGGGCCAGGACGCTGCCCGCCCGCGTCGAAACGCCGCTCAACGGCAGCGAAAAACTGCCCGACCAGCTTCGCCCGCGCCTGGGCGACCTCAAGGGTCGACTCAGCGTGCATGTTCGCGATCGGCTGAGTGAGGCGAGTCGCGTGCTCAAGGACGACGACGCCAAACGGCTCGCCGCCCGTCTGGGTCGGTTGCGAGAGATTCTTCGAAGCGTGTCCGCCGCCGCCAGAGAGGCAGCCCCGCTGGCGTCGACGATCTCCGAAACGCTGGACGAACGCTTCCTGGCGAGCCTTCCGGCCAAAACGCGCGATGCGATCAATACCGTCTGCGCCCGGAGCCGATCGCAACTGGCGCGGGACGTGCTGTTCCACACGCCCGCCGACGGCGGGGAGAGTCTGCACGAATCGCTGGCCGGCAACTACACGCTCCGGGCGATCCGCTTCGCCGCGTCGCCCACCGAGGCGCAGCTGGCGTCCATGAGAGACCAATACGGCACGTCCGCCGGAGCTGAGGCGACCACGGCCCCGTCGTTGCTGGACGCCAACTACCAGGCGACCGACCTGGCGGGGGCGATGAACGAAGCACTCGCCTCGCTTCCGAACGGGCGTCTCAGCGGGGTGGTGGTTCTCACCGACGGCCGTCACACCGGTCCGGACGACCCGGCCCCGCTCGCCCGCCGCCTGGGGCAACTGGGCGCGCCGGTCTGCAGCGTCGTACTCGGGGCGAATCGCCCGCCGATCGATGCAGCCATCACCGACGTCGACGCCCCGGAGACGGTGTTCCTGGAAGATGAAGTCCACGTGCGGGCCGAGGTAAAATTGACCGGTCTGGGCGGGCGAAAGGTGGAGGTCTCCCTCCGTCGCGACGGGAAAACGGTGGACAAACAGACTGTCCGTGTGCCGGCCGGCAGCGACGATTTCCGGCGAGAGGTCCGCTTCAGCCACGAGCCCGACAAAGAAGGTCTGCGGCAGTACGTGGTGCATCTGGACGCCGTCGACGACGAGATTACCGCCGAGAACAACGAGTACCCGGTGACGATCTCGGTGACCAAGGACCGCGTGCACGTGCTGCTGATCGAAGGTCGGCCTCGCTGGGAATTCCGCTACATCAAGAACCTCTTCGCCGACCGCGACAAGTCGGTCAAGCTGCAGCAGGTGCTGGTGAATCCCGATAGCGTCGCCGGCCGAGAGAATCGTCCGGAGGTGTTCGCGTCGGTCAGCGCCGAGGACGGACAGGTCGAGGCGACGCGCCTTCCCAGAACCGAAGCCGATTGGCTGAAGTTCGACGTGGTCATCCTTGGCGACGTGGACCCCGCCGCGGTGACCGACGAGCACCGGGCGATCCTCGAGAAGTTCGTGACCGTTCGGGGCGGGACGCTGGCGGTCATCGCCGGGCAGTATCACCAGCCCCACGCGTATCACGGAACGAAGCTGGCCGATCTGCTGCCGGTGACGTTCCCCTCCGAGAAGGAACTGCTCGCCGCCCGCGACAAAACGGCGGACAAGGACGAGAAGGGCAGCAAGCCCCGCAGATCGCCGGTGCTGGGCGGCGTGCGGTCGGCGGAGGAAGTCTTCCGCATCGCCCTGACGCAGGAAGGGCTGCGCAGCGTCGTGATGAGCCAGGCCGTCGCGAGCGAGGAAAACCGCGAGGTCTGGGGAACCGTCCCCGAGCTGTACTGGCGGTACCCGATCACCGAGGCGAAGGAGTCGGCCACCGTGCTGGCGTATGCTCGTCCGGGCGTTCGCAAGGGCGACCATCTGGAGTTCGATCCGGCGCCCTGGAACCGCCCCGCGCCGGGACGGGCGGGCCAGAAGGCCCCGGCGACCACGTCGATGGCCCGGCTGGGCGAAGCCCGCGAGAAGGAGTTGCGGCGTCGGCTGGCATTCGAGCGCGAGCACGCCCTGATCGTGCAGCAGCAGGTGGCGATGGGGCGGGTTCTGTTTCTGGGTTTCGACCGGACATGGCGATTCCGTTATCGTATCGGCGACACGGTCCACCACAAATTCTGGGGACAGGTGATTCGCTGGGCGACGGCCGACAAGCTCTCCGGCGGGACCACGCACGTGAAGATCGGTACCGACCGCACGCGCTATCGACCCGGACACGACGTGGTGGTCCGGGCGAAGCTGGTCGACGAGGAATTCAACGCCCTCCGGAGCGATGACGTCCACGCGGTGGTCTATCGCAGGGATGAGGTCGTCCTGCGGCGGACTCTCGCACCGCGCGAGGGGTCGGTGGGGCTCTACGAGGGCAACCTCGGCGAGTTGCCCGGCGGGTCGTACCGCGTGGAGTTGGTCGCCGAGGTCGCAAAGCCGCTGCTGGCGAAGAAGGGTCTCAAGGCCGTTTCGACGCAGTTCTCGGTGGACCCTGCCGTCCCGGCTGAGCAGACCGAACTGGGCGCCACGCGCGAGCTTCCCTCACAACTGGCGGCGCTGTCGGGCGGGGCGGTGTACGACGTCGCCGACGCCCGGGAGCTCATCGGCCGACTCGGCGAGCCGAGCGAAGTGTACGAAGACCATCAACAGATCGTCCTTTGGGACTCCTGGGGCCTGCTGGCTGTGGTGGTGCTCCTGGCCAGTGCCGAATGGATCATACGAAAGAAGGTGGGGTTGCCATGATGCGATTGGCTGCTGATGCGAGCAATGCACTGCCCAAACCGATCGTCGATCGGCTGGGCGAGCTGATCCGCCGCGCCCGCGCCGTGATCGTCGTGCGCGGAACGCTGGCGGTGGCGGCGACGATGGTTCTCTCGCTGCTGGCGGTGATGGCGATCGACGCGAGTGTGACGATTTTCGCGACCTGGCCGCGTTGGCTGCTGACGCTTTCGGCGCTGGGTGTGACACTGCTTTCGGTGTGGTGGTTCCTGGTTCGCCCCTTGGCGCGGACGTTCTCGATGGCGGGAATCGCCCGGGCCATCGAGCAGCGCCATCCCGAGTTGCACGAGCGTATTTCGTCGGCCGTCGAACTGCTCGACAGCCGGGACGATCCGGAGCTTCGCGGCTCGGAGGCGCTGATTCACGCCCTCGCCCACCAGGCCGCCAACGACGTCACCAGCGTCCTGCCCAAACGCGAGATCAGCCTGCGTCCGCTTCGGCCTTACCTGCTGTCGGCCGTCGGGTCGCTGGTGGTGCTGTTGGGGCTCATGCTGCTCTGGCCGGACAAGACATCGCAGCTGCTGGCCCGCGCGGTCGCCCCGTACGCCAACATCGCCCATATCGGTGCCGCCGACCTGACGATCACCCCCGGCGAGGCGACCATCACCGCCGACGATCGGCTGCGCGTGGAGGTCATCGTCCGCAACAGCGCCGTGACCTCCGCGCAGCTGCGACTGGACACCGGCGCGGGGGGCGACACGGTGCTTCCGATGTCCTCGGTTCGCGAGTCGGGCGACGATTGGCCGCGGTTCGCGCTGACCTGTCCGCCGGCAAGCGAGAGCTTCCGCTATCGCGTGTTCGCCGGCGACGGGCCCAGCCGGTATTACGACGTTACCGTCGTGCGGCGCCCGGCCATCGAGAACCTTCAGATCCGCTACGAGTATCCCTCCTACACACACCGACCGACGCGGACCGAGGAGAACGCCTCGGGCACGATCCGCGCCCTGGCGCGCACGGTGGTCACCATCCGGGCAACGCTCAACAGCGTCCCGGCCAGCGCAAGGTTCATCGTCGCCGGCAGGACGCGGGCGGCGACGCCCAAGCCCGTCGGCGACGGGCGAAGCGTTGTCGAGACAGCCGTCACACTGGTCGACGGGATGAAGAGCACCTGGCGGCTGGACGTGGTGGACGAGCATGGCTTCGAGAACCGCCCGGCCGACTATCGCATCGAGGCGCTGACCGATACGCCGCCCAGCGTGCAGGTGGTCCGCCCCGAGCAGGAGACCCTCACGCTGCCGAAGGACGATCGGCTGGCGATTCGCTACGCCGTCGGCGACGACGTGGGGCTGCAGACCGTCGAGCTGGTCGCCAAGACCGGCGGGCAGGAGAGCATCCTGGACCTGAGCCCGCGCACACGCCCCGACGGAACGCTGCTGCGTGCGGGCGTGCGGGAGACGATTCTGGACCTGTCCAAACTGGACATTCGCCGCGGGAAGGTGACCTGGCACATCCGGGCGGCCGACTCGCTGCCGGCGGACCTGGACGGCCCGCAGGTGGGGGAGTCCCGCACGTTCACCATCCGCTTGAGCGACAAGGCCGAGACGTACCTCCAACAGGTGCTCAAGCACGAGGAAGCTGCCATCCGCGACATGCTCAAGGAGGCGCTGGAGGACCTGCAGGAGGCACGCGAGCGGTCGCGTCCGCTGGCCAAGACGCTGGCGAGGATCAAGGACCCGTCGGCGAAGGTGCTGGAGCGCGTCGGCGAGGTCAAGACGCGACTCACCGATGCCGACCGAATGGTGGGAACGGTCCTCGCCGATGTCACCGGCGGGGTCTACGGCGGGCTCGCGCCGGCCTTGCGGGGACTCTCCGAGAGACACATCCGCGTGGCGATGAGCCATGCCGATCGCATTCGGCTGGTCTCGTCGGCATCGAGTCGGGCTTCGCACGCCGAGAAGGTGGACTTCCACGTGGACCGCTCCATCCAGATCGTCGAGGATCTGCTCGCCCGGCTGGGGGATCTGACGAAGATGGCCATCAACGTTCGCGAACTGACCGACCTGGCGCGGGATGAGCAGTCGCTGGCCGAGGCCCTCGAACAACTGCAGGAAGACCCCAACGCCGCGGTACCGCCTGCCGACGGGGAGCGGGTGAGCCTGGACAAACCCTCCATGACCGAGCAGGAATGGACCGACGCCCAGAAGGAACTGGTCAAGAACGTCGGCGAGATGATCGCCAGTCGAGATATTCCCGGGGCGATGGAGGCGACGCTCACCAAACAGGCCGAGGCCCAGAAGACCCTCTCGCAGCTGGCCAAATCGCTGGCGAAGCAGCAGGAAGAGGTCGCCGCCGACACCGAAGCCGTCGCGAAGCTCGCCGAGATCGACAAGGAGTTGGCCGATCTCGCCCAGCAGCAGCAGGCCTTGCAGGACGAGGCGCTCCGCAAGGCAGCCCAGCGCGTCGAGCAGGCCCGCAGCGAACGCCTCAAGCAGCTCCGCGACGCAGCCGACCGGATGGAACAGGCGTCCAAAGATATCGAGAAGGGTTCGATGGACCAGGCTCGCAAGCACCAGGCCGCCGCCGAGAAGACGTTGGTCGACGAAGGCCTCTCCGACCTGGCGGGGAAGCAGAAAGCCCTCCGCGAAGAGACGGACGCGCTGGCGAAGCAGGACAAGTCCGACACGGAGGAGCAGCGTGCCGCCCTGAAGAAGAAGCAGGACGCCCTGCGTGAGGAGACGCTCAAACGGGCAGCCGAGCCGATCCGCGAAGAGATGGCCAGGGCCCGAGCCCTGCGCGAGGCCGCCGAGGAAATCGGCAAGGCGGCCGAGGAAGCCCGGCGCAAGCGTCTGGACCGGGCCCAGCGACAGCAGCGGGACGCCCGGAAGCATCTGGCCAAAGCCGATCAGCCAGAGCGGATGGGCGATCTGAAGAAGCTGCAGGACAAGACGCGCGAGCTGGACAAACGCAAGCAGGACCCGACGCAGGAGGAACTCGACGAGCTGGCGAGGATGCACGAACAGCTCGGCCGCGAGTTGCTGCGAAAGGCGGCTGAGAGCATGCCCCGGACGCCGGCGGAAAGGGCCCGCGCCCTCCGGGCCGCCGTCGAGAAGACAGCCCAGGCTGCCGAGAAGGCCGAAGCGGGCGAACTCGCCGAAGCCGCCAGGGAGCAGGACGAAGCCCAGGGCGTGAAGGACGCCGCCCGGGAAATGGGCCAGGCCACCGGCGAGTTGGCCAGCGGGCAGCTCGATGAGGCCCGGAAGCACCAGTCCGCCGCCGAGAAGAAGCTTTCCGAGGACGGCGAGAAGGGGTTGGCCGAGAAGCAGAAGCAGCTGCGGGAGAAGACCGATAAGCTCGCCCGGCAGCGGGAAGCCCTCGTGCGTTCGGCCCGGCAGGAGGAGATGAAACGCCTCCGGCAGGAGCAGGAGAAGATTGCCCAGGAAGCGGCTGAGCTCGCCGACGCCGCCAAGGCCGACGCCCCCACCAAGGACGATACCGCCACCGAGGCGGCGATCGCCGCGCGAAAGGCAGAGCAGTCGCTGGGCGAGAAGCAGCTGGCCAAGGCGTCTGCCGACAGCAAGCAGGCTGCCGAGACAATGCGCAAGTTGACCGACCAGATGAAACGCCAGGCCGCCGGCCAGGATGCCCAGCCCCCGCAGAAAGGCCAGCAAGACCAGCAAGGTCAACAAGGTCAGCAAGGCCAGCAGGGTCAACAAGGTCAGCAGGGCCAACAAGGCCAACAGGGTCAGCAAGGCCAACAAGGTCAGCAAGGCCAACAAGGCCAGCAGGGCCAACAAGGCCAACAGGGTCAGCAGGGCCAGCAAGGTCAACAGGGTCAGCAGGGTCAGCAGGTAGCGGTGAGCGGATCGACGGCCCAGCAGCCGCAAGGGGTCGCCGGGCAGTCTACCCAACAGCAGGCGGCTGCGAAATTGGCCGAGACGGCGGAGTCGCTGGCGGGTCGTCAGAAGAAGGTTCACGAGCAGCTCAAGTCCCTCGAGCAGGCCGACCTCGAATCGATCGCTGCCGGCAAGCAGGAGGACGTGAAGTCCCGCACGCGTGATCTCTCGGACGCGGTGGAGAATGTCGCGGAACTGGTTGAGGGCGTCTCGGGCGACAGCGAGAGCCGCAAGCGGGCACGTCAGGCCGCCGACGCGTTGGGCAAGGCGTCCCAGGCCCAGCAGGCTGCCGAGGGTGCCATGTCCCAGGGTCGGGCCGCCGAGGCAGCCTCGCAGCAGAAGCAGGCGGCGTCTTCATTGGCCCGGGCGGGCGAAGCACTGGACTCCCTGGCCGATCGGCTCTCCGAGCAGGCCGGCGACAGCGGCGAGGGGGACACGCCCATCGCCGCCGACCAGACCGCCGAGAGCTTGGCGGAGGGATATGAGCAGGCCTCCCAGGCCGCCCAGACCCCCACGCCGTCGGCTGCCCAGCAGGCGGCGGCTGCCATGGCCCGGGCAGCCCAAAGCGCCGCCGCCCAGGCCCAGCAGGCCGGCGTCACACCCAGCGCGATTCCGGGAATGAGCGCCGCCCAGGCCCAGGCCCAAGGCCAGGGGCAGGGGCAGGGGCAGGGACAGGGGCAGGGCGAAGGTCAAGGCCAGGGGCAGGCGTCGGGTCAGCCCGGTTCGACGGCCGACTCGAAAATGGGCGTGGGTGCGATGTCGATCGACGCCCGCGACGCGCAGCTGGGGGAGATGGGTCTTTCTCCCCGCGACTGGGCCCGCCTGCCGGGCAAGCTGAAGAACGAGATTCTCCAGGCCGCCCGCGAGGACGTTCCTGCGTCCTATCGGCCTTACGTGAAACGCTACTTCCGGGCGATGGCTCGGACGCGCGACGACGCGAAGAAACCCGTGGAAAGCGACCGGTGAGCCCATGAACGCTCCGTTCCGAGAACCCATGCCGAACGCTGCTGTCCGCCTGTGCGCCTGGGCCGTGCTGGGGAGTCTGCTGGCGGGAATGCTGCTGACCGGGCCCGCGGTATCGCCCGCCCGCGCGGACAAGGCCTCGGGGAAGCTGGCGAAATACCGCAAGCCGCTGGATGAGTCCATCGAGCGTGGGCTGAAGTATCTCGCTGCACACCAGGAGAAGGACGGGTCTTTCAAGAGCAGCATGGATCGCAACACGGGCATCTCGTCGCTGTGCGTGATGGCGTTTCTCGCCAAGGGGTACACCCCCGGGACCGGGCCCTACGGCGAGGCGATCAACAAGGGCATCGACTTCGTGCTGGATTCCGCCGACAAGCGGGGCATGCTGGTGGGCAGGCGGAAATCCCACGGGCCGATGTACAGCCATTACATCTCGACGCTGCTGCTTTCGGAGGTCTCGGGGATGGTGGATCCCGCGAGGCAGAAGCGGATCGACGAAACACTCCCCAAGGCGCTGAAGGTGATCCTCTCGGCCCAGGGCGTCAAGAAGTCTCGGTCGCACGCCGGAGGCTGGCGGTATCAGCACACATCGAGGGACAGCGACATTTCCTGCTCGGGCTGGGCGCTGATGGCGTTGCGCAGCGCGCGGGGCAACGGGGCCCGCGTCCCGAAACAGGCGATCGACGAGGGAATCAAGTACATCCTCAAGTGTCGCCACAAGGACGGCGGGTTCAACTATCAGCCCGATCGCAAGCAGCCCGGGCTCGGGCGGACCGGAACCGCGCTGCTGTGTCTCGAGCTCACCGGCCGACACGGCGAGAAGGTCACGCGCCAGGCCGGCGACTGGATCCGCAAGCACCTGCCGCGGAAATTCCTCGGCGAGTCGCACTTCTACTACGCGATGTACTACGCCTCGCAGGGCATGTTTCAGCTCGGCGGTGAGTACTGGGAAGACTGGGCTGTCCGCATGTACGAGATGATGCTCAAATACCAGGAGGATCGCGAAGGCCGAAAGGACTACGGCAGCTGGTCGCCCGGGCAGGGCAACGAGGGCAAAGCCGGTCGATGCTACTCGACCGCGATGGCCGTGCTGGCGATGAGCGTCTCGTACCGCCAGCTCCCGATCTATCAGCGCTGAGCGTACGGGGGGCGGTTTACAGCGGTTTGGGCTGGCAGACGCCGTCGCGATAGGCCGTCAGGCGATCGCACGCGCCGCAGTAGTATTTCATTTCTTTCACTGCCATCGGGTCGGCGTCCTCGTCCACCTGACTGCGGAACTTGCAGTGGGCGACGACCAACGGGTCGTCCTCCTGGCAGAGGTGGTTCCGCCCGTGGAGGGGTTTGCCGCAGTTGGGGCAGATCGGGGCGTTGCGTCGGTTCTTCCGCGAGAATCCTCCGGATCCGTGCGCGCGGCTTCGGGTGCGGGCCCGGGGTGATCGGCTTCGGTTTCTGGATTTGCGAGGCATGTCTGTTCCTCCGCCCGGCGCGCCGGCGGCGATGCCGACGCGCGGGTCATGTGTCAATGTTCAAAACGAGTTTGCCGAACTGGTCGCCGGCCTCCATTCGGCCGGTGAGTTCGACGATGTCCTCCAGGGGCGCGACCGAGTCGATCACGGGACGAATCTCGTTGGCGGAGACCATCGAGAGCATGCCGCGGAAATCATCGCGGCTGCCCATGGTCGAGCCCAGCAGCGTTACCTGGTTCCAGTACAGCGCCTGGATGTTGATCTGGGCTGAGGCGCCGGTGGTGACCCCGCAATGCACGATGCGCCCTCCCTTGCGGACGCTCTGAAAATTCGTCTCGAACGTGGCGGCCCCGACCGTGTCGAAGCAGATGTCCACGCCGCGCCCGTCGGTGACCTCTTTGACGCGGGCGGCGACATCTTCGGTGGCGTAGTTGATGGTGACCGCAGCCCCCATCTCGCGGGCCTTGTCCAGTTTCCAGTCGTGCGAGCTGGTGACGATCGCCACGCCGCCGCTGCCCCGGACGATTTTCAGGGCGTCGATGGCGACCCCGCCTCCGATGCCGTGAATGAGCACCGTTTCGCCGGGCTTGATCCGGGCGCGCGTCACGAGCATGCGATAGGCCGTCAGGTGGGCCAGGGGAAGGGCAGCCGCTTCCTCGAACGTCAGGAAGCCGGGCTTGGGGTTGATGCAGACCGCCGGGACGCAGACCTTCTCGGCGTAGGTGCCCTGGCGAGTGAGCCCGATAATGCCATACGACGTACACAGGCTCTGCTCGCCCGAGCGGCAGAACTCGCACAACCCGCAGCTCAGCCCCGGGTCGAGAATGACCTCGTCGCCGACCTGCACGTTGCCCACTCCCCCGCCGACGGCGGAGACCACGCCCGAGGCGTCGCTTCCGAGCACGTGGGGCATCGGCAGGGACGATCGCCCGCCTTTGCGCACCCAGACGTCGAGGTGGTTCAGGGCGGCCGCCTTGACATCCACCACGACCTCGCCGTCCCGGACGGTGGGTTCGGGGATCTCGTCGATGCGGATCCTGTCGAGTTCTCCGTGTTCGTGAATAACGGCCGCTCGCATGCGGGTCTCCTTCGGTTCATGGTAGGGCAATGCAGGGGCGCATTTCTCTTCATCGGCTGGATTGGCGGGGCGACGTGAGCCTTGGCGCGGGGGGCGAAGGGGCGATATCCTGAGCGTCGTCGGTCGGCAGGACCCGTCGACCCATCTCAGACGCCGAGAGGAGAGCGTGATGCGACCAGGCAGCAGGCAATGGATGGCCCTTGGAGCACTGGGTGTACTCGTCCTCGCGGGGTGCAACGGACCGCTCAGCCCCGAGGCCAAGCAGCTTCTCACCCAGGCACGAACCGCCTACGACCGGAACGACAACGGCGCGGTGGTGTCCCTGACCGGGCGGTTCTTCCAGGAACACCCCGACTCGATCGCGCTGGACGAGGCGCATTATCTCCGCGGGATGGCCCGCTTCCGCCTGGCGGAGTACCCCGCAGCCGTCGCCGACTTCAAGCGGGCGCTGGACGTGACCGATCGCGATTCCATCCGGGCGTTGGCGTACACGCAGCTGGGCGAGATCGCGTTCATGCGCAACGAACTCGACCGGGCCGAGCAGTTCACCCGGGCGGCGCTGGAGCATACCGACCCGGCCAAGCCGCCGGCAGACAAGGCGCTGTACCGCCTGGGATGCACGCTCCAGCGCCAGGGAAAGTGGGTCCAGGCCGATGAGCGTCTCGGCAAGGTCACCTTCTGGTTCCGCGGGAGCGAGCTGGCCAGGCGTGCCAAACGACGCATCTCCGCCCGGGCGTGGACGGTACGGGCGGGCACGTTTACCCAGCGGCGTTTTGCCGAGGCGGCCGTCCGCGAGCTGCGCAAGGCGAAACTGAGCCCGCAGCTGCAGGTGGAGGTCCGCGAAGGCAAGTTGGTGTACCTCGTGGAAATCGGGCGGTTCCAGGAGTACGCCCTGGCGATGGCCCAACTGGCGGCGGTTCGCCCCCACCAGGGCGACGCCTTCATCTCCGTGACGAGGTAACCGCCCCATGGCGAGGCTGACCCGGCTGCTGCACATCGGTTCGGTGACCGAATCGGTGGGCATCTACGTAACGGCCAAGATCGCCCAGAAGGGCATCGGCCTGGTCCGCGTGTTGATCCTCGCGTGGCTGCTGGCGTCGGTGCCGGTGCAGTACGGGCTGGTCGGGGCGGCCACCGTGGTGATGGGTGTGGGGGCGGTGCTGGTCTCGCTGGGGGGCAACCACGGACTGGTCCGCTACGCCAGTCGATTCGTCGCGCGAGGACAGCTTCGCACGCTCTCGCGGCGGTCGCTGTTGTGGCTGGCTTGCGGGACGTTGCTCACCGGTGCGGCGGCGATGGCCTGCTCCGGTCCGATCGCGTCGCATTTGCTGGCGGCACGCGAGGGAGCGTCGGCAGTGTCGTATCGGTCGCTGCTTTGGCTGACGTGGGCGTGCATCGTCAACGCCGTCCTCGAAGCGAACTACAACAATCTCCTCGGGCTGCTCAACGGCCTGCGGGCGTACCGACTCATCGCCGCGCTGGAGCTCACCTTTGCCGTAGCGTTCACGGCTTCGGCGGCAGGGGCGCTGCTGGTGTCCCGGACGGTGCTGGCGGTGCTGGCTGCCCACGCGGTGTGCGTCGGTTTGATGGTGCTCCTGGCGGGCCTGGCGGCGAGGGCGTTGATCAGGCGGCTGGAGGCGCGCGGCGGTTCGGCGGAAGAGAGTGAGCAACGCCCCGGCGGAAGCGGAGCGGCCACAGCGGCCCGGCTGGTGCGGTATGGCTGGCCCCTCTCGGCCGGCGTGCTGGTGGCGCTGGCGGGGCAGTACGCCAGCTTCTACCTGGTGTTCCATCGATTCGGCGAGGCCCGCGCGGGAGTGCTTTGGCTGTTCGTGCAACTCTCCCAGCCGGTGGTGCTTATCGCCCAGGCGGCGTGGGCGGTGGTGCTCACCCACGTAGTCGCGCGATGGGAACAGGGCCGACGCGACGAGGCAATGCTCCTGGTGCGCGTCGCGAGCAAGGGAATGTCGCTCGGATTGACCACCGTGGCGGTGGCGATGTACGTGACCTCGCCGTGGTGGACGAGGCTGCTGCCCGGGCGATTCGCCGAAGGCGGGGCGGTGCTGGGGGGGATGTTGATGTTCTTCCAGATGCTGGCGAATCTGGCGGTGGTGAACGTGCTGGCGCGCGTCCACGAGCGGCCGATCGTTCCGCCGATTCTCTCGGGGGTCGCCCTGGTGGTGAACGTGCTCCTGGCGCTGTGGTGGATGGACTCGATGGGCCCTGCCGGTGCTGCCTGGGCGGCCGGCGCTGCGATGCTGGGCGTGGGAGCGATTCTCGGCGGCGGGTACCTGCTGATTTCGCGGGCCCGCGTGGGTTGGGCGACGATGGTGCTGCTGGTCAGCCCGGTGGTGTTGCTGTCGCCGCGATGGGTGTCGGCTGGGCTGTGGGCGGGGGTGCTGCTGGCGGCGGTCGGGGGCGTGGGGTTCTTCAGCCCGCGTGAACGGGCGGTTCTTGGCGGGTTGTACAGCCGTCTGCGAGCGAGACTCATCGCTCGACGATGAGGCCGATGGGGCAGCAGGCCCGCTGCCGGAGGCGGCCGGACCCACCCAGCCTGGTGGGGCGGGTTGGTTTCGCAGGGCAATCTTCGGTAAGGGGTTATGTGTTCGGGGGGCAAAAAAACCCGCCCCGGATCGTCCTATCGCCTGCATCCCCGTCCGCTGTGTGCCGATGAGATACAGGAAGGTAAGTGCTTTTTGTCGGCCTGGGTTCGTCCGTCGGCATCGCCCGAGGCAGGGCGGGGCGGCGGTTTCTCGCTCGCGAACGGGTCGGCGGCAAGGGGCCAGGCCCCGCGGGAGACACATGTGAGCCATTTACTGGAAATCCTCGGGAAGGGGTTGGACCACGAGGTCGAGGATCTCTTGCGGGGATACTTCTCGTGCTCGGCGACCGAGCCGATCGAGCATCTCGAACGCGACATCGAGGGCGACGCCCAGCGACCCGACCGCCGGTTGGCGTTGGCGTTGGCGTATCGCCTTTCCGAGCGGGGCGACGACGCCCGCACCTGCCTCGAGGCGCTCCGCCAGGATTTCCCGGACTACGTACCCGGCGCGATCGCGCTGGCGGTGGTGCTCTATGAGGCCGGCAACGTCGAGGAAGCTCTGAAGGAGCTTCGCACCGCCGACCAGACCCAGCCGGGCGAGGCGCCGATTCTGCACTGTCTGGGGTTCTGCCTCGAACGACGCGGCGAACTCGAACCGGCGGCGGCGTGCTACCGACAGGCGTTGCGCGCGGATAGCTCGTACACCCCCAGCCGTCATCGCCTCTCGGCCGTCGCGCTGGTGCTGGAGGACGTCAACGAGGCCGTCGAGCAGTACAGCGTGCTGCGTCGCGAGGATCCCCAGGACGGGTGGCTGCGCACGGCTTTGGGGCATCTGCTCTACCGGGCGGGGCGGTATGCCGAAAGCTGCGAGGAGTTCGAGGCGGCGATCGTCATCGAGCCGGAGAACTGGGCCCTGGCGGACGACGAGGTCGAGTCGCTCGCCCAGGAAGGGCGGCACGGCGAGGCGATCGAGCGTCTCAAGGCGCTGATCGACGAGCAGGGCCCGTTTGCCGATCTGCACGTGCGCATCGCCGACCTGTACGACCAGATCGGCGACGAGGAATCCGCGACGAAACACTACCACCTCGCGCTGGAGATTCAGCCCAACTATCTCGAAGCCACCGTCAAGCTCGGAACGCATCATCTGTTGTTCGGGCGGTGGGAGGAGGCGGCTGAGACGTTTTACCAGGCGGCCGAGCTTAACGACCGGGTGCTGATGAACTACATCGGCATGGGCGTGGCGCAACACGCTGCCGGTCGGAAAACAGACGCGATGAACAGCTTTGATCTCGCCACGGCCGTTGAGCCCAACAGCACGCTGCTGCTGGGTGAGATGGCCCGGCTGCAGTTGCGGGCGGCGCTGGCGGATTCATTTGCCAGGAGTTTCGGGGCGATCGTCGAGGACGCCCCGCCGGAGATCGACCTGGACAACGAAGTGCTCGCCCGGCGGCAGCTGGAACGTCACGAGGAGCAGATCCGCCGCACGCCGAACCGGGCGGACCTGCGGTATCGCTACGGTGTGCTGCTGCGGTCCGAAGGCAAGCTGGAGGCGGCCCGCGATGAGTTTCTCAAGGCCCTGGAGTTGAGCCCGGCCTACGCGACGGCGCGGGTGAAGCTGGGCATTACCCAGCAGGAGTTGGGGCATATCGCCCAGGCCGTCGAGACATTCGGGCGATCGCTGCACGTGGAGCAGGCGCAGGTGGACCTGCACTACAAGCTGGGGTTGATGTTCGTGGACCGCAACGAGTTCGAGACGGCCGTCCGCCACATGGAAGAGGCCTCCAGCGAGACCGGCGACGACGGGCAGGTTCGCGCGGGCGTGGCGCTGTCGCTGCAGAACATGGGCCTGATGGACCGGGCGGCGGCGACCTGGCGGAGTCTGTATCACATACACACAGCCGCCTGAGTGGCGGTTCGTCGCGGCGGGAACAGGGACAAAGGAAAGGCCCGTGCCCTCTCGGGAGCACGGGCCTTGCAGTGCGCGGGTCGGGTCGGTCAGCCGAGCATCTTCGCGAGGCGGTCGAGCCCTTCGTTGATCTGCTCCATGCTCGTGGCGAAGCTCAGGCGGATGCAGCGGTCTTCGCCGAATGCCCCGCCGGGAACGACCGCGACGTTGACGTCCTCCAGGGCGGCCTTTGCGAAGCTCATCGAGTCGGTCACGTCCACCCCGCCCAGCGTCTTGCCGTAGTGTTCGCTGACGTCGGGGAAGCAGTAGAACGCACCGGCCGGCGGCAGGCAGGAGACTCCGGGCATGGCGTTGAGTCGCTCGTGCATGTGTCGGCCTCGCTTCTCGAACTCCTGGCGCATCTGCTCGACGATCTCGTTGGCCTGCGGGTCGGTGTAGGCAGCGAGGGCGCCCGCCTGGGCGAAGCTTGTGGGGTTGGTCGTGGCGTGACTCATCAATCGACGCATGCCGCCGATGAGTTCTTTCGGGCCGGCGGCCCAGCCGAGGCGCCAGCCGGTCATGGAGAAGGTCTTGCTGAGCCCGTTGAGCGTGATGGTTCGTTCCATCAGCCCATGGGCGAGGGTGGCGAAGGAGACGAACTTCGTATCACCGTAGATGAGCTTCTCGTAGATCTCGTCGGAGAAGACGATCAGGTCGGCGTCGATGCACGCCTGGGCGAGGTCGGCAAGCTCCTGCGGCGTATAGGCCACCCCGGTGGGGTTGGAGGGCGAGTTGAGGACGATCGCCTTGGCCGAGGCGTGCCGGCGGACCTGCTCGGGGGTGATCTTGAACCCGTTTTCGGGGCCGGTTTCGAGGATTACCGGCTTGCCGCCGGCCAGCTGAACCTGCTCGGGATAGCTCACCCAGTAGGGGGCGGGGATGAGCACCTCATCGCCCGGATCGACGACGGCCTGGAACGCCAGATACAGGGCGTTCTTGCCGCCGAAGGTCATCACGATCTGGTCCGGGGCGTAGGACAGGCCGTTCTCGCTCTTGAGCTTCTCGCTGATGGCCTGGAGGAGGGCCTTTCCTTGGCGGGGGGTGTACTTCGTGTCGCCTTCCTGGAGCGCCGCGATGCAGGCGTCCTTGATGAACTGCGGCGTGTCGAAGTCCGGCTCGCCGGCCCCGAAGCTCACAACGGGCTTGCCCTCGTCCTTGAGCTCCTTGGCGCGGGCGGTGATGGCGATGGTCGCACTGGCGGAAACGGATTGGATTCTCTGCGATAGTTTCATCTCTGGGCTCCTTTCGGGAGGATGCACAATACTCATTCGGTACGAATTGTCAAGAGATTGACGGTGTGGAGTGGGCCTGTGCGCGAAAAAAAACGGGCGACCCCGAAGGATCGCCCGTTGATTCCCGCTTGCGTGTTGTTGCCTGCTAATACTTCAGCGTTTTCTGCGGCTTGTAGCCGGTGTGGGCGAGGAACCGCGAGGTGTTGAGCACCGGAATGCCCAGCCGACGGGCTTCGTCCTTGAGGTCCTGGTATCGCAGATACTCGCGGAGCTTCCGCTGGTACTCGCCCTGGTCCTGCGTGCCTTCCTCGGGCTTGGTCGGCCGGATCGGCTCGGTTCCGAGCACGAGGTAATCGGTCTGCACGCTGAGTTCGTCGGTGACTTTCCCGCCGAACCGCTTGATGAGGTCCTTGACGATCCGGGCGTTCTCGGCGGTGGCGGTACCTTCGCCGAACAGGTCGAACTCGCCGCGGACCACGAACGTCGGGGTGGCCAGCGTGTTGAACGCCAAGTTGCTCACGACGTCTCCCCGCAGGAGGGGCTTGCCTTTTTCCTGGGAGAGGATCTGGCATTCGGAGCTGAACTTGTCGGTGTTGCGGACCACGATGCGGGCCTTGCCGTCGCCCTCGGGGGAGACGCCCTTGTCGGAGTAGACCGAGAAGGGCATGCCCACCTTCACGCCGTCACGCGAGCCGATGTTGATGTAGCAGACGTCGTCGGCTTCGATGACCCGGATGATCTTGCCGTCGGGTTCGGCCCGGACGACCGCTGTCTTGCCTTCGCCCCTCCCTTTGCCCGTCTCGCCGCGGAGCTTCTCTTCGAGGTCCGTGATCTGCTGTTCCTTGAGGTTCAGGGCGATCTGCAGGTCGTCGATCTGCGTGGAAAGGTCCTCGATCCGGGCCCGCAGGTCTTTCTGGATGGCCTTGGATTCGTCACGGGCCTGGGTGAGAGCACGCTCGTGGGCGGTCTCCCGGGACTTGAGCATGTCGTTCTGCTTGCTGATCTGGGATCGGAGTTCTTCGACGGCGGCGGCGTGTTCCTGCTTCAGAGAGGCGATCGTGGTTTCCCGCTCGCTCACTTCCTGGCGGCAGTTCTGGAGTTCGACGGCCACCCGCTCCTCGGCCTTGTTGGCGGCGTCGAGGCGTCCGCGAAGGGTCTCCACAAGCGGAACGAGTCCGCCGGCGGCCGTTGGGGCCTCGGGGTCGGCCTGGGCGATTTTCTGGTCGGTCTGGCGCAGGTCCTCCCACTGCTGGAGGGCCGCCTGGAAACCGGCAGCGTCGGCGTCGATCCAGTTGGTCAGTCGATCGATTCGGTCGGTCAGTGTCTGGATGACCGTCTCGTCGCTGTCCTTCATCATCGTCGCGATCCGGGCCTTGTTCAGGTCGGTGCTGCTGGCCAATTGGTCCAGCTGTTCCTGTTGCTGTTTGACCTGGATCGCCAGTTCGTCGGCTTCCATGTACTGCAATGTCGCGATCACCGTCGAGATCAGGAACAGAATCACAAACGCCACCAGCACATACACAACGGTCGAACTACTGCGTCGCTGAACCACGCGTGCCATACGCTAACTCCTCAAGTGAATACGTCTTCGGGCTGCCCGTCTGTCCGTACGATCGATGGATGCAATAATGGCTGCCGGCGGGCCCGCCGTCGGGCGGAACCCCGCAGAGGGGCGCCGAGGCAAGTATCGCCCACCCCGAGACCAAACTCAACTGAAATTTCACATACCTCAGATCCCGAGTTTCTCTCGCAGCAGCTTCTGCACCTCGGCCGGCGGAGCGGCTCCGCGCGAGGCCTGCATCACCTGCCCCGTGAGGAAGCCGAACGCCTTTTTCTGCTTCTTGCCCGGGGTCCGGGCGTCGTCCACCGCCTGGGGATTGCCCTCGATGGCCTGGTCCACCCACTGCTCGAGTTGGCCGCTGTCCCGCACCGCCAGGAGGTCCAGTTCCTCGGCGACCTCCCGGGGCGTCCCGCCTTGCTCGATCACGTGGGCGAGAACCTGCTCTGCTGCGGTGGCGTTGACGTCGCCGGACTCCTGCATGCCTGCCAGTTCCGCCAGCGCTGCCGGCAAGATCCCGATCTCGCCGATCGCGCAGCCTCGCTCGTTCGCCACGGCGGCGGCCTTGCCCAGCAGGAGGTTCGCGCATCGCTTGGCCGGGGCGCCGGCAGAGACGGCAGCGTCCAGCAGGTCGCCCGTGGATGCCTCCTGCGTGAGGGCGTCGGCCTCCTTGAAGCTCAACCCCAACTCCTCGATGTACCGCTGCCGACGGGCCAGGGGCAGTTCGGTAATCTCGCCGCGCAGCCGCTCGCGCCACTCGGCGCTGACCGTCACGGGCACCAGGTCCGGGTCGGGGAAGTAGCGGTATTCGTGGGCCTCTTCCTTCTCGCGTTGCAGCAGCGTGATCGCCCGGTCCACGTCGTAGCCGCGATTCTGCTTGCCGAGCGTCTCCAGCGTGAACCCCTCGGGGTTTTTCTCCCATTCCTGCTGCTGGCGACGGATCTCGTGGGCGATCGCGCCTTCCAGCGAGCGGAAGCTGTTGAGGTTCTTCACTTCGATGATCGGCGTCTTGGAGGTGGTTCCGTTGCGGGTGATGTGCAGGTTGATGTTCGGCTCGAACCGCATGTGGCCCATCTGCATGTTGGCCTCGCTGACGCCCAGCCATCGCACCAGTCTTTGCATGGCGCGGGCGTACTCGCCGGCCTCCTCGACGGAGTTCATGTCCGGCTGCGAGACGATCTCCAGAAGCGGCACGCCCGCGCGGTTGAGGTCCACGCCGGTGTGGGCGGGGTTGTCGTGCACGTTCTTGCCGGCGTCCTCCTCGAGGTGGGCCCGCAGGACGCGGATCTCCTTGGTGGATCCATCGGCCAGGCGGATCTCGAGCGTGCCGTTGGCGCACAGGGGCAGGTCGTACTGCGAGATCTGGTAGTTCTTCGGCAGGTCCGGGTAGTAGTAGCCCTTGCGGTCCCACTTGGTGAACTCGGGCACGTGACAGCCCAGGGCGAGACCCACCTTCATGGCGAACTCGACGGCAGTGGCGTTCATCACCGGCAGCACGCCGGGCATGCCGATGCACACCGGGCAGACGTTCGTGTTCGGCGGGTCGCCGAAGCGGTTGCGGCAGCGGCAGAACATCTTGGTGGCCGTGTCCAGCTCGACGTGGATTTCCAGGCCGATGATCGGTTTGACGGTGATTTCGGGACTCATCGCAGGTTCCGTTTGGTTTGTCGGGCGTTCGTGGTTCGGGGCGTCATCGGGCCATCGCCGGTGCCAGGTCTCGCGCGCCGCTGATTTCCTCGACCATCCGGGCCGCCCGCAGGACCGTGTCCTCGGCGAAGACCGGTCCGATGATCTGGGCCCCGATGGGCAGCCCCGCCTGCGAGCAGCCGACGGGAATGGAAATCCCGGGCAGCCCGGCGAGGTTCAGGCTCAGAGTGTAGATGTCCGCGAGGTACATGCTCAGCGGGTCGTCGGTCTTCTCGCCCAGTGCGAAGGCGGGCGTCGGGCTGGTGGGCGCGAGGATCACGTCGCAGGCCTCGAAGGCGGCGTCGAAGTCGTTCTTGATGAGTCGACGCACCTTCAACGCCTTGTTGTAGTACGCGTCGTAATAGCCGGCCGACAGCGTGTAGGTTCCCAGCATGATCCGCCGTTTGACCTCCGGGCCGAAGCCTTCGGCGCGGCTGCGAGAGAGCAGTTCGATGATGTCCTGGCAGGGGCGATCGGTTCGGTGGCCATAGTGCACGCCGTCGTAGCGCGCGAGGTTGCTGGACGCCTCGGCCATCGCGACGATGTAATAGCACGCCACCGCGTGGGAGCTGAGCTTGCCTTCGTCGTCGCGATCGATCGCGGAGGTCGGCAGCGAGACGTCGACGATCCGGGCACCGGCGTCTTTGAGCCCGTCGGCCGTGGCGCGGATGGCCGCGGCGATTTCGCCGTCCAGGGCGTCCGAGAAGAACTCCCGCGGCAGTCCCACGCGGAGATTCTCGATCGGGGTGTTCACCGTCTCGCTGTAGGCGGGAACTTCGCGGGGCACGGAGGTCGAGTCCCGCCGGTCGTGGCCGGCGATGACCTCGGTGAGCAGCGCGGCGTCTTCGACCGTCCGGGTCAGCGGGCCGATCTGATCCAGGCTGGACCCGTACGCCACCAGGCCGAACCGGCTCACCCGGCCGTAGGTGGGCTTGAACCCCACCACGCCGCAGAACGCCGCCGGTTGACGGATGGACCCGCCGGTGTCGCTGCCCAGCGCGCCCGCACACAGACGGGCTGCGACGGCCGCGGCCGACCCACCGGACGACCCGCCCGGTACGCGATCGAGGTCCCACGGGTTGCGGGTGGGCTCGAAGCCCGAGTTTTCCGTCGACGAGCCCATCGCGAACTCGTCCATGTTGGTCTTGCCGAGGATGACCGCGCCGGCGGCGGTGAGCTTCTCCACCGCGGTGGCGGTGAACGGGGCGTGGAAGTCCGCGAGCATCTTCGACGAGCAGGTCGTTTTGCCCGATCGCGTGCAGAGGTTGTCCTTGATGGCGATCGGCACGCCCGTCAGCGGGCGGGGTTGCTCACCGGCGGCGAGGGCGTCGTCGATGCTTCGGGCCTGCTGCATCGCCGACTCGGCGTGGATCTCGTTGTAGGCGTTCACCTCGCCGTCGCGCTGCTCGATGGCCTGGAGGTAGGCGCCGGTCGACTCGACGGCAGAGACGTCGCCGGCGGCGACCGCGTCGCGAAGTTCGGTCAGTGTGCTGGACAGAATGTCGCTCATGGAAGCGGTTCCGTGGGTAGGGGGTTACGGGTGGTTTAGCTGCTCTCGCCGATGACCTTGGGCACCTTGAAGAAGTCCCCGTCGCGGGCGGGCGCATTGGCCAGGGCCTGCTGGGGTGTGAGCGACTCGCCCAGTTCGTCGTCGGCGAGCACGTTTCGCAGCTCGATGGCGTGGGGCATGGGCTCGACGCCGTCGGTGTCCAGTTGCTGGAGCTTGTCGAAGTAGTCCAGGATCGCCCCGAGCTGGTCACCCAGCCGCGGGACTTCCTCGTCGGTCAGTTCGATTCGGCTGAGTTTTCCGATGGTTCGTACCTGCTCGGGCGGGATGGTGTGGCTCATGGTCGGCTCCGTTGCGTTGCGTCGGGTTCGGCGGAAGGTTCTATCTTGGTGAATCGGGCGGTTTTGTCAACGTCGGCGCGCGGAGATCAATTGCGGCAAACCGCATTCGCGTCGTTGACGATGCGGGCGGGGGCATCTATAATACGGCGACTCCCGCAGCTGTGATGCCGGTAGGCCGACCGTTGGCCTCGCCGGGCGGGTGGCACGAGTACGAGGAACCCTATGCCAAAAGGTGACGTGATTGAAGTGGAAGCGATTGTCAAGCAGGCGCTTCCCAACGCGATGTTCCGGCTCGAGATCGAGCTGGGTGAGAAGACCCACGAGATCATCGGCCACATTTCCGGCAAGATGCGCCGCCACTACATCCGCATCACTCCGGGCGATAAGGTCCTCGTCCAGATGAGTCCCTACGACCTCACCAAAGGCCGCATCGTCTACCGCCAGCGCTGAGTCCCCCCCTCGTGCGGGTCTGGGGACGTCGGCCCGAAGACGCCCGAGTCAGTCCCCCATGAGGTTTTCGTTTTCTGCCGTCATCAGTCGGTACGCGCCGTTCACGACGATCCGGCGAATATCGCCATTGGTTTCGATCGGTCGATCGCTCTGGATCCAGTAGCGCCCGAGCATGTCCAGGTCGTGGACGTCCCCGGCGTTGACCACCGGCAGCGACAGTTCCCCCGCCAGCGCGAGTGAATCGTCGGCCGGGGACCCTTGCTGATTGCAGCTGAGGTACTCCATCGCGTCGCACCGCCGCCCGTTGAGCAGCAGATCGTGCGCCCCTTGCCAGCGGAACGGGTGGGCCAGCACCGTCAAACAACCCTCCCGGCGGGCCTTGGAAAGCAGGTCGGCGGGGCGATCGCCCAGGCGGGTGAATTCGGCGTCGCTCGTGCCCAGCACCAGCAGGTGCTCGCCGGTGATCAGCGTCACCTCCACGCCGCCGAAGACGCGAATGTCCTCAAAACGCTTGCGCAACGCCCGCAGCTTCCGTTCCGGCCAGACGGCGTCGTGCTCGGTGAAAAACAGCGCCCCGTACCCCAGCCGCGACGCTTCGGTAAGGACTTCCTCGGGCGACGCGACGGCACAGCCGCTGTAGCGGGTCGTATGACAATGCAACTCGATTTTCATGCCAGCCATTGTAGCACACGCGCAGGCCGATCGCGCGGGACCGGCGATCCAGCGGCGAACCATTTCCCATTCGCTGTGATGAGAACGGATCGATCAGAAGCTTTTGAGGCGGTTGGGATGGACGTACCGGCCGCGGGTGGAGGACAGGAATTCTTTCAGACGCTGCTTGGCGCCCTTTTCCCGCAGAATCTGATCGAGCGCATCGGAGGTTTTTCTGGCGAGCGGCGCGTTCCCGGCCTTGGTCGCGGCACGCAGGAGCACCCGCAGGGCCCGTGGGTCGCCCGGGTCCTCGGCTGTGAGTGTTCGGGCGGCTTTCAGGGCGTGGGACGGACGGCTCGGAGCCGTCAACCACGCCAGCAGGAGGCGACCTTCCCAATGGGAGGGAACCTTCTTGACGAGTCTTCCGAGCAGGTCGATGGCCTTGTCCGGACGTCCCTCGGCGATCTCAAGGATGGCAAGATAGTGCAGGGCGGGCTCGTACGGATTTTGGGCAGCGATGGCCTTGCCGAGATATTTCCTCGCGTCGTGCGGTTTTCTTTTCTCCAAGGAGGCTACGCCCAACAGGTGCCACCCCTCTCCCACGGCAGGATGGTCGCCGGTGAAGCCTGTGAGAGTCGCGATGGCACCATCGATTCTTCCCAAGCGGTACTGGATCCGTCCCCGTCCCAGCGAGTCGGCGGGATAGCTGTGCATGGCCTTTTCAATGGTTCGTCCGAAGTCCATCTGGTCGCCGAGTTTCTCTGTGCCCTCGGCTGAGGAGAGGTCGGAGAACGCCTTGATCTCTTCGTGCCGGGAGGTATCGTCGGACAACTTCAGGGGGAAGGTCTGCTCAAGCAGCGTGCTGCCGTCGGCATCAGAGAGTACGATCGTGCCGGCCTTGGCGTCGGGGGGCAGGGCGAAGCGTGCGGGTTTGGTCGGCCCGCTCCGAGCGATGGTACCCAGCGTTTTCCCGTCCAGCGAGGCCCGCAGTCCTTCGGTTGGCTGGAGCGGCACAACTTCCAGGCGCGCAGTTTTGCCGCCGAACTCGACGTTGACTGCCACTGTCCGGTTGGCGAAGTCGACCTTTCCGATGCCTTTGACCATCGTGTATGTGTGAGAGAATTCGTACGCATCACCCGGGCCGATCCAGTTCTCGACGCCTTCCATGACGTTGTCGACTCCGCCCCAGAGTTCACAGAAGTTGTACATGTGGGTGGAGAGTCCGCCGGCGCGGTACTTGCCCTCGCCACGATAGTACTGCTTTGCGCCTGGCGCCTTGGATGGGTTTGAGATCCGCAAGCGATTGACCTTCACCTGTGGGTACCACAGGCCCGCAAAACCGTAGGGCGGGTCCAGTGCGAAGATCGAATTGTGCTCGGAGGTCTGCTTGCGGATGAGGTCGTCGTCCGGTGTATAGCGGCGGATGTTCATCGCCCGGTGGCCGGACACCCATCTGGTCGGGAATATCCACTCGGTCCGCGTGGGCATGGGCGGGCGGGCGTCGCTCTGGAGAACGCTGTCGTGGGTGTGGTTGCGCGGCATCAGCGCGTCGGTCCACAGCCGAAGCCCCTGACGATAGGGCGACGGATTGGTGATCCGGTAGGTCACCGTAAACCGGTTGACGCCGGGTCGGAGCGTGACGTGCTGGCTGAGCAACATGTTTGAGAACCGTCCGTACATCGCCGATTGCCACGGCTCGTCGTGACGGCTGAACTCCATCCAGGTGGCGATGGTGGCCGAGCCGTCTTCACCGTGTATGACGCGATATCCGGCAGCCTGCCCCGTCGTGCCGATGCAGTGTTCCCGCCACGGGAAGTTCGCTTTGACACCCGATTCCCAATAGGGTACCCAGTCCTTGGCTTTGCCCTCACGGAAGAAGATGTCCTCACCGGTAGGCTTGTAGACGGCACCGCCGACAGCGCCGCCGACTTCAGGGAGAACCTCCACGCGGAGGAACTCATTCTCCAGCGTCAGCTGCTGGAAGTTCCTGCTGCCGCTCCGCTTTTCTGTTCCCTTCAGCGGCCAGAGAGCACTGTTCTTTCGAGGGTCTTTCCTGTAAACTGGCTCACTGGTGTACCAGGGCAACGAAATTGCGTCGCGACTTGCGGCGACCTTCTGTATTTCAGTGGTATCGGGCTGAGCACACGAAATTGCGTTGCCTAACAGGACGGTCAGCAGCACGGCGTTTACGGTGAATCGAGACATGAACGATTACCTTTTGCTGTTTGCAGTACGAGTACCCAACGGCACATTGTGCGTCTCGGGCGGAGGATGGCAAGGAATATGCAGATGAAACCGACAATACGGAAGAAGGTTCTGGCCTCGGCGGCAATGCTGGCGATCGTGATAGGTGCGTTGCTGGCCGCCGAGGGCTCAAAGACCTCCGGCGGAGGCAAGGAGTTTGTCCGCCAAGCTCCCACGATGCTGCCGGACTGGTCGGAAGGACGCACCTCCATCCTTGGCCCGTTCGTGTGGTCGCGGGCCCTGGACTTGGGCGAAGACGCCCGTTTTTCCGACGCTAACGGAACAGCTCGACACGAAGGCGACTACCTCTGGTGCTACCAGTACGCCCGCCTGCCTCGCAGGAAGGGGCTTAAAGAAATCCTTCATGCGCGCAACAATTTCGTCAGTCGGCGGGCCGATGTGAGCTACACCGTTCAGCCATCGCATTTCATCCTGAACACCACCGGTGCTCACAACAGCAAGATCGTCGTCGGCTACGTTCAGAACGAGAAACCCCCGTTCCAGAACGCCGACAACGCCGACCTCGCGCACCTGTCGGGCGGCGATCGCGTCTGTCTGTTCATCCCGGTGCGTCCGTCGCCCACCAACAGGGACGCTTTGGATCAGTCGCGGTACAACGTCAATACCATCACGGGCATTCAGCCGATCTGCGTCGTGCAGTTTCGGAAAGGCGAGATGATCCATTACGAGTGGTTCCGCGACGAGGAGAACCTCGACGGCCACGTATTGCTGAATCTTGCCGAGCATTTTCGCGGCGAGAACACATTGCAGCCGGGCGTGACCAAGCCGATGTTTCGTTTCGACGTAGACGGCCAGGGCGGCTGGACGGTGAAAATCGAGCGTGACGGCCGGGACGGACTCGCCGGTGGCGATCGCGACGGCGACTGGGATCTCGTGTTTACGCACGAATCCGAAGGAGCCAAGCCCTACACCGTCGACGTCACCCGAAAGAACAGCGCATGGGCGATGAGCCTCTTTAGCCCGGGCGGGAAGCCCATGGAGACCTCGGAAATCCTCGTGGGGCTCGATCCGTACGACCGCGACACCGGCAAGGACGTGGATTGGCCAGGGCGAAGAACCCGCATTCGCCAACTCCCGATCGAGAAACTCGACAAGACCGTCCGCAAGCTCAACCGCCAGGACGGAAACGAGTAGACGCCCGGGGTTCGCGGTCGGAAAGGCTTCATGTCTGCCGGAGCAGGCATGGCCGCCCACGCGCCCGGCCGCGGGTCGGCTGATCAGAACTCCGCGCTGCGGGGCGTGCGTGGGTAGGGGATCACGTCGCGGATGTTGCTCATGCCCGTGGCGAACTGCACCGTCCGCTCCAGCCCGAGCCCGAACCCCGCGTGGGGGACGCTGCCGAACCGTCGCAGGTCGCGGTACCACCAATAGGCTTCGCGGTCCATGTTCTGCTCTTCCATGCGCCGGTCCAGCACGTCGAGGCGGTCTTCGCGCTGGGCGCCGCCGATGATCTCGCCGATCTTGGGAACGAGTACGTCCATCGCCCGCACGGTCTGTCGGCCTTGCTCGTCGGGCTCGTTGACCCGCATGTAGAACGGTTTGATCTCGGCAGGGTAGTCGGTCAGGATCACCGGGCGTCTGCAGAGTTCCTCGGTGAGGTACCGCTCATGCTCGGTCTGGGTGTCGACTCCCCACTGGGGCGGAAACTCCCACGCCCGCTCGGCGGCGGCGAGCTTGTCCATCGCCTCGGTGTAGCTCATCCGCTCGAAGGGCTGATCCACCACGTGCTCCAGCGTTTCGATGACGGTCTTGTCGACCCACTTGTTGAACAGTTGCAGGTCCTCGTCGCACTCCTCCAGCACGGTGCGGAAGATGTGCTTGACGAATTCCTCAGCCACGTCGGCGTTTCCGGACAGGTCGCAGAACGCCATTTCCGGCTCGACCATCCAGAACTCCGCGAGGTGCCGCGGCGTGTTGGAGTTCTCCGCGCGGAAGGTAGGCCCGAAGGTGTACACGTCGCCCAGGGCGCAGGCGTAGGTCTCGCCTTCCAGTTGTCCCGAGACGGTCAGGAACGTCGGCCTGCCGAAGAAGTCGGCGGCCTGGTCGAGTCGGCCATCCTCGGTTCGGGGCGGGTCGGCCGGGTCAATCGTCGTGACGCGGAACAGCTCGCCGGCCCCCTCGCAGTCGCTGGCGGTGATGATCGGCGTGTGAACGTACACGAACCCGCGGTCCTGGAAGAACCGGTGAATGCAATCGCTGATTCGGCTGCGGATGCGCATCACCGCGCCGATGGTGTTGGTCCGCACACGCAGATGCGCCTGGGTCCGCAGGAACTCAAACGAGTGACGCTTCTGCTGCATGGGGTACTCTTCGGCCTCGGCCAGGCCGAGAATGTCCACGCTCTTGGCCTGCACCTCGACCGATTGACCCTTTCCCTGCGATTGGACCAGCGTTCCGGCGACCACCACCGAACAGCCGGCCGTCAGGTGCGTAATCTCCTCGTAGTTGGGCAGGTCTCCGTCGGCGACGATCTGGAGGTTCGCCAGGCAGGACCCGTCGTTGAGGTTCAGGAACGAGAACCCGCCCTTGGAGTTGCGGACGGTTCGAACCCATCCGGCGATGGTCACCTCGGCGGGTACGTCGGTGGCGGCGATGGCTTCGACAATCCGTGTACGCTTCATTCAGCTCTCCCGATCGGTAAGGGTAGCTTTTGCAGACGCCCGGCCGGCGGGGAAGTTCCCGCCTCGGCCGATCGCCTCCCATGATTTCCGCCCGCGCGTTGTCTGTCAACGCTTCACCTGTCATAATGGCCGCGGGCACGGACGCCCCGTCTCAGCCGCACCAACGGAGTTGCGTCTTCTGTCGGGCTTCGGAGAACTCCGCAAAGCCCAGAGACAACTTAGAGCTTCGAGAACGCTCCCGAACCCCTGCGACTTTCTGTCGGGCTTTGCGGAGTCCTCCGAAGCCCAGAGACAACTTAGAGCTTCGAGAACGCTCCCGAACCCCTGCGATATCATGGTCTCCCTGTTTTCATCGAAGTCCGGTTCACTCGACTGGCTGATCCGCGTGGAACTGCTCGTGTTGGCCGCGGGGCTCTGCGCTGTGGTCTGGAAAGTCTGGTTCGTTCCGCCTCCCGACGCCTCCAACGACCCCAACGCAGCCCGGCCGGCCGTCAGTGCGCCGCTCGATCCGCCCGCCGAATCGCCCGCCATCCGTGCCAAGGCGCCACGCCGCCCGGCAGGTCCGCTGCCGGTGGACCCGCCCGACGCCCCGCCGCTGGGGGCGCTGTCCGAGCCGTGGGTACTGGTCGAAAAGGCGGGCCGACGCCTGACCGTATTCGACGGCCGACGGGTGGTGAAACGCTACCGCGTGGATGTCGGGCGAGCCGCAGGCGACAAGCAGCGCGAGGGCGACATGAAGACGCCCGAGGGGACGTTCTACATCTGCGTGCACAACGACAAGTCGAAGTTCACCCGCTCACTGGGACTGAGCTATCCGAACATCGAGGACGCCCGGCGGGGGCTTCGCGACGGGCTCATATCGCGCGCCGAGCACGATCGCATCGTCGAGGCCATCCGGGCCAAACGCCGCCCGCCGTGGAACACCGCCCTGGGCGGGGAGATCATGATCCACGGCAACAGCCGAAACGTGCCCGGCAAGCGATGGACCGCCGGCTGCGTCGGACTCGTCGACAACGAGCACATCCGCGAGTTGTTCGACGCGCTGCCCACCGGTACGCGCGTCGTCATTCAGCCGTGATCGCACCGTGCGTTCAGAAACCCGTGGGACCGGGTTGGAGAGACCCGCGCAAGAACGTGGATTGCCCGGGCTGTGGTGTATAGGCTGGTGATGAGACGCGATTCCATCGAAAGGCCTGTTCCATGCTGCGACCACACGACGCGATGCTCTGGGAACCGTTGGACCAGAGGCAGGTGCATTGCCACCTCTGCGGCCACGAGTGCCGGATCCAGGCCGACGCGATGGGGCTCTGCCGTGTGCGGCGGAATGTCGACGGAGAACTCAAGACGCTCAATTACGGGTCGGTCATCGCCGCGAACATCGACCCGATCGAGAAGAAGCCCCTCTTCCACGTGCTGCCCGGCAGCCAGAGTCTTTCCGTGGCGGCAGTGGGGTGCAACTTCCAATGCGATTTCTGCCAGAACTGGCAGATCAGCCAATCGCCGCGCGACGGCGGGGCGTTGGGCGGACAACCCGCGCCGCCGGAGGATCTCGTAGCGGCTGCGGTGAGCCACAACTGCCGCTCGATCAGCTACACGTACACCGAGCCGACGATCTTCTTCGAGTTGGCGTATGACACAGCGAAACTCGCCAGCGAGAAGGGGTTGGCGAATTGCTTCGTGTCCAACGGATACATGACGCCGCGGGCCGTCGAGACCATCGCGCCGTATCTCACAGCGATCAACGTGGACCTTAAAGCCTTCCGCGAGGAGACCTATCAGCAGGTGATGCGGGCTTCGCTCGAGCCCGTTCTGGAATGCCTCCGCGCCCTGCGGGCCGCCGGCGTGTGGGTAGAGGTGACCACGCTGGTGGTGCCCGGGATGAACGACAGCGACGAGGAACTCACGCAGATCGCCGAGTTCGTCGCCTCGCTGGAGGGAGACGTCCCGTGGCACGTCAGCCGATTCCGCGCCAGCTATCAGCGGACCGACGGCCAGACCACGCCACTGGCGACGCTCGAACGGGCCACGGAGATCGGTCGGTCGGCCGGGCTGGGGTTCATCTACTGCGGCAACGTCGCGGGCCACGCCAGCGAGAGCACCTTCTGTCGTTCGTGCGGCGAGAAACTCATCGATCGGCAGGGATACATGGTCTCCCGTAACGATCTGGACGGAGGCACCTGCCCGCACTGCCGCGCGGAAGTCCCGGGCGTCTGGTCGATCTGACAGCCCGTTTAGAAAGCTGCTCTGGCTGCGAGCGGGCCTGCCGGCCGGGGCGTCAGCGTCGCACGGGCATCCTGACCGTGTCTGTCGGCGGGTTCGCCGAAGACGAAACGGAATTGC
>CAZFPT010000003.1:19920-59022 GCA_964521005.1 uncultured Planctomycetaceae bacterium | reverse complement strand
GGACGCAACGTTTCCTTGCGTGCGGCAGGGCGGGCGGCGAAAGTAACGGGCACTCCGGCATGAAAGGATCGCGGAATGAAGCGGGTGGTCCTGCTGACCCTCCACTACCACGGATCGATGCGACGCGGCGGGTTTCACTGGCTGGCCGAGGCGTATGAACGGCTGGGGTGGGACGTGGTATTCGTCACGGTCTACATCAGTCGACTCACGCAGCTGCGCGGGCAGGACTACCGCCTGCAGCAGACTGTACTGGCGGAGGGCAATCGGGCGGTGCCGGTGCGCGAGCGGTTCACGAGCTTCGTTTGGCTGACGGGGTGGCATCCGATGAACCTGCGCCTCGGGTGGCTGAACCGGGCCACCATGGGCTTGTTCCGCCTCTATGGTCGATTGCCGCTGCGGGGGCTGAGACAGCTGGTCGAGTCGGCGGATATGCTGATCTACGAATCGCACGCGGGGTTGCTGCTGTTCGATCGTTTCCGGAAACTCAACCCCTCGGCCCGGACGGTGTACCGCGTTTCGGACAGCCTGGACGTGCTGGACGTTCACCCGGTGATCCGCCGGGCCGAGCGGCAGGCAGCCCCCGCGTTCGATCGGGTCTCATCCGTTTCGCCGGTGGTTCACGAGCGATTCGCCGAGCTGCCCAACGCGCACCTGGACCATCACGGGATCGACGCAGCCGCCTTCGACGCCGAGAGTGACGACCCTTACGCGCCTCACGATCGGCCGGCGGCGGTGTTTGTCGGGGCAGCCCACGTGGACGTGGATTTTCTCGCGCGGGCGGCGCGTCTGCGGCAGGACGTGGACTTCCACGTGATCGGTCCCATCCCCGACCTGCCGGCAGCGCCCAACGTCATCGCTCACGGGCCGATGCCGTTCGATCGGACCATCGCATGGCTGAAGCATGCGGACATCGGCCTGGCGTGCTGGGGGTATCGCCCCGGGGCCGAGTCGTTCACCGACACGCTGAAAATCATCCAGTACACGTGGTGTCGGCTGCCGATTGTGGCTCCGGCGTTTATCCGAACCGATCGACCCGGCGTGGTGACCTATGAGCCCGGCAGCGACGTGTCGATCGCCTCGGCGCTGGACGAGGCGCTGGCGATGGACCGTGGGCGCATCGATGTTTCATCCCTGCAGACCTGGGAGCAACTGGCGGCGACGCTGGCCGGCCCGTTGGCGTAGAGGGTAGAGGCCGATCCGCTCAGCGGGGGTGGTTCTTGATGACCCGCCCGATCGCATCCCGGTGCAGCCGGGCGGTGCGCTGCCAGCTGTATTGCCGCACGTGGTCCAGGCCGGCGGCGATCCGTTCGGCGCGCCAGTCTTCATCGCCCAGGGCGCGCTGGATGGCCCGTGCCCAGAGGGGCGCATCGCCGGGATCCAGCAGCGTCGCCGCCTCGCCGGCGACCTCGTGGAAGACGGAGATATCCGAACAGAGCACCGGCGACGGGGCGGCCATCGCTTCGACGATCGGCAGCCCGAACCCTTCATAGGTGCTGGGTACGAGGGTTGCTTTGGCGCCGGCCAGCAGGACGGCGGCCTGGGCGTCGCTGACGTAGCCGCACATGAGGACGTCGTCGGCGGCGGGATGGTCGGCGAGCGTTCGGCAGTAGGGCGCGTCGCCCCATCCGACGCTGCCGGCCAACAGGAGCGTGGCGCCCGCCCGGGTGGCGGGGGACACCGCCTGCCAGGCGTCCAGCAGGAGGGGGAGGTTCTTCCGCGGTTCGAGCGTGCCCAGGTGCAGCACGAACGGGCGATCCAGCCCGAGGTGCCGCAGCTGGTCGGGCAGTTCGCCGGCTGGGCGGCGCAGCTCGCGCGGGGCTTCGGGGATCACGTCGATCGCGTCGGACCGAACGGCCAACAGGGCGGCGAGTCGATCGGCGGTGAATTGCGACGGCGTGATCCATCGTGTGGTGGTCTGCCGGGCGGGGGCGACGTCCGTTTCGTACCAGGCAACGCGGTCGGCGGGGTGCCACTCCGGATGGTCCAGTACGGACAGGTCGTGCACGGTGGTCACGGTGGGCAGGGGCGTGGGAATGGCCAGGTGGTTGGGTTCCCAGACGGCCGCGACGCGTCGGTACCGTGCCCGTGCGACGAAGGCGGCGGCGTAGCTGCGCTGGATCTGGTGTCGCACCGGATGCCCAAGCCGCCATGGCAGTCGGCGGCAGCGATCCAGTTCGCGAAGCGGGCGAATCGCCAGCGGCTCGAACAGGTCGGCGTCGCGGCGGCAGGGGTTGGGCCAATGGCGCCGGCGGAGCAGGTGCGTGCACAGGCCGGTAAGCCGATGGTCGGCGTCGTCGGGCCAGTGGCGCAGAACGTTATGAAGATACATCGCCACCCCCGTGCCGCCCCGATACAGGCAGCGATCGTTGACCAGGATTTCCCCGCGAGGGCTCGCGCTGTCGCTCATCGTCGCGATTGTACCGCCCGACGTGGTCGATGGAAACGGTTCGGCCGAGGGGTGTTCGGCGCAAGAGAAACGCCCCCGCCGCGAAGGCGAGGGCGCGGGTGAGTCCGGGTGGGCGGGGACTATCGGCCGATGATGATGGTCGCCGAGTCGCCGTCGTTCTCGACGACGGTGATCGGACCATCGGACGATTCGGCGGAGCTGCTGGTCGACGAGTCGCCATCGTCGCTGCCGCCTCGGAGGCGATCCCGCCATTTCTTTATGCGTTCGCGTCGGGCTTTGCGGGCGGCTTCGTAGGCGGCTTTCTCTTCCTCGCTGAGTTCGCCGTCACCGTCCTTGTCGTAGCGACGCAGGATGGCGGCCTGGCGGCGCTGCTCCCAGGCGGCCCGGCGTTCCTCGCGCGAGAGCTTCCCGTCGCCATCGGTGTCATACTTCTTGACCCATTCGGCGCGGGCTGTTTCGCGGGCGGCTTGGCGTTCCTCCTGGCTGAGCTTCCCGTCGCCGTCGGTGTCGTACTTCTTGATCATCTCGTCGCGCATCTCTTCGGCGCGTTTTTTCCAGTCGGCGAGGCGGTCTTCCATTTTCTTCTTCGCGGCTTCGAAAGCGGCGTTCTCTTCTTCGTTGAGCTGGCCGTCTCCGTTCTTGTCGTACTGGCGGATCATGCGTTGCTCCAGCCTGCTCTTGGCGGCGTTCATGATGGTCTGTCCGGCGGCCTTCATCTCTTCCTCGTTGAGCTTGCCGTCCCCGTCGGCGTCATGCTTCTTTACGAAGTCGGCCTGGCGGTCTTTCCAGAGCTGTCGCATCTCGTCACGGCTGAGCTTGCCGTCCCCGTCGGCGTCGTACTGTTTGCGCGTCTCGTCGTCGATACCGCCTCGGATCGCCGGCCGGCCGGTCTGCCCCGACGTGGTGGCCAACTTGCCGGGGAGTCTGCCGGCGGCGAGGGCTTTGTTGAGCTTGTCGCGTTCGTCGCCCTTCAGTCGGCCGTCCTTGTTGGCGTCGAGGGCATCGAGGACCTGTTTGCGGACGGCGCGACGGTAGGCGTCGGCTTCGAACCAGTCGATGCTGCCGTTGTTGTCCTTGTCGTATTTTTTCAGGGCGTCCCAGCTGTCCCAGGAGCGGGCGAAGGCGTTCTCTTTACCCTGGGTGGCGACGAATTCCTTGCCGTCCAGTTCGTTGTCCACGCCGGCATTTTTCAGAAATCGCGTGCGTTCGCGGGCGGGGGAGTAGGGGTCGATGGCGTCCCGGGCCAGCTCGGCCGGCTTGCTGGCGACAGCGTTGGCGTCCTCGGCGAAGGCTGCAGCGGGAACAGCAGTTCCGACACAAAATGCGCCTATGGCAAGAATTGCGGTGAATGTCCTCATGATGGTCGTCTCTCCTTCCGGATGATATGTACGGGGCAGCCGCCCGGATGGCGAACGCCCCCCCGACGAGCGGACATATCAGTGTACCATGATATGGTCGCGCGAGCGGGCAAATTTGTTCCCGCCAATTGCGCAGAAAAAGAAGGGCTGCACACGAACCGATCGCCGGCAATAGCGTCGAAACGTTTGCGTTAAACATAATCTTGGCAGCAACCTCCGCGGGATCCGTGTGTTTCAGCTGAGTATTGCCAACCTGCAGGTTTTTCTCGCTCCATCTGTGCCGAGGGGCGGACGGGCATGAGTATAGCCGAAGTACTTCTTGAGAAGGGCGTTATTACGCCCGACCAGCTGGCTGAGGCGATGGACCTCCGCCGGTCGAAGGGTGTGCGCCTGGACCGCGCTCTGGTGTCGCTGGGGCACGTCGAGGAGGATGTCCTGCTGCGGGTGCTTTCCGAGCAGCTGGCCATTCCGCTGGTGGATCTGCGCGACGTCGAGATCGACGTCGAGACGCTCCGCTCGCTGCCGTCTCGCCTGGTGTATCGCAAGCATCTCGTTCCGGTCGCCCGCAACAACGGAACGCTGACCGTCGCGACGTCCGACCCGTTTGACCTCTACGCCTTCGACGAACTTCGCATGCTCACGGGTCTGCAGATCGAGCCCGCCCTGGCCAGCGAAGAGGAGATCGACAAGGTCATCAAGCGCCACTACGGCGTCGGCGGCGAGACGCTCGATGAGATGATGAGCACCGACGATCTGGAAGTGCTCTCCGACGAAAGCGGCGACGACCAGGACCTGCTGGAGATGGCCCAGGAAGCCAGCGTCATCAAGCTGGTCAACGAGATCTTCATCGAAGCGGTCAGCGAGCGGGCCAGCGACATTCACGTCGAACCGTACGAGCACGGGCTGAGCATCCGCTACCGCATCGACGGGGTGTTGCAGGACGCCTCCGTGCCCCCGCAGATCAGCCGATTCCAGGCGGCGATCATCTCGCGCATCAAGATCATGGCGAACCTGAACATCGCCGAGAAGCGTCTCCCCCAGGACGGACGGATCAAGATCCAGGCGGGCGGCAAGCAGGTGGACATCCGCGTCAGCGTGATTCCCATGCTCTTCGGCGAGGGCGTGGTGATGCGCATCCTGGACAAGTCGCAGGTGCTCTTCAGCCTGCCCGAGCTGGGCATGCCCGAGGATACGTACGGCACGTTCGAGGAGCTCATCCGTCGGCCTCACGGGATCATTCTGGTCACCGGGCCCACCGGCAGCGGCAAGACCACCACGCTGTATGCCGCCCTGCGCGAGATCGTCTCGCCGCGGGTGAAGGTGCTCACCGTCGAGGACCCGGTCGAGTATCATCTCGACGGGGTCAACCAGATCCAGGTCCACCCCAAGATCGGAATGACCTTCGCCAAAGGCCTCCGCGCGATCCTGCGTCACGACCCGGACGTGGTGATGATCGGCGAGATCCGCGATTACGAAACCGCCGAAGCCGCCATCCAGGCCTCGCTCACCGGCCACCTGGTGTTCTCCACGCTGCACACCAACGACGCCTGCTCTGCTGCCACGCGTCTGGTGGACATGGGCGTCGAGCCGTACCTGGTGAGCAGCACGCTGGAGGCGGCGATGGCCCAGCGCCTCGTGCGGCGCATCTGCCCCGACTGCAAGGAAGCGTACACGCCCTCGGGCGACGACATCCCGCCGGACTTCCATCTGGAAGAGGGCGAGCAGCTCTATCGCGGAACGGGTTGTCGCAAGTGTCGCCAGACCGGCTATCGGGGCCGACTGGGATTGTTCGAGCTGATGAGCTCCACCCCGGAGGTGCGCGAGTTGATCATTCACCGCGCCCCCTCCGACCGCGTGGTGGCCGCCGCCCAACAGGCCGGCCTGCGCCTGCTGCGCGAGGACGGCTGGTTGAAGGTCCGTCGCGGCCTGACCACTCCCGAGGAGGTCGTTCGCTCGACGAAGCTGTAAGGCTCCCGCGGGCATGTCTGATCCGCTATAGTGGAGCCCTTGGCGCGGGGGACGTCCCCGCCGCCGATCGATTGCAGGCAACACACACGACAACCCATGGCCACCTATCAGTACATCGCGAAGACCACCGGCGGCGAGCAGGTCACCGGTTCGCTCCAGGCGGACAACGAGTCGGCCGCCGCCCGGTCGCTCCGCGAGAAAAGCCTGTTCCCCGTTCAGGTCTCGCCCAAGGCCGACCGATTGATCCGTCGCGGCGGCGGGCGGGTTCGCACGCGGGACATGGCCACGCTCTACATGCAGCTGTCGGACCTGATGGGCTCGGGCGTTCCGCTTCTGCACGCGATTGCCACCCTTGCCCGCGCCACGACGCGCCCGAAACTGGTGAAGGTGCTCACGAAGCTTCACGAGAACGTCTCCGAGGGTCAGACCCTCGCCGAGTCGATGGCGGAGCATCCGGAAGTGTTTCCCTCGCTGCACGTGGCGATGGTGCGCGCGGGCGAACGGGCCGGCTTCCTGGAAGATGTCTTCGCGAACCTGGGCACGTTCCTGGAACGCCAGGACGAGCTGCGATCCAAGGTGGTCGGCGCGCTGATCTATCCGCTGATCCTGGCGCTGCTCGGGTCGGCTGTGACGGTCTTCGTGCTGGTGGTCCTCGTCCCGAAGTTCGAGGGCGTCTTCCAGGAGATGCCTCTGCCGGTGGCGACGAAACTGCTGTTCGCCATGAGCGGGATGCTCCGCTCGCACGGGTTGATCCTGGCCGGCGTGCTGGCGGCAGGTGCGTTCGCGATCGTCTCGGCCGTCCGGAGCCCGACCGGTCGACGGGCGTGGAGCCGATGGCAGCTGAAGGTGCCCGTCCTCGGCGGCGTGCTGCGGTCGTTGTACGTCACGCGGTTCTGCCGCATCCTGGGAACGCTGCTGGCCAACGGCGTGCCGATCCTGCAGGCGATGACGATTTCGAAAGACGCCGCGGGTAATGTGATGTTCGCCGAGACGATCGCCCAGGCGTCCGATTCGGTCAAACAGGGGGAATCGCTCGCCAAGCCCTTGCGCGGCAGCGGGCTGTTTCCGCCGGAGATTCTGGAGATGGTCGCGGTGGCGGAGGAATCCAACAAGCTGGACGTGGTGCTGGTGGAGATCGCCGACCGCGTCGAGCGACGAACCAACCGGGCGGTGGACACCGCGGTGCGCCTCATCGAGCCGTTGATGCTCGTGGTGATGGCAGCGGCGATCGGTTTTGCCGCCTTCGGTTTGCTGTACCCGATCTTTACAATGTCACGAACACTGCAATAGCCGGCGCACGTGCGTCGGCGCGACGAACCCAAGGAAGGAGTAACAGGACAATGAAGAACACACGACGCCCCCGTGGGGGCTTTACGCTGATCGAGGTGCTGCTGGTGCTGGTCATCATCGCCGGTCTGGCGGCCGTCGCGGTCGTTACCATCGGTGGCAGCCAGAAGCGGGCGAACATCGACCAGACCAAGGCGCTGATGGGTCAGCTCGAAGGCGCGCTGGAACGCTACAAAAGCGCCATCGGGCACTACCCCACCGAGGAAGAGGGCGGGCTGGAGGCGCTGGTGCGCAAACCCTCCTTCGAGGACGAGGACCGCGCCAGTCGATGGATCGAACCGTTCGCCCGCCCCGAGAAGCTCAAGGACGCCTGGGGCAACGAGTTCACCTATGAACTCACCGAAGACGACAGCTCGGGCGTGACCGTGACGCGCGTCCAGATCACCTCCAACGGCCCGGACGAAGAACCCGGAACGGAAGATGACCTGCAACTGTGGAAACCCGAAGAGGACATGTAATCCTCTCGCCCGGGCGGGCTTCACGCTGGTGGAGCTCTGCCTGGTGCTGGCGCTGCTGGTGATGATCGGCAGCCTGGCGGCGGTCAGTCTCGGCGCGTGGCGGACCGGACGGTTCGCCGAAGACGTCGACCGATGCGAGTCGCTGCTGACGATGCTGCGGGCCGAGGCGGTGACCCGCGCCCGACGGATCGAGCTGGGCTTCGACGAAGCCGGCGGTTTCGCCATCGCCTGGGAACCCGATCCGCTCGAGCGCCCAGGCCAGTTCGTGCCGTACACCGGCGCCCTGTGGGAGCGGTACGTGCCCACGGAGAACGTCCTCGTCTCGCGCTGCATCCTCGCCGGGGATGGTGTCTGGCGGGCGGCGCTGCGCGAGAACCTCGCCGACGGCGACGACGAGCAACTCCAGGCGATCCGCTTCGAGACGGACGGAACCAGCGACAGCGCCCGGATCGAGCTGGCCCCGAGCGACGTGGACGACCCCCGCCGGGCGGTGATCGTCTGGGACGGCCGACCCGGCCGGGCCGATACGACCATGCTGGACGTCGAAGAGCTGGACGGATTCTACGAGCAACTGGCCGAGCAGGAGCGCACGCCGTACGAACGTGAATAAGCCCACCGCCCCATCCCGACGACGCACCGCCCAGCCGATCCGCGGGATCGCGCTGCTGGAGGTGCTGCTCTCATTGGCGCTGGTCACCGCCGCCACCGGTATCATCGTCGGTACGCTCATTTCCGCCTCGAAGACCGTCCAGCGGATGCGGACCGTCGCGGTCTGCGAAGACCTTGCCGTCACGACGCTCTCCGAGATCCGCATGGGCCTGATCGAACCGGTAGACTCCCAGCCCGAGCCGTTCGAGGAACCCTTCGACCTGTACTTCTGGCAGGTCACCACCGCCGAGCGGCTGGACGTGATCTCCGCCGCCGGCGGGATGAGCGTAACCGTGACCGTCACCCACGAGCCGACCGGGGCGATCTACACGCTCTCCCACCTCTTGGCCGACGAAGTCGAGACGGACGACCCCTACGAAGACGAGTACGACGAAGGGGGCGAGTACTGATGCGATCTCCGCGTCGCACATCGCGGGCGTTCACGCTGCTGGAGGTCGTGCTGGCGATCGCGCTGATCGTCGGCGTGGTGGCTGGGGTGTACAGCCTTTACGCCTCGGCGACGTCGTTTCGCGGCGAGCTGATTGCCGCGTCGCGCGAGATCGCCCACCGGCGCATGGTGCTTTCGGGCCTCACCGAGGAGCTTACCTGCGCCGTCGCGGAACCCTGGCTGCGGGACGACCCGGACAGCGAGGGCGACCTGATGCTGCAGTTCGGGCTCATCGGCGAACGGGAGGAGGAGACCGGGGACACCGAGCTGACCTTCGTCACCGCCCGTCTGCCGGGCCCTGCCGCCTGGGTGCAGCGGAACATCACCGAGACCCCGCCCGACCCCGAAAGCGATTTGGCTGTGGTGACCTATCGATTGGCCTTCGACGAGGAGACCGGCGAGGTCCGCGGGTTGCAGCGCGTCGCGAAGAAGCTGCTGGCGTCGCTGCCCGACGAGCCGGGCGAGAGCGAAATCGTCGCCCCGGGCGTGCGGTTCTTCTCCGTGCGATACTGGAGCAACGACCAGAGCGACTGGGTGGACTCCTGGCCGGAGGGCGGGCTGCCGATGGCGGTGGAGATCGTCCTCTCCGACAGCGAGCCGGTTGACATCGACGATTGGCCCGGCGAATACTCCCGCCGCGTGATCTACCTGCCTGCCGGCAAGACGCCCGTCCGCGGGCGGATCATCCGGGGGCTGAGCGGGGGAGGTGGACGATGAGCGGTTCGCCTCGCAAGGGCATGATCCTCGCTGCGGTCATGGTCATCATCGCGATGGGCGCGATGATCGCGGCTGGGGTTGCCTTCCGCATCCGGGCCGAGCGTTCGGCCGGCGACGCGATCACCGTCGGTCGCCAGGCCCGCCAGACGGCCTTGAGCGGGCTGGACCGCGCGATCCAACTGATTCGCTCCTCCCGCGGCGATCCGCTTCTGCTGGTGGACAACCCCGACGATCTCGCCGGGCAATACGTCGCCTCCGACGGCGTCAACGAGTGGTACTTCACCGTGTACGCCCCCCACGCCGATGAGGCGACCTACACCCGCAACGGCGTGATCGACGAAGCCGGCAAGATCAACCTCAACACCGCCTCCGAAGAAACGCTCCGCGCGATGTTCGCCGACAGACCCGAAGCCGACGAACTGGTCGACTCGCTGCTGGACTACCGCGACGAGGACGATCAGCCAAGAACCAACGGCGCCGAGCAACCCTACTACGACTCGCTGCCTCACCCGTTCCTGATCCGCAACAGGCCCTTCATCCGCACCGTCGAGGAGACGCTGGTCATCAAGGGCTTCCACGGTGCGATCGTCTACGGCGAGGACCACAACCTCAACGGCCTGCTGGACCCCGCCGAGGATGACCGCGAGACGAGCTTTCCGTACCATGACAACGGCGACGGCGTGCTGGACCGCGGGCTGATGGGCGTCGCCACCACGCACAGCTACGAGTACGACGTGGACTCCCGCGGGAGGCCCCGCGTGAATCTCAACGGCGATCCCGGCGCGATCGCCGGGGTGGGCCTGCCGAAGGAAACCGTCGAGTTCATCCAGGCCTATCGAAAGGCCGGCAAGACGTTCGAACATCCCTCGCAGCTGCTGGGGATGACGTTCCGCACGAAGGTCAACGAGCAGCAGGAGTACATCGACGGCGCCGGCCGACGTCGCACGCGGACGGTGGAGGTCTGGAAGACGCTGGAATCCGGCGTGGACGCGCGCACGCTGGGGCTGGTGATGGATCGTTTGACCACCCAGCCCGCCGGCGGGCGGGGCAAGAAGCGCGTCACCGGGCTTATCAACGTGCTCGGCGCCGGCGTTGAGGTGCTCTCGATGCTGGAGAACATCGACGTCGATCTGGCGTCCAGAATCGTGGATGCCCGCGTGATGGTCGCCCCCGAGGACGCCGCCACGACGGCCTGGCTGGTGACCGACGACGTCGTCAACGCCGAGACGTACCGGCGGATCGCGCCGCTGTTGACCTCGCGGAGTTTCCAGTATCGTATCCGGGTGGTGGGCTTCGGCGTTCCGTCCGGGCGATACTGCGTGCTGGAGGCGGTGGTGGACCTCGCCGACGGCGAGGCGAGAATCGTATACCTGCGGGACCTCACGAAGATGGGGCTCCCCTTTGCCGTGGATACCGACCTGCTGCAGGCCGGGGAAGGAAGCTGACTGGATGCCCGCTTGGTGGAGAAAACTGGGCCCGCGACGTTTCGTCGCCGTCGACTGGGACCGTGACGCCTTCCGCGTGGTCGAGGCGGAGCAGGCGTCGGGCAAGCCGAAGATCACGCGCCTGGCGTCGGTTCCGATCTCCGCGAAGATCGACCTCGACGACGCCCAGGCGGTCGGTCGCGCGCTGGGAGCCGCCCTGAAGGACCTGCGACTCGCCGGCGAACCGGTGGTGATGAACATTCCGCGAGGCCAGGCCGTCCTCAAACCCATGGCCCTTCCGCCGGGAACCGCCCGGGAAGAGATGGCCGCCATGGTGCGTTACCAGGTCGAGGAGGACCTGCCATTCCCCGCCGAAGAGGCGGTGATCGATTTCACCGTCACGCAGAGTCACTTCGACGTGGACGACAACCAGACTGCCGACGAAGAAGCGGGCGAGAATGTTCTCGTGGCGGCGGCCCGTCTGCCGGTGGTGGACTACTACCGCCAGGTCGCCGAAGCCGCCGGGGTGAAACTGCATCGCCTGGGACTGCGTCCGTACGCGAACCTGCGTTGCATCGAGGCGTGTACGGTCCGCGGGCCCGACGAGTCGGTCGCGCTGGTGCAGGTGCTCGCCGACGAAACCGAAATCGACGTGATGGTCGGCCCGTCGCTGGCGTTCAGCCGATCGGCGATGAACCCCTCGGCCAATCGGCCGCACCCTGACAGCGACGAGGGTCGCCGGGCCGTTCATACCGTGGTCACCGAGGTGATCCGGTCGCTGCAGAGCTTCTCGGCGATCGAGCGGGGCAAGAGCGTCGATGCCATTCTCGTCGCCGGCGGAACGGGCATCGAACCAACCGTCGCCGAGGTCCTCGCCGAACGCACCGGCGTGCAGGTGGAATTGCTCGACCCGGCCGGTGGATTCCGCCTGCGGCCGGGCGAGTCCCACGGCGAGTTCGTCTCGGCGCTGGGCCTGGCCGCCGGCAGCTGCGAGCGGGAGCTGCCCTTCGATTTCGTCAATCCCAAACAGCCCGTCGTCAAGAAGGATCACCGCCGCACGTATGTGTTGGCCGGCGCAGCCGGGCTGGTCGTGCTGATCGCGGCAGTCTTCCCGCTGCAGGATCGCTACCTCGCCCCGAAGCGGTCGCTGCGGGCGGAGCTGTACCGCCAGTCGCAGACTCTCAAGAAGAAGGTCCAGCGGACCAGGTTGCTCCCCAAGCAGTACGCCGAAGTCCGCGACTTCCTCGAACCGTCCTACGATTGGCCCAAGCACCTGGCCGCCCTGAGCATGCTGCTGCCTCCCGCCGAAGAGGCGTACGTGTCCGGCGGATTGCGAACCATGGAGGATGGATCGGTCCGGTTTACCGTCCGCACCCGCCAGGTGCAGACCATCGGCAAACTCACCGAGAACCTTCAACGCGCCGGCTACGAGATCAAGATGGGACGCTCGGGCGTGGTCGACCGCGACCCGTTCGGCTACTACAACAGCTACGAGGTTACCGTCTACGTGACCGACGAGTCGCCCGGCGAGATGACCCGCGCCCTGGCGGTGGGTCGCCCCGAAGGCGACGCGGCCGCCGAGTTGCTGACCAGCCCGGAAGGCTTTCGACGCTGGCGGGAACACATGAGAAAGCGGGGTGGCCGATGAGCTCCCGTGTTCGCATGGCCGCCATTGCCGTGGGGGCTGGGGTGGTGTTCCTCATCGGTTGGGGCATCGTCAACGCCGCCTTCGTTCAGCCGGCAGCGACCCTGGATCGTCTGATCGCCAAGTACCGCGAGGAGGTCCGGGATTACCGCCACGCCGCCAACACCGGCGAGGTCGCCCTGGCCAAGCTCAAGCTGCTGGCGGCGCGATCCTACGGGACCGACCGCAACGAAGTCTCCGCGCGGATCCACGAGCATCTCGAAAAGCTCCTCACGCGGACCGGGCTGGTCAAGGAGAGCATCCGTTCGACCGTGGGCGGCCGGCGTCGCGGCTACGAGATCGTCAGCCGGACCGTCACCGCACGCGGACCGCTCAAGCGGGTGATGGACTTTCTGTATCTCCTGGACCAACAGCCGTTCCTGCACCGGGTGGACGATATCAAGATCGACCGCGTCGACCAGTCGCCCGACGTCACGCTCAGCTGCCGCTACTCCACCGTGATCATCCTGGACCACCGAGGCCGACCGATCGAACCGGGCGACGCCAACCAACCGACCTCGGCGAAAGTCTGGGGCGATCTGGACTCGGCCGACCGCACGCTCTACAGCGTGGTCTCGCGTCGCAACGTGATGCTCCCGTACGTGGAACGTCTGCCCCAGCCTCGCGTGCATCAGGCTCGTCCCCGACCTCGTCCCCAGCCCCAACCGCAGCCTCAACCTCAACCCCGACCGAGGGCGAATCCGCTGGCGCGATACCGCGTGACCGACCTGAGCCAGTGGGGAAGCAAGCAGGACGTGGGCATCGCCGGACCCACCGGACAGACCAAATTGTATCACCCGGGGGATGAATTGGCCGGTGGAGAGATTATCATGGTGGACGTTCGGCCGATGCCGATGCCCGGCAAGCCGGAAATCGATTCGCCCAGCCGAGTGATCATCAAGACGGACAAAGAATACTGGGCGGTGGAACTGGGACAGCCCCTCTCGCAGAAGCGACGCCTCCGCGGCGATGAGCTCCCAGCCTCGCTCCGAAAAGAAGCCACTACCCAACCGACCACGGCGTCCGGCGAAACCGGGACGGAATCCGGCTCGGACGCATCGGAAGGCTGATTCGCCGTATCGCTGTAGCTGACTGCCATGGGGCCCCCGAGCCCCGGGAGAGTGAACATGTCGCATGGAATGAACCCCGCGCGGGTACTGCTTGTGATGATCCTGACGGGGCTGGTCGCCGCAGGGGCGATCGCCCAGGAGTCGGCCCCGAGCACGGATGCCAACGCCGCGCCCCAGCTGGGCGCCGATGACGTCGGAACCAAGCCCGTCTCCGCCGACGCCAACGCAGCGGCCGAACCCTCCCGGGTTGACGATGGCAAGGCCGAGTCCGCCAAGGAACCCCGCGGCGGGATCCGCTTCCAGTTCGACGGGGCATCTTATAAGGATGTCATCCGCCGGTTCGCGCAGATCGCCGGCAAGCCGATCATCGGCGATTACAACGTGCCCGGAAGCCTGACGTTCTACGACAGCCGAAAGTACTCGTTCGACGAGGCGTTCGACACGCTGAATACCATCCTGGAGATGCGAGGCTACGCCCTGGTGGAGGAGGACCGCTGGTTCCGCCTGGTGGAGCTGACCAACATCGGCGCCAAGAGCAAGATTCTCAAGGGGCTGGACACCAGCGAGGCGAAGGACCTTCGCGATTCGCAGATCGTCACGGTCGTGCTGCCGCTGAAGTTCCTCGACGCGGGCACCGCCTCGAAGGCCATCGTGCGATGGGTGTCCTCGTGGGGTTCGATCTCGGTGCTCTCGAAGGGCAAGGGCCTGATCCTCACCGACCGCCTCTCGAAGATCAAACGCATCCGCGACCTGCTGAAGATGCTCGATACCCAGTCGCTCGTGGAACGCCAGATGAAGAGCTACCCGCTGGAGAACGCATCGGCCAAGACGGTCACGGAGATGATCGGCAAGCTGTTCGGCTCGGGCAAGCGGCGGGTGTACAACCCCCAGACGCGCCAGTACGAAGTGCAGGAGACCCCCTCTGCCGTCACGGCGGTGAGCGACGAGCGAACCAATTCGGTGCTGCTGCTGGGCGCCGGCGACAAGCTCGCGATGGCCGAGGAACTCATCAAGAAGCTGGACATCAAGGGAGGCGTCGAAGGCGGGGACATCCGCATTTTCGCCCTCGAGAAGGCCCAGGCCGAGGACGTCGCCAAGACGATCAACGCCGTCATTCAGGGAACCGTCAAAAAGGTCCGCGGCCGCAAGCAGCCCGTCATCCAGAAGGACGTGCGCGTGGTGGCGGACACAGCCACCAATCGCCTGGTGGTGTCCGCCCCGGTCAATGAGATGGACGCCGTCGCCGACCTCATCGATCGCCTGGACGAGGCGACGACGATCTCCGGCGGCGCGAAGATTTTCGCGCTCAAGCACGCCGACGCCGGTCAGCTCTCGGGGGTGATCGCCAACGCCGTCTCCAAGCGTGACTCGCGAGGCCGGCGGGTTTCCAGCGTGTCGGTAAGCGTGGATCCGCGCAACAACGCGTTGATCATCGCCGGGCCCGGCGGTTCGATCGAGATGGCGGCTTCGCTGATCGAGAAACTGGACGTCGAGACCCAGACCGAGACGCGCGAGGTACACGTGGTCACCCTCAAAAGCGGCGACGCTTCAACGGTTGCCCGGGCGCTGCAGACGACGTTTTCCCGCCAGACTCGCGATTCGCGAGGGCGAACGCGGTCCACCAGCACATTGCGCGTCTCGGCGACGCGGGGCAGCAACACGCTGATCATCTCGGCTACGCCGGCTGAGTGGCCCGAGGTGCAGGAGGTGCTGGAGAAGATCAAGGCGTCCACCGAGGACGTCGCCACCCCCACGACGAAGCTGATTCCGCTGCAGCACGCCAAGGCCGGCGAGATGGTCCGCACGCTCCAGTCGCTCTATGGCGGCGGGCGCCGGGGTCGGTACAGCCGATCGTCCTCGAAGGCGCCGGTCACGATCACCGCTTCCGAGCGGAACAACAGCCTGCTGGTCTCTGCCGCCGCCGACGACCAGAAGGCCATCGCCCAGTTGGTCGAGTCCCTGGACGTCCCGTCCACCGAGAAGGTCGAGCCGTTCGTGATGATCCGCCTCGAGTCGGCCAAGGCGGAGGACCTCGTGGCCAAGATCAGCGCGATGCTGCCTCGATCCCGCCGTGGCGATCCGCAGGACGTGTTCATCGAGCCGGACAAGCTGACCAACTCCATCCTGCTGCGGGCGCCCGAGTCCAAACGCGAGATGATCGAGACGATCGTCGCCAAGCTCGATACCGCCACCCAGCAGGAAGCCCGCGAGACCAGGACCGTCCCGCTGAAGCACACCTCCGCAGCGGCGATGTCCGAGGTCCTCACGCGGATGTTCGCCGGCGGAGCAGGCAGCTCCCGCCGGTCGCGCTGGGGGCGGCGACGTCCGAGTTCGGGCAGTGACCCCGACGGCGTGACGATTACGCCGGCCCCGGGCGACAAGATGCTCGTGATCGACGCGCCGCGCTCCAAGATGAAGGAAATCACCTCGCTGATCGCCACGTTGGACACCGACGAATCGGGCGGTCAGCTGGAGGTACGGACGTATCAGCTGACCAACTCCAATGCCGCCGAAATCGCCCGGTCGCTGCAGCGGCTGTTCGGCAGTACGCGAAGCCGACGGGGGCGGGGCGGGGCGACCACGGGCGAGCCGGACCCGCGCTTCGAGGCGGATTCGGGTACGAACCAGGTGCTCATCGCCGCCACTGAGGGGCAGTTCGAGGACATCGAGCCGCTCATCGACAAGCTCACCAAGTCGGCGGCGGTCGCGATGAAGGCCAGGCTGTTCAAGCTGCAGTACGTCAAGGCGGAGGATATGGTCCCGGTGCTGGAGACCACGCTGTCGGCTGCCCCCAGTGGCGGTCGGCGAGGCCGGCGCGGCGGCGGGGGTGGCGGCACGGTTCGCATCTCCACGATGAAACTGGCGAATACGATCATCCTCCAGGCGCCCCCGGCGAAGGTTGCCCTGGCCGAGGAACTGATCAAGTCGTTCGATACCGAAGAGAGCGGCTTGCAGACGACCATCGAGATCGTCCCGCTGGTCAACGCCCAGGCCGACACGCTCGCCCAGACGGTTTCGGCGGTTCTTTCGCGCAGCGGAGGCTCGTCGCGCCGTCGTTGGAACGCGCCGGCCGACAGCGACGGCGTGAGCATCACGGCCGAGACCAACTCCAACAGCGTCATCGTCCGCGGACCGGGCACGGAAGTCGCCCAGGCCGTCGAGATGATCCGCAAGATCGATGCCGACGCCGCCTCGATGACGGTCGCGACGCGGACGTTCAAGCTCGAGTTCGCCAAGGCCGGCGATCTGGCGCCGATCCTCCAGGAACTGGTCACCGGCGAGCAGACCCAGACGCGTTCGCGCTGGGGCCGGCGGCGCGGCAGCTCCTCCGGCGCGCAGGTGACCATCACTGCCGTCAAGGCGGCCAACTCGATCGTGGTCAAGGCGCCCCAGGAACAGATGGCGCTGGCCGAGACGCTCATCCAGCAGTTCGACCGCGAGGACGCGGGCACGAACACCGACGTGCAGATCGTCAAGCTCGCCAACGCCGAGGCGGCTTCGCTGGCCGACGCGGTGAACCAGACGCTCGCCGGGCAGGGCGGCTCGTCTCGCAGCCGATGGGGACGCCGCAGCCCGCAGACCTCCGATGGCGGGGTGACCGTCATTCCCGAGAGCAACTCCAACAGCCTGCTGGTTCGCGGTCCGAAGACACAGGTGCCCGAGGTCGTCGCGATGATCCAGCGGCTGGACGGCGAGTCGACCACGCTGGCGTCCCAGACGCGGACCTTCAAGCTCGAGCACATCAAGGTCGACGACATGCTGCCCGTGCTCGAGTCGCTCACGCAGAGCACCAACATTCGTTCGCGCTGGTCGCGCCGGGGCGGCGGAAGTTCCGGGGGAGTCCGCATCGCGTCGATGAAGGCGGCCAACACGATCGTCGTGCAGGGCCCGCCGGACAAGCTCGCGATGGCTGAGGAACTGGTCCGCACGTTCGACGTGGAGAACAGCACCGCCGAGACGGCCATCGAGATGGTGCAGCTGGAGCACGCCGAGGCCGACTCGCTGGCGGAGTCGGTCAACGCGATTCTCCAGAAGCAGTCCGGCGGCGGTCGGTCGCGCCGGCGCCGCACGCCCGAGCCAAGCGACGAGTCGGTGATGGTCACCCCGGAGACCAACTCCAACAGCCTGCTGGTTCGCGGGCCGGCCGGCGAGGTACCCGGCGTCGTCGAGATGATCCGAAAGCTCGATGCCGACGCCGGCGCCGTGATCTCCGAGACCAAGACATTCAAGCTGCAGTTCGCCAAGGCGTCCGACCTCGTGGAGATGCTCGAGCAGATGCTCACCGGCCAGGCGGCGGTGCGTTCGCGCTGGGGTCGACGCGGCGGGGCGTCTTCCGGCAAGAAGGACATCCGCATCTCGCAGGTGAGCGGAGCCAACGCGGTCGTCGTCAAGGCGCCGCCGGCGGAGCTCTCGCTGGCCGAGGCGCTGATCAAGGAGTTCGACTCGGAAGAGTCCGGCGCCAAGCCGAAAGTCGAGCTGGTTCGCCTGCAGCACGCCCAGGCCGAGTCGCTGGCCGAGAGTGTCAACGCCACCATCTCCGGCCAGAGCAGCGGCCGATCGCGCTGGCGTCGGGGCGGGTCGTCCGGCGACGACGGCGACAGGGTCGTGGTCATCGCCGAGACCAACTCCAACAGCGTGCTGGTCCGCGGGCCGGGCGCTCGCGTCGGCGAGGTGGTGAAGATGGTCAAGGAGATCGACGCCGAAGCCGGCGGGATGACCGTGACCACGCGGACCTTCCGGCTGCAGCATGCCAAGGCGTCGGACCTGGTCGGGGTCCTGCAGGAAGTGGTCACCGGTCAACAGCAGACCCGTTCGCGATGGGGGCGTCGGGGCCGAGGTTCGTCGCAGCCCGGGATCACCATCTCCGCGGTCGCCACGGCCAATGCGATCGTCGTCAAGGCGCCCAGGAAGGAGATGGCGCTGGCCGAGACGCTCATCGAGCAGTTCGACGCCGCCGACTCGGGTGCCACGCCGGCCGTCGAGATCGTTCGGCTGACCAATGCCGACGCCTCGTCGCTGGCCGAGGCGGTCAACGCGACGTTGTCGGGGCAGAGTTCGGGTCGTTCCCGCTGGGGTCGGCGCGGCAGCTCGGACGACGACGAAACGGTGACCGTCATTCCCGAGACCAACTCCAACAGCGTGCTGGTGCGAGGCCCGCGTGGCGAAGTCCCTGCCGTGGTCGAGATGGTCCGCTCGCTGGATGCCGACGCGACGACGTTGGCGATTCAGACGCGGACCTTCCAACTGAAGCACGCCAAGGCGGCGGACCTTGTGTCGGTGCTCGAACCGATGCTTACCGGTTCGTCCGGCGGGCGAAGCCGATACGGCCGGGCCTCGATGACGCGCGGAACCGCGCGCGTGGTGGCGATGAGTTCCACGAACTCGGTGGTTGTCCAGGGCACGCCCGAGAAGCTCGCCCTGGCTGAGCAACTCGTCCAGCAGTTCGACTCGAAGGACCAGGCCGGATCCACCATCCGCATCGTTCGCCTGGAGAAGGCGCGGGCGGATTCTCTCGCCGCCAGCGTCTCCGAGGCGCTGGGTCAGAAGGGCGGACGGTACCGTCGCGGCGGGGGAGATGAAGCATCCGTGACGGTCACGCCCGAGACCAACTCCAACAGCGTGCTGGTCCGCGGGCCGGCGTCGCTGGTGGAGGAGACCGTCGCGATGATCAAGACGCTGGACGGGGACTCCACCGGCGGCGACGTCGAGGTGCGCGTCTATCCGCTGGCCAACTCCCAGGCCGGCGAGTTGGCCGACTCGATCGGCACGCTGTTCCGCGACATCATCCGCCAGCAGACCCGGGGTCGGCGCAACGCCCCGTCCGTGCCGTTCAGCGTGACGGCCGACACGCGCACCAACAGCCTGGTGGTGTCCACCACGCCGGCGCACTTCGCGTTGGTGGACGACATTCTCGCCCGCCTGGACAAGGAAGAGAAGGCCGAGCGCGACGTCGAGTACGTCTGGCTGGACAACGCCGACGCCGCCACGGTGTCCGAGCAGTTGGAGGAGATGTTCAAGTCCCGCCGCTCGCAGGATCGTCCGGTGATCGAGCCGGACTATTTCACTAACGCCCTGACGCTGATCGGCAAGGACGCCGACCTCAAGGCGATGATGCAGATCGTCGAGAAGCTCGACAAGGCCGCCAAGGATAACAACATCCGCGTTCGCGTGGTGACGCTCAAGGACACCCGGGCCGAGAAGATGGCCCAGCTGATCCGCCAGGTCTACAGCCAGATGACCGAGAGCGATATCGTCATCACCGACAAGCTCCCGGAGCGCAAGAGCAAGAAGGACAACGAGAACGGAAGCCCGATCTCGCTGCCGAACTTCTCGCCGGACCCCGACGACGCCAACGCCCCGACGGCCGGCGCGGACAGCGAGGTGGGCAAGGAGAAGATTCTGGACGTCTCCCGCCCGCGGGTGACCATCGCGGTGGACAAGCGGACCAACGCCCTGGTGATCTCGGCGACGCGGCGCGAGCTGGACAACATCGAGTCGCTCATCAACCAGCTCGCCACCAGCGAGGGTGCCATCGAGGCGGAGCTGAAGGTCTTCAAGGTCGCCCAGGCCGACCCGGTCACGGTGGCCGAGACCATCGACAAGCTCTTCAACCCGGTTCAGCCCAAGGGCAAGCAACAGCGCAAGAAGGGCGAGCCGGCCCCGGCGCCCTACAAGCCGGACGTGACGGTGGTGGCCGATGTGCGCACCAAGAGCGTGATCGTCCGGGCCAAGCCGCGCGACCTGGAGTTGATCGAACCGTTGATCCAGCGGCTGGACCAGGTCTCGACGATCGTCTCGGAGGTGCGGATCTTCAAGGTGAAGAATACCGACGCCGAAGCCGTCGCCGAGAACCTGCGCGAGCTGTTCCGCCTGTCCGGGCAGGGCAGCCAGGGCAAGTCGTCCCGAGGCAAGAAGCCCACGCCCACCCAGCAGCGGGCGGAGATGGTCCGCGAGGTGATCGAGCTCAAGCGTGCCGACGGCGTGGCCCGCGTGGACACAGCCACCCAGGTGAGTGTCTCGGCCAACACGGAGACCAACTCCGTCGTCGTGGCTGCCCCCGCCGAGGCGATGGGGCTCATCGGCGGGCTCATCCAGGAACTGGACCAGTCGGCGGCCAACGCGCTGGCGGCGGTGCGGATGTATCCGCTGAAACACGCCGAGGTCAAGGCGACGGTGGCAACGCTGCAGGAAATCTTCAAAGCGGCCTCTGGCCGATCAGGCCGATCGCGACGACCCTCGCCGGGTCAGCAGGAAGAGCCCATCGTCATTGCCGGCGACGCGCGAGGCAAGCAGGTCGTGGTCTCCGCGCCGGTCGAGAAGCAGGAGTTGATCGCCCAGGTCATCGCGGACCTCGATGACGCCAAGAGCGACGACGACCTGGCGGTGAAGGTCTATCGCATCACCCACGCCCAGGCGGATGGAATCGCCTCGGCGATCGCCTCGTCGCTGGAAGGGGCGTCGTCAGGCGGGGGGCGTCGGGGACGTGGCGGCGACCAGGACGCGGCGCTGCGCATTTCATCGGACGACAGCAGCAACGCGATTGTCGTTCGTACGACGGCTGCGGAGCACGAGAAGATCGCCTCGCTCATCGAGCAGATGGACGTGGCGCCCAACGCCGAGACGACGGTGCATACCATCCAGCTGACCAAGGGCGAGCCGGCGGCCATCGCCGAGACGCTCAGTCGTCTGTTCGCCGATGGCGGCAGTGCGCGGTCGCGACGAGGCCGACGGGGCCCTGCCCCCAGCAAGGGCGTGCTCATCGAAGCCGACGAAAGCTCGCGGACGCTGATGGTGCGGGCCGACGAGGAGACATTCGAGCGCATCCGCTCGCTGGCGGTCAAGCTGGACACCGAGGCCACCGGCGGACTGACGCGCACCATCCTGGGGGTCGAGAACGGCAACGCGGTGACCATCGCCGCGTCCCTCTCGCAGGCGTTCTCACCTCAGCGGGGTCGGCGCGGCCGCGGGTCGGACGAGACGGTCAACATCGTGGCCGAGCCCGCCAGCAACAGTGTCATCGTGACGGCCAACCAGCGTGATCTCGAAGAGGTCAAGGCCTTGCTGGCGAAGCTGGACAGCGAAGCGATCGAAGGCACGCGGACCGAGTACATCGTCCTCAAGCACGCCGCCTCGGCCGACCTGGCCGAGGTTCTTTCCGCCGTTGCCGGTGGAAGCGGAGGCGGTTCGCGGCGCGGGCGGCGCGGCGGCGGGGCGTCGGCAGGCGGGGTCACCGTCACATCCGACGCCGCCAGCAACGCGCTGGTGCTCAGCGGTCCCAGCAAGGAGCTCGATCGCCTCATGGCGATGGCGCTGCAGCTGGACTCGGCTGCGGAGGGCAAGACCGTTCCGGTCTTCAAGACCTATCCCATCAAGAACGCGGACGTCAACTCGCTGGTGACGGCGTTGCAGGAGGTTTTCCAGAGCGATTCGGGATCCCGCCGCCGGCGGCGCGGGCGAAGCGGCGAAACGCCGGAGGTTCCCGTCGTCATCGTGGCCGACGAGCCCGGCAGCAGAGTCGTGGTGTCGGCCAGCAAGAAGAAGCACGAGCTGATCGCCGGGATCGTGAAAGACCTCGACAGCGAGTCCACAGGCAACCAGGTGGTGGTGCGGGTGTACAAGCTCAGGCACGCCGAAGCCCGCTCGCTGGGCTGGACGTTGCAGCAGGCGTGGCAGAAGCAGCAGCGGGCGCGGTCCACCACCGACCAGACGCGCATCGCCGGGGACAGCTCCAGCAACTCCATCGTCGTGCGGGCGACCGAGCGCGACCAGTCGCAGATCGCCAGCCTCATCAACGAGATGGACGCCCCGGCGGACGTGACGTTCCCCATCAAGGCGATTCCGCTGAACAACGCCGATCCGGACGAGGTTGCCCGGGTGCTGCAGAGCGTCTTCCAGGCGGCCGGCGGTCGTGGCAGGGGCGGCTGGGGCGTCAAGAAGCAGACCGTCGTCATCGAGGCGTCGCAGGATTCGCGGATGATCATGGTCCGGGCCGACGAAAAGACCTTTGAGAAGGTGCGCGAGCTGGCAGCCCAGCTGGACAAGGAGACCTCCGGAAAGGCGACGCGCACGATTCTGGCGCTGGAGAACGCCCAGGCCGCCTCGGTGGCTACGGCCTTGTCGCGTGCGTTCCAGCCCAAGCGTGGGCAGAAGATCACGCCCGACGAGCAGGTCGCCGTCGTGGCAGAACCGGCAAGCAACTCGGTGATCGTCACCGCCAATGAGGACAATCTCGCGCGGGTCCGGGGTCTGCTGGCCCAGCTGGACAAGGAAGGCTCGCGGCGGACGGAGTTCCTGCTGTTGCGGCACGCCAAGGCTCGCGAGCTGGCGGAGGTGCTCACCAAGGCGGCCGGCGGCGCGTCCGGCGGGCGACGCGGCCGCGGGGCGTCTGCGGCAGAGGGCGTCGTCGTGACGGCAGATTCGGGCTCCAACGCGCTGGTGATGGCCGGTCCGACCAGCGAGGTCGACAAGCTGATGAAGATGGCCCTGCAACTGGACCAGGCCACCGAGGGCGTGGGCACGGGCGTGTACATCATCGGTCTGGACAACTCCGACGCCCGCGACATGGCGGTGATGGTGGAGAATCTCTACCGCTCGCAGGCCCAGGCGGCGAAAGAGGAGAAAAAGAGCATCGATCCGCTGGGTGTCTCTGCCGACGAGCGGGCCAACGCCATCGTCCTGGCGACCACCAAGAGCATGTACGAGAAGGTCTCGACGTGGGTCAACGAGGTCGAGTCGCTCAAGCCCGAGCGCGGCAAGGCGCGCATCATCTCCCTGGAGAACGCCGACCCGGCCGAGGTCGAAAAGGTCATCCAGCAGATGCTCGAGAAGGGCGGCTCGACGCAGGTGCCCCAGCGGGGTAATCCACGGGGCAGGCGAGGCGGAGGGAATCCGTCGGGCGGTAGCGGCCGGGTGAATACCACGGTGCTGGAGAAGCAGCGATCGATCATGGTCGACGCCTCCGACGAGGACTTCGCCGAGATTCTCAAGGTCGTCCAGGCGCTGGACAAAGCGGCGGCCGACCGCAAGAAAAGCGTGGAGATCTACAACCTCCAGAACGCCACCAACACGCAGGTGGCAACGGCTTTGGGGCAGGTGTATCGCGTCACGCGGGAGACGCCCCTGAAGGACCAGGTCACCGTCACCTCCCTGCGGGACACCAACGCCGTGGTCGTCTCGGCCAGCAAGGAAAAGCACACCGAGGTCGCCCGGCTGATCAAGGAACTGGACAAGAAGGAGGTCTCCCCGCAGGCGGAGATCCGCATCTATCCGCTGACCAACGCCCAGCCCGACAAGGTCGTCTCGCCGCTGCGGGCGATGCTCAAGCAGGTGGTTCGCACGAAACAGGGCGAGACGATCGACGTCCAGGCGGATACCCGCACCAGGTCGATCATTGTCACCGCCAAGGCCGACGTGTTCGACCAGGTGGCCAAGGTCATCGAACTGCTGGACAAGAAGCCCGCCTACGCCCAGGCGCAGGTGCTGATTATTCCGCTCAAGCGGGCCGACGCCGAGCAACTGGCCAGGGTGCTCAACGAGATGCTTCGACCGTCGGCGACCCAGCAGGTCACCCCCGAGGCGAGGGCGCTGCAGGAGCAGGTGCGTCTGCTGCGGGTGCGGTCGGCCATCAAGGCAAAGATTCCCGAGCTGGACCTTACCAAGCCGATCAAGATCACGGCTGACCCCGCCAAGCCGCAGGGCTCCAACGCGCTGATCCTGACTTCCACCGAGGACAACCTCAAGGCCCTCCGCGAGATCGTCAGCGTGCTGGACACCGTCCCGGTTACCGAGGGGACCAAGGTTCGGCTGATCCACCTCAAGAACGCCGACGCCGAGGCGGTCGAGGCGATCCTCAAGGGCATCTTCACCCAGGGCCAGCGGCTGGCGGGCAAGCAGGGCACGAGCGTGCAGGGCAAGGCCGAGCCCAGGAGCACCTCGGGTCGGGGGTTGGTCAATCCGCTGAACGTCTCTGCCGATCCGCGAACGAACACGGTGGTCCTGTCGGGTCTGGAGGAGTCGATCGCCCTGGCCGAGGCGATCGTCAACGACCTGGACCGGTTCAAGGGCCGCATTCTTACCGACGTCAAGGCCTTCCAGTTGGAGAACGCCGAGGCCCGCCAGATTGCCTCGATGCTGCAGGCAGCGTTCACGGAGAACCCGGACACCCAGCTGGCCGGGGCTCGGACGTATGTCAGCCGACTTCGCATGAAGATCAACGAGGAGCTCTCCCGGACCTCGCGGATCCCCAAGAACCGCAGCCCGCTGACCATCCAGGCGGACCCGGCTACGAACATTCTGCTGGTGGCGGCCCGGTCGGACGTCATGCCGCTGATCGCCCAGGCGATCGAGACGCTCGACGTTCGCGGGCCCGGAGGCAGCGCGACCGTTCGCGTGGTTCCGCTGACCAACGCCGACGCCTCGCGCGTGGCGACGGTCATCGGGCAACTGGCCAACGGCTCGACGCCGTGGTCGCAGCGGCCCTGGGACAAGCCCTCCGTCGCCATCGACACGCGGACCAACTCGCTGGTGATTTCCACCTCCGACCGCACCCATGCCGTGCTGGACGCGGTCATCCGCAAGCTGGACGTCAAGCAGGCGGTCGACGTTCGCGACATTCAGCTGATTCAGCTGGAGAACGCCGAGGCGCCCGCCCTGGCGGCCACGCTGCAGAAGATGATGGACGCCCGCGTGCAGCGGCAGGAAGCGCTGGGCGTGAAGGACGCCGAAGCCCTCCGCGTGATCGTGCTGGCCGAGGCGCGAAGCAACAGCCTCGTGGTCGGCGGGTCCAGGGAAAGCTTCGCGATGGTCAAGGAGCTCGCTCGCCAGATGGACGAGTCTCCCACCGCCTTGAGCGGAAAGATCCAGGTATTCCCCCTGACCGAGGCCAACGCCGGGACCCTGGCGACCACGCTGCAGAACCTCTTCGATCGACGCTACGCCGCCGCCCGGACGCAGGACGTGGCCCGGCAGAAGCCCATCATCCTGCCCGACCTGCGCACCAACGCGCTGATGGTGGCGGCCAACAAGGACGATACGACGGTGCTCACCGGCTTGCTGAAGAAGGTCGATGTCAAGCTCGACGACCCGGCCGTTCGGCTGACGGTGGTTCCGCTGACCCACAACGACGCGACGTCCGTCGGCCCGATGATCCAGAACATCTTCGAGGCTCGGCTGAAGTCCATGACGGCCCAGGGACAGACGCCTTCTCCCCAGGACCGCGTGGACGTGGCGACCGATCCGCTGTCCAACGCGCTGATCGTCTCGGCGAGCAAGGAGAACCTCGGGCTCATCAACGACCTGCTGCGTAAGGTCGACGTCGAGCCGGAAGCGAAGACCGGCGTGGTGAACATGTACCCGCTGCAGAATGCCTCGGCCAATCGGGTCGCGGGATTGCTGCGGAGCCTGATCGACCAGGGCCTCTACAAGCCCGGCATGTCGGCCGCCGGAGACAACGCCGCGCGCCAGGCGATGGAGAAAGTCGCCATCGAGGTCGACACGCGTACCAACGTGCTGATCGTCTCGGCGAGCAAGCAGAACTTCAAGGTGATCGAGGAGATCATCCGGAAGATCGACAGCGAGGAAGACTATCTCACCGGCGGGGGCATCCGCACGTTCGCCCTGGAATCTGCCGACGCGACAAAGCTCGCCCCGACGCTGCAGGACTTCTTCGCCCGCAAGCGTCAGGCCGAGATCTCGGCCGGCGGGTCCGACCAGACCCTCCCCAGCACGATCATTGCCGACGCGCGGACCAATACGCTCATCGTGGCTGCGGGCAAGGAGAGCTTTGACGCGATCGGATCGATGGTCAAACAGCTGGATCGCAAGGAGGCCGCCAAAACGACCGCCTTCCGCGTGTTCCCGCTGGAGCACGCCACGGCAGCGACGTTGCAGGACACCCTCCAGAAGCTCTTTGACGGGCGTGTGGAACGCGGAGACACCAAAGAGGCGGTCACCGTGCTCTCGGATCGCAAAACGAACTCGCTGATTCTGGCTGCCGGCGGGGACGACATGAAACTCGCCGGGGAGCTGATCGGCAAGCTGGACGTCGAGGACCGCACGGACGGCGAGTCGATGCAGATCTTCCCGCTGGGCAAGGCGGACGCTTCACAGGTCTCCCAGACGCTCAAGGAGCTCTACCCGGCCAAGGACGGAACCGAGCAGATCAACGTCACGGTCGACGAGCGGATCAACGCCGTGATCGTCACGGCCGGTGCGAACGACATGAAGCGGGTCAAGGCGCTGGTGACCCAGCTGGATCAACCCAAGGTCACCCGTGTGACGGAGATTCGCGTGTTCACGCTCAAGAACGCCGAGGCGGAGGAACTCGCCGAGATCCTCACCGAGACGCTCACGCAGAAGCCCAAGGCGATGACCGCCCGCAGCCCGAACCTCCAGAACCTCCTGCAGTTCGTCTCCAAGACGAAGGAGGGCAAGAAGCTCATTACCTCCGCGCTGCAGCAGGGCGTGCTCATCACCGCAGATTCCCGGACGAACTCGCTGATCGTCTCGGCCCCGGTGGATTCGATGCCGCTTCTGGCGACGCTGATCGCCTCGCTGGATTCGACCAGCCCACGCGTGGCGGAGATCCAGGTGTTCAAGCTCAAGAACGCCGATTGCCGCTCGATGGCCGAGGTGCTGGTGCAGCTGTTCAAGCTCCAGGCCGGCGGCGGAACGACCGCCAAGAGCGTGCGGTACACGCTCGTCACCCCCGAGACCAAGGCCGTGGGCGGCATCAAGGAGGACGGTGCCTCCGCGACGCTCGGGACGGCCGACAAGCACGCCCTGAGCGTGACCGTCGACGTGCGAACCAACAGCCTGCTGGTGGGCGGGACGAGCCAGTACGTCAAGCTCGCCTCTGAGGTGATCAAGGAACTCGACGCCAGCCCCGCCCAGGAACGCCAGACGAAGATCTATCGCCTGCGGAACGCCAAGGCCTCCGACATCGAGGGGACGCTGCAGAACTTCCTCGATTCCGAGCGGCAGCGTCTCCAGGCCACTCTCGGCGAGGAGCGCATGGTCGCCGCCCAGCGGCTGCTGGAGCGCGAGGTTACCGTGGTGGCCGAGGAAACCACCAACACGCTGCTGCTTTCTGCGAGTCCGCGGTACTTCAAGACCATCGCCGACCTGATCAAGGAACTCGACGAGCCCCCGCCCCAGGTGCTCATCCAGGTGCTGCTTGCCGAGATCACGCTGGACGACGAGACGGACGTCGGGTTCGACTGGAACTACCAGGGCGAAAGTGGCAGCCGAACGTACAACGCGTCGACCAACTTCGGCGTCGAGGCCGGGATCGACACCGCCGGCGGGTTCAACCTGTCGGTTACGGGCAGCGATCTGAGCTTCTTCTTCCGCGCGTTGAAGAGCCAGGGTCGCCTGAACGTGCTGCAGCGGCCTCAGATCGTCGCGGTGGACAACCAGGCCGCCGAGATCCGTGTCGGCCAGCGCGTCCCGTTCATCACGAACTCACGGATCACGGACAACGGCGACACGATCAACACGGTGCAGTATCAGGACGTGAGCATCGGGTTGTCGGTGACGCCGCGGATCAATCCGGACGGTTTTGTGAAGCTCGACGTCGATCAGAAGATCGAGTCGCTCTCGACCTCCAGCGTCGAGATCACCAAGGGCGTCAATGCCGTCATCGTCAACAGTCGACAGGCCACCACGACGGTCACCGTCCAGAACGGCCATACGATTCTCATCGGCGGGTTGATCACCACGGAGGTCGAGGACCGCGAGTCGAAGGTTCCGGTGCTCGGCGACGTTCCGTTGGTGGGCAACCTGTTCAAGTCCGTCACGAAGAAGAAGAAGCGGACCGAACTGCTGATCGTGCTCACGCCGCGCGTGCTGCGGACCGCCGAGGACGCCGATCGCGTGACCGACCCGCAGATCCAGCGGATGAACTACCTCCGCAAGCTCAACAGCGGTGAGCTCAGCGAAGCCGCCTTCGAGCTGCTGCAGGAGGAGGACCCGACGCTGGACGCCAACCCGAACGATCCGATCGAGCCCGCCGACACGCCGAAGGCCGAGACGCTCCCCGACCCGGTGAAGGTTCCGGTCGAGATGCTGCCGGAGCTTTATCGGCTCCACAAGGAGCTCGAAGCCCGCCGTCGTGCCGCCGAAGGCGAAGGCTCGGCGGACGGCACCGGCCCGGATGCGAGGGATGGAGAACGCTCCTTGGATCCCGACTCGACCGACGACAGTGACGAGGCGGTGAAGGAGGCGTCCGCGCAATGAGCCTCGCCCCGCGGACAATCCGCGCGACGGCCCTGGCGGCGATGTCGATTGTCGCCGCTGCGCTGCCGGGCTGCCCGCCGCAAACGGACCGACCCGCCCCGCCGCCGGAGGTCCAGCGGATCGATCACATCGATCTGTGGGTGCCCAACGCCCCGAGCAATCTCGACTCCGAGCCCGGCGTGGACGGCGTGAATCTCACGATGATGTTCTATCGCGACGAGAAGGCCCAGTCGGTGGGCATCGGCGGGACGCTCGAGTTACGGCTGTACGAGGGAACGGTGAAAATCGAGAACATCGAATCGGCTGCGCCGTTTCACACGTGGACGTTCACCGGGCGAGAGCTTCGTCGCTATCTCGGGCAGATTTACGGCGTGTGGGCGTACTCGCTGACGCTCACGTGGGGCGACGAGGTCCCCTCGGGCGGCGCGACCGACCGCATCAGCATCGTCGCGCGGTACAAGCCCGCTCGTGGCCCGGCTGTCTGGTCGCAGGTGGGTTACGTCCCCATGAAGGACTAGGGGCGTTCGCAATCCATTCCTGCCGCCTGGACGGGGTTGGTCGCGTCTAGCCGGTAAGCGTCATGTTGTCGCGGTGCACCACTTCGTCGTAGGGTTTGTCGCCCAGCGCCGGGGCGATCTGCCCGGACCGCAGACCCTTGATCCGCTCGATCTGGGCGGCGTCGTAGTTGGTCAGTCCGCGGGCAATCTCTCGGCCGGCGGCGTCTTCGATGATGATCGTGTCGCCTTTGCCAAACGTCCCGGTCACGGAGGTGATTCCGCTGGGAAGCAGGCTTTTCCCTCGCTGCCGCAATGCCCGCTCCGCCCCGGCGTCGACGGCAATCCGCCCGGCCGCCCGGGAAACCTGCCCGATCCACCGTCGGCGCGAGGACATCTTCTCGGCCGCCGGTACGAACACCGTTCCGATCGTCGCGCCGGCCATGATCTTCGTCAACACGTTCGGCTCGTCGGCAGCGGCGATGATGGCCGCTTCGCCGGCCTCGGTGACCATCCCGGCCGCGGTGAGTTTGCTGGCCATCCCGCCCGATCCGTGTCGCGAGCGTGAACGGGTCACAAGCGCCCGGATGCCGTCGTCTACCTCCTCGATCACGTCCAGGACGGCCCCGCCCGAGAGCACGCCGGGCACGTTGGTCAGCAGCACCAGCAGGTCGGCCCCGAGCATGTTGGTCACCATCGCAGCCAGCACGTCGTTTTCGCCGAAGCGGATCTCGTCGACCGCGACGGTGTCGTTCTCGTTGATGATCGCCACAGCCCCGAACTCCTCCAGCGACCGCAGGGTGTTGCGGATGTTCAGATAGCGCGTGCGATCCTCGAAGTCGCTGCGGGTCACCAGGACCTGGCCCACGCGCAGCCCCCGCTTGGCGAAGACGTCGTGGAAGGTCCGCATCAGCTGTCCCTGCCCGACGGCGGCGGCCGCCTGGAGCTTGGGCATGGTCCGGGGGCGACGGGACAGCTCCAGCTCGCCCATGCCCGCGCCGATCGCCCCGCTGACCACCAGCGTCACGGCCCGACCGTCGTCGCGAAGTTGGGCGACCTGGCGGGCCAACGAAGAGATCGCCCGCCGCTTGAGGCGTCCGTCGTCGTCGCAGATGGAGTTGGTCCCCACCTTTACGACGACGCGCCGGGCGGCGCGAATCACGTCCTGTCTGACTGCGGTACCGGGCATGGTGTCTCCTCAGCCTGCCGAGCGGATCCGATCGGTAGCGATGGCTCCCGGGGCCACCGGCGGGCAGCGATCCAGCACGTCGCAGATCATCTCGAGGTTCTGTTCGGTCGCGCCCTGTCGGGAGCGAACATACTCCCGCGCCTCTCGCGCCTGCCTCCGGGCCGCTTCCGGGTCGCCCAGCCAGGCTCGCAGGGCATTGGCCAGATCGTCGGCGGTGGTGACCCGCTGGCAGCCGTTCCTGGCGAGCTCGTCGGCCTGGGGGAAGTTGAACGTGTGCGGGCCGAACGCCACCGGGCGTCCGAGGGCGGCGGCTTCGATCATGTCCGAACCGCCCATGGGCACCAGCGACCGTCCCACGAAAATGCATTCGGCCAGCGCGTAGAAGGTCCGCAGCTCGCCCATGGTATCGCCGAGAATCACCTCGGGCTTTCCTAGGGGCGGATCGGCGGGGTCCTGCCGGCCGGAGCGACGCACGAAGGTGAAGCCCGCCTCGTCGATCAGCCGGGCGACTTCGTCGAACCGCTCGGGTTTGCGGGGAACCACTACCAGCCGAGCGTCCGGGTAGGTCTGGCGCAGGGCGGCAAATATCTTCAGAAGCAAGGCCTCCTCGCCGGGTCCGGTTCCGCCGGCCACGATCAGTCGATCGCTGTGGGAAATGCCCAGTGCCGCGGCCAGGTCGTCTTGGCCGGGCAGCGTTTCGCCGTCGTCGAGCGTTTCCACCGTATCGAATTTCAGCATGCCGGTGACGCGAAGCTTCTTGCTGTCGGTTCCCAGTGAGCGGAAGCATTCGGCGTAGGTCTCATCCTGCACGCCGATGGCCGAGAGACGATTGAACAGGAGCTTGTCCGCCAGCGGGCCCAGCTTGCGGTATCGCGGGTAGCCCTTGTTCGGGCTCATCCGTCCATTGACGACGACCACGGGCACGTCGCGGCGATTCGCCTCAGCCAGGAAGTTCGGCCAGATGTCTCCCTCGATGAGCACCACCAGGTCCGGACGCAGGCGTCGCAGTGCCCGCCGGACGGCGAAGGAGAAGTCCTTGGGGAAGCGGAAGACCACGTGGTCTGCGCCGAAGCGTTTGCGGGCGGCGGCGATGCCGGTGTCGGTCGTCGAGGAGATCATCACCTGGAAGTCCGGCAGCGCCTCGTGGAGCCGCTGAACGAGCGTCCGGGCGGCGTTTACCTCGCCAACACTGACCCCGTGCACCCAGATGATCGGCTGGAGACCGTACCGCACGGGGACCGCCCCGAGGTACTGGCGGATGTCGCTGCGGTATCGGCCGTGACGGATCGCGCGGTAGATCCAGACCGGACCGGTCACGATCAGCAGCAGCACATAGACGATGTCGAGCAGGATTCGCATGGGGTGCAGTATGGCCGCGGCCCATACGGGTGTCAATTGTGACGTGGGCAACTCGCCCAGCCGGGGGCAGGATGGGCTGGTATCCCGTTTGCGCGAAGGCCGCCGGGGCGTATAATGCGTCGAACGTTGTCTTCGTCTTCGCGGGCGAGGACGAAGGATATTCGGTGGTGGATCAGCCGACCGGCATGGCAGCACCCAGCCGACGCGATGCCTGCGGGTTGTGACAGAGGTGGTATATGGGCAAGGAAGAGGCACATCTGCGTAAGGGTCTGAACACGGTGCACGTGTTCGCCATTGCTTCTGGGGCGATGATCAGCTCAGGGTTGTTCATCCTTCCGGGCATGGCGCACGCGATGGCCGGGCCTGGCGTGATCTGGTCGTATTTGCTGGCGGGTGTTCTGGCGACCGCCGGTGCCCTGAGCATCGCCGAGCTGACCACGGCCATGCCGAAGGCGGGCGGCGATTACTTCTTCATCACGCGTGGGTTCGGGCCCGGAGTGGGCACTGTGGCAGGGCTTTTGAGCTGGTTCTCGCTGTCGTTGAAAAGTGCTTTTGCCATCGTGGGGATGGCAACCTTCGCGGCGATGGTCGTGCATCTGCATGGGTTGGTATTGGGCGGGGCGTTGCTGGTGGTCTTTGTCGGTCTGAATCTGGTCGGCGTGCGAGAGGCCGCTCGCGCACAGGTCGTCCTCGTGGCCGGTCTTTTCGCGCTTCTGGGGTTGTACATCGTGGTGGGGATGTCCCAGATTCGCCCGGAACTGCTGATTCCTTTTGCGCCGCACGGGCTTACCCCCATTTTTACGACCACCGGATTCGTCTTCGTCTCCTACGGTGGGTTGCTGAACGTCGCGAGCATCGCCGAGGAGGTCCGCAAGCCCGGCCGAACGATTCCTCTCGGGCTGATCCTTTCGCTGGTGTCGGTGACGATCTGCTATACGCTCGTGGTGGTGGTCACCAGCGGGGTTGTTGAGAGCCAGACCCTCGACGGTTCCCGGACGCCGATCTCCGAAGGGGGAAGGGTGGTTCTGGGTCAGTTCGGTTACGTGGCGATGAGTATCGGGGCGATCCTCGCGTTTGTCTCGACCGCGAACGCCGGGATCATGTCGGCCTCTCGCTATCTGCTGGCGTTGAGCCGCGACCGTCTCTTGCCGGCGCCGCTGTCGGTGGTCAACCGTCGTTTCCAGACGCCGCATCTGGCAGTCGGCGTCACCGCGGCCATCATTTTCGTCAGTCTGTTTCTGAAACTCGACATCCTGGTGGAGGCGGCTTCGACGGTGCTGATCCTGGCCAACGTGCTCTCCTGCCTGTCGGTGATCGTTCTGCGCGAGAGCGGTCTGCAGAACTATCGGCCTTCATTCAAGGCCCCGCTGTATCCGTGGCTTCAGATCGGAGGGATTCTCGGGTTGGGCTTCGTCCTGTTCGAGATGGGCGTCGAGGCCTATTTCATCAGCGCCGGGCTCATTCTCGCCGGTTTCCTGACGTTCTGGTTCTACGGGCGCCGTCGCGTTTCCCAGGAGTCGGCCCTGCTGCACCTGATCGGGCGACTGACGGCGGGCGAGCTGGTGACCAGTTCGCTGGAGGACGAACTGAAGCAGATCGTGCACGAACGCGATGAAGTGTCCCTGGACCGGTTTGACCGGCTTGTGGAGCAGGCACCGGTTCTGGACATTCAGGAGCACATCCCGGTGGACGAGTTTTTCGCCGCTGCCGCCGGGGAATTGGCACCTCGCCTGGATCTGGATGCGAGCACGGTAGCCGAGATGCTTCGCCACCGGGAACAGGAGGGAGGGACGCTTCTGGGGCCTTCGCTGGCTGTTCCGCATATTATCGTTCCCGGGGAAGGACAGTTCGAGTTGCTCCTCGCCCGGGCGAAGGAAGGCATCCGGTTTTCTGACGAAGCGCCTGATGTGAATGCGGTCTTCGTGCTCGTGGGCAGCCGGGATGAGCGGAACTTCCACCTGCGCGCCCTTGCGGCGATCGCGCAAATCGTCCAGGAAAGGGAATTCCAGCGCCGGTGGATGTCGGCGACAAGTCTGCAGGGTTTGCGGGACATCATGTTGCTGTCCCAGCGGGGACGGGATGGGGCCATTCGATGACGAACCGGTGGGCGCGATCGGCCGGTGGCAAGGGCCCGGGAGGGTTCTCGCATTGTTGCGGCCGGGTGTGGGCGGGCATACAATACCCGGTGTGCTCTGTGCGGATGGAGTAAGACCGATCAGGAAAGGACGTCATGCCCAATAAAACGAGTGTTCACCTGGACCAGCCTTCGATTGCGTTTGTCGGCAGTTACACGCCGCGGAAGTGCGGTATCGCCACCTTCACCCACGATCTGTGCGAGGCGGTCTCGCTGCAGGCCTCCAGCAAGTCGGACGTGTTCACCGTCGCGATCAACGATCAGCCCGAGGGCTATCCGTATCCGGATCGCGTGCGGTTCGAGATCCGCCAGAACTCCCAGCCGGACTATCGCCTCGCGGCGGAGTTCATGAACATCCGGCAGATTTCCGCGGTCTGCGTGCAGCACGAGTACGGCATCTATGGCGGGTCATGCGGCTCGCACCTGCTGGGAATGCTGCGTCGGCTTCGTCGGCCTACCGTGGCGACGCTGCACACCGTGCTGAAGGACCCCAACGATCAGCAGCGCATCGTGATGAACGAAATGGGCAAGATCTGCGAACGTCTGATCGTGATGAGCGACGTGGCCCATGGGATTCTCGAAGAGGTCTTCGACGTGCCCAGCGAGAAGATCATCACCATCCCGCACGGCATCCCGGACGTGCCCTTCGTGGACCCCAACTACTTCAAGGACCAGTTCGGCGTCGAAGGTCGCCCGGTGCTGTTCACCTTCGGGCTGCTCAGCCCGGGCAAGGGCATCGAGTACGCCATCGACGCGCTGCCACCGATCGTCGAGAAGCATCCCAATCTCGTGTACATCGTGCTGGGCGCCACCCACCCCCACGTGAAGCGCGAAAGCGGCGAGGAGTACCGTAACTCCCTGGCCCGCCGCGTGGATGAACTGGGCCTGACCGACAACGTCATCTTCATCAATCGCTTCGTGGACATCGAGGAGCTCTGCGAGTATCTCGGGGCGGCCGACGTGTACGTCACGCCGTACCTCAACAAGGCGCAGATCACCTCCGGTACGTTGGCGTACGCGATGGGAACCGGCAAGGCGACCGTCTCGACCGACTACTGGTACGCCGAGGAAATGCTGGCCGAGGGACGCGGCAAGGTCGTGCCCACCAAGGACTCCGAGGCGCTGTCGCGCGAGATTCTGGGCCTGCTGGACAACGAGACCGAACGCCACGCCATCCGCAAGCGGGCGTATCAGTTCTGCCGACAGATGACCTGGAAGCGCGTCGCCCAGGACTATCTCGACGTGTTCGCCCAGGCGCGGGAGTCGTGGATCGAGCGGCGCCACGCCGGCACGCTTCCGGTGTTGACCCCTCCCAGCAAGACCTCCCGCGAAAGCGACGAACTGCCCGAGGTGGACCTGCGCCACCTGCGGATTCTCACCGACGATACGGGCATCTTCCAGCACTGCCAGTACGCCACGCCCAACCGCTGGCACGGCTACTGCACCGACGACAACGCCCGGGCGCTGATCACCGCGGCGATGCACTGGGACCAGTCCCACGACGAGACGATGCTGCCGCTGATTCATACGTATCTCTCGTTCCTGGCCCATGCGCTGAATACGGACACCGGCCGATTCCGCAACTTCATGGACTACAGCCGAAACTGGATGGAAGCGGTCGGCAGCGAGGACTCTCACGGCCGGGCGCTGTGGGGGTTGGGTGTGGGGGTGGCACTGTGTCCGCACGAGTCGATGATCGCCCTGGCGACCGAGCTGTTCACCGCGGCCTTGCCGGCGACGGAGCATTTCGTCTCCCCGCGTTCGTGGGCGTTCACGATCACGGGGATCCAGGCGTACCTGCGTCGGTTCAGCGGCGACTCGGAAGTGCGGCGCTACCGCAAAATCCTCTCCGAGAAGCTGCTGGCGATGTTCCAGAACGGGATGAACGACGATTGGCCCTGGTGCGAGAGCAGCGTCACCTACGCCAACGCCAAGCTGTCCCACGCGCTGCTGACGTGCGGTAAGTGGATGGGCAACAACGAGATGATCGACATCGGCAAGCGGGCCCTGCACTGGTTGCTGGAGGTGCAGACCAACGATGAGGGCATGCTCTCGATCATCGGCACCGAAGGCTGGATGACCCGCGAGGGCGACAAGGCCCAGTTCGATCAGCAGCCCATCGAGGCCCACGCGCTGGTGGACGCCTGCATCGAGGCCTATCATGTCACGAGGGAGGAGCACTGGATCGACGAGGCACGCAAGGCGTTCCTGTGGTTCCTGGGCGACAATGACCTGCGCACGCCGCTGTACGATTTCACCACCGGTGGTTGTCGCGACGGGCTGCACACCGATCGTGTCAACGAGAACCAGGGCGCCGAGAGCACTCTGGCATGGTTGATGAGCGTGCTGTTGATGCACGAGATCGAAATGGAGCAGACTCTCGGCGAGGTTCCGACCGATAAAGAAACCGAGCAGCGCCCCGTGCCCAAGGCGATCAAGGCTTCGGGGCCGGTTGTCGGCGCCAAGGATCGCAAGCCCGCCCAGGCAGGCTCCTCCGAGAGCAGCAAGTAGACACGTCCCGCATCGCGGGCAGACGGTTTCAGACCAGAGGCAAGTGAACGATGGCCCAGCCAATCGTAATGATCAGCAGCTACCCGCCGCGACTTTGTGGGATCGCCACATTCTGCGAGGAAGCGCGCGAGTTCATCCAGAAGCACAACCCCGACCGCGACGTCCTCGTCATCAGCCATACCGACGGCGAGGGAGAGGGCGTGATCCCGCTGATTGACATGTCCCAGCGGAACTGGTGGCGCCCGGTGGCCGACAAAATCGCCGAGCTGCAGCCTCACTCTGTGCACATCGAGCACGAGTACGGCCTGTACGAGTACTACGACGAGCGAGGCCAGGGCGACGGCAACGAGGGGTTCCTCGATCTGCTCGACGCGATCAGCGATTACCCTACCGTGGTCGAGCCGCACACCGTTCACGGCCGGCTGACCGAGTTCGAGGCCGACTTCGTCTTCAAGATGTGTCGCCGGGCGGACGTGGTGCTCTTCAAGTGCCACTACCAGAAATGGCGGCTGGACTGGACGTTTACCGGCAAGGGTTGGCCCACGCCGCGGAACATCATGGTCGTTCCGCACGGCGCCCGGGACGATCGGCGCTACTCGCTGGCGGAGGTGGTCCGCCTCAAGGACGAGCTCGGGCTGGGCCCGGACAAGGCACCCGATCTCGCCGAGCACCTGGTGGGCCTGATCGGCTGGATCCAGTCCAACAAGCGATGGGACATCCTCACGGACATGTGGGAGGAGATCGCCCACGAAATCCGCGAGCGCACCGGCGTCGAGTGGGATCTCCTGGCAGCGGGCACGTGGCGGGACCCGAACCACAAGTCCGACTACGACAAATACCGCGGCGACGTCGAGCTGCTCCAGAAGAAGGGCCTGGCCCACTACTACGAATTCGTTCCCCGCGGGGACGTCTACTACAAGATGATGGCGGTGTGCGATTTCATCGTTCTGCCCAGCACCGACGAGACGCAGTCCGGTACGCTCGCGCGGATCATCGCCCTGAACAAACCCTACGTGACGACCGCCCCGATGGAAGGGCTCACCGCCCAGACGCTCGAGAATGGCGGCGGAATGCTCTTCACCACCAAGGACATGCTCAAGGACGCTGTGATCGAACTGGCGTGCAACGAGGTCCGGCGGATGGAGATGGGCGAGAACCTCAAGCAGTACCTCGATAACGTGGTCAGTTGGAACGTCGTAGCCGAGCAGTACAACGAGGCCCACGCGCTGGCCCGGCAGGCGACCGAGTCGCGCAAACCGGTCATGCTGCCGCTGGAGTTCTGAGCGGCTGATCGTCGCCGTCGGTCCGGGTGTGAATCTCACGTGGATTGGCCAAGGACGGGGGAGCAGGGAGCAGACCCAGTGCATCTGGACCGTGAATTCGGGGCGTCGATAGAGGGGCTGGATCTCGAAGCACTGCAGAACAGCGCGGACGTGGTCTGTCTGCTGGACCGCTCGTTCCATCTGCAGGGCTACAACGACGCTTGGGTGCAGTTCGCTGCCGTCAACGACGGGGCCGACATCATCGAGCGTTTCCCCCTCGGCTGTGATCTGTTCGCCGTCATCGACCCCTCGCTTCGCCCGTTCTACGAGGATGGATACACCTCGGCCCTCGGCAACGACGAACGGTTCGACTGCGAGTACGAGTGCTCCTCGCCGGACGTGTTTCGGCTGTTCGTGCAAAGTGCCTACCCGCTGCCCGGCAAGGTCGGTCTGCTGGTGACCCACCATCTCCGCCTGGAAGAGCCATTCCCGCCCGACAGCGGCGTCTGCTTCGGGCCCCGGCACGTCGACAGCGACGGCAACATCGTTCAGTGCTGCCACTGCCGCAAGGTCCGCGACCACTCCCAATCCGAGAAGTGGGACTGGATCCCCGACGTGGTCCGCAACCCGCGCCCGGAAATCAGCCATTCGCTCTGCCTCTACTGCATGAACTTCTACTACCCGCCCCACGAAGGAGACGGACGCGGCGGCGCCTGAGAACGTGCGCCACCGTACGCCGAGGGATTGACACGGGGGATTTCGCCCCGTGCATCGCACCTCAGGCGGGCGTATAATCCCCGGCGAGGTGAGCGAATGGGAACCACACGATTCGACAGCGCGTACGTGATCAACATATTGGCCGACGACCATCCGGGTATCGTCGCGGCGGTCGGCAGCGCCGTCAGCGAACTGGGCGGCAACATCGACTCCTGCAGCCAGACCGTGCTGGAAGGTTATTTCACCCTGATCATGGTGATCTCGCTGCCTGCGCCCATCGAGCCGGCAGAGCTGGCCTCGCAGGTGCGCGAACTGGCCCACGAGGGGACCAACCTGCAGGTGATGGCCCGCGTGCTGGACCCCATCGTCGAGACGCCGTCCGAGGGCAGCGAGCGGTTCGTGCTCACCGCGTTCGGGCAGGATCGGCCTGGCTTTCTGCTGGGCTTCAGCCGATATCTCGCCGGCAAGGACATCAACATCGTGGACCTTTTCGGCCGATGCACCGACGGAGAGTTCACGCTCATCAGCCAGGTCGACGTCCCCGCCCGCTATGACGTCCGCATGCTCCAGGCCGACCTCGAAGCCATGGGCAGCGCCGGCGGATTCAACGTGAAATTCCAGCACGAAAACGTCTTCGTCGCCACCAACCAACTGAGACTGACGTCGCAGAGAG
>CAZFPT010000003.1:0-19820 GCA_964521005.1 uncultured Planctomycetaceae bacterium | reverse complement strand
CAGCACGAAAACGTCTTCGTCGCCACCAACCAACTGAGACTGACGTCGCAGAGAGACTGACTCCCACCGCCGGGCCCGCCCGGTCAAGACAGGCGAGAACCATGTTGAATACCGATGAAGTGCTGTCGACCATTGAGATGCTCCACAGCGAGCACCTGGACCTGCGGACGGTGACCTTCGCGCTGAACGTCGAGGACTGTGCCGCCGCCGGTGTGGACACTCTCTGCCGAAAGCTCAAGGACAAGATCACCTCGCGGGCCTCGCGCCTGGTGGAGACCTGCGAGCGGGTCGGGGCGAAGTACGGCATCCCGGTGACCAACAAGCGCCTGGCGATTTCGCCGGCGTCGCAGCTGTTGGCCGGTCACGGGACGGCCGCCGCGATCGAGGTCGCCCGCACGCTGGACGCCTCGGCGGCTGCCTGCGGGGTGGACCTGGTCGGCGGATTCACCGCCCTGGTGCAGAAGGGCATGACGCCGGCGGAGCAGGTGGTGATCGACTCGCTCCCGGAGGTGCTCAGCCAGACCGCCCGCGTGTGCGCGTCGGTGAACGTGGCCTCCCGCAAGGCGGGCATCAACATGGACGCCGTGGGGCGGATGGGCGAGGTCGTCTGCGAAACGGCGGCAGCCACCGCCGCGGACAAGGGCTTCGGGGCGGCGAAGCTGGTGGTCTTCGCGAACATCCCGTCCGACAACCCATTCATGGCCGGTGCGTACATGGGCGCCGGCGAGCCGGAGGCCACCGTCAACATCGGCGTCTCCGGGCCCGGCGTGGTCAGTGGAGCCCTCAAGCGTCGCATCGAGCGGGAGGGCAAGCTCACGCTGGGCGACCTGGCCGAGGAAATCAAGATCACCTCGTTCCGCGTCACGCGAGTCGGCGAGCTGATCGGGCGGGAAGTGGCCCGCGAGCTGGGCGTGGCCTTCGGCATCGTGGACCTGTCCCTGGCCCCCACGCCGCAGGTGGGCGACTCGGTGGGCGAAATCCTCACCGCCCTGGGGCTGGACCGCATCGGCGCGCCGGGTTCGACGGCGGCCATCGCCATGCTCAACGACGCGGTGAAGAAGGGCGGGGCGTTCGCATCGAGTTCGGTCGGTGGGCTCAGCGGGGCGTTCATTCCGGTCAGCGAGGACGCCTCCCTCGCTGCTGCCGCGGCGGCGGGGCATCTGTCCATCGAGAAGCTCGAAGCCATGACCAGCGTCTGCTCGGTGGGGCTGGACATGATCCCCGTTCCGGGGAATATCTCGCCGCAGACGGTTGCGGCGATCATTGCCGACGAGATGGCCATCGGCGTGATCAACAACAAGACCACGGCCGTCCGGCTGGTGCCGGTTCCCGGGGCGGTCGCCGGGGATACGGTGGAGTGGGGCGGGTTGTTCGGGTCGGCCCCGGTGATGGACGTGCGCAACGACGGGGCGTCCGGACGGTTTGTGGAGTTCGGCGGAAGAATTCCCGCGCCGATCCAGTCGTTGACGAACTGAAATCTGGTCACCGGGCCCGCTGTGCCCTAGAATGCACAAATCGCGGGGGAACCATTGCACCGCGTCGCCGGCAGACCCCCGCACGGTCGGCGACCTGGCAGGACACATCCATGAGCGCACCGAGTCAGAAGCGTAACGTCATCGTCAAGTCTTCCGAAGCCGAGGTCGCCCGCACCGTGGCCGACCAGGTCAAGGACATCACCAACCGCGCGGTCTCCGAACGGGGCACGTGCAGCGTGTCGCTGGCCGGCGGAACCACCCCGCACGGGCTGTACCATCTGCTGGGCTCGGAGGGGTTGCGCGGGGAGATCCCGTGGCAGCAGGTGGATGTCTTCTTCGGCGACGAGCGCGACGTTCCCCAGGACCACATCGACAGCAACTACCTCATGGTGCAGCGAACGCTGCTGGACCGCGTCCCGATCGTGCCGGACAAGGTCCACCCCATGCCCGCCGACGCCCCGGACCTCCAGGCGGCCGCTGCCCAGTATGAGCATCGCATTCGCGAGCTCGTGCCCGCCGGCCCCAACGGCGTGCCCATGTTCGACCTGGTGCTGCTGGGCCTGGGAAGCGACGGGCACACCGCCAGCCTGTTCCCCCACAACGAGGCGCTGCACGAGGGCGAGAAGCTGGTGATGGCCTATCACGTACCGATCCTCGGCCGCAGCCGCATGACGTTCACCTACCCGCTGATCAACGCCGCCCGTCACGTCATCATGCTGGTGACCGGCGAGGACAAAGCCCAGGCCGTCAATCGGTTGCTGGGAGAGCAGCCCGACGCGTGGGACATCCCCGCCGCCAGCGTCGTGCCCTACAACGGCGGCGAGCTGACGATTGTCCTGGACGCCCTGGCGGCCCGGCATCTGAATCGCTGAGAGACCAATGCTGTGAAAGGAAGACCAGGCCCCGGGCCCGCGAGGGTTCGGGGTTTGTGTATTTCCGCGCGGCTCTATTCGGGCGGATGGTTCAGCAGGCAGGCGTGGCGATGCGAGGGATCGGCCTCGGTGGGCTGGAGTTGCGGCACCGTCCGGACGCATCGGGCCACGACGCGGACGGCTGACCCTTCCGAGCGGATGGTGACGGTCTTGTTGTCCGGAAGGTCACCGGCGGCCTGGCGGGTCAGCGGGCAGCGCGGATGGAACGGGCAGCCCTGCGGCGGGTTCACCGGCGAGGGCATCTCCCCGGGCAACTGGGCCCGCGAAACGGTGCGGGAAGGCTCGATCTTGGGCACCGATGCCATCAACGCCCGGGTGTAGGGGTGCTGAGGATTGTCGTACAGCGAGTCTCTGCGGGCGTGCTCGACGATCCGTCCGAGGTACATCACCGCTACCTCGTCGGCAAAGTGCTGGACCACCGCGAGATTGTGCGCGATGAACAGGTAGGTGATGCCCAGATCGTCCTGCAGGTCGTTGAGCAGGTTGAGAATCTGCGCCTGGATGGAGACGTCCAGGGCGCTGACGGGCTCGTCGCAGACGATGAAGTCCGGGTTGGTCGCCAGGGCCCGGGCGACGCCCACGCGCTGGCGCTGCCCGCCGGAAAACTCGTGCGGATAGCGGTTGGCGTAGGCGGCCGCCAGACCGACACGGTCCAGCAGCTCGGCGACGCGCTTGCGCCGATCGGCCCGTTTCATGAGCCCGTGGGCAGCCAGCGGTTCGGCGATGATCGAGCCGACCGTCATCCGCGGGTCCAGCGAGCCGACGGGGTCCTGGAAGATCACCTGCATGCGTCGACGCAGCGCCTTGAGCTTTCGCCCGCGGGCTGCGGAGACATCCTGGCCGTCGAAGTGGATGGCCCCCTCGGTCTGGGCGGTGGACGGTATCAGGCGCAGCAGCGTCCGCCCGACGGTGGTCTTACCGCTGCCGGACTCACCGACCAGCCCCAGCGTGCAGCCGGCGGGAATGGTCAGGTCCACGCCGTCCACGGCGCGGACGAACTGCTTGGCGCCCCACAGGCCGCCACTTCGCAGAGGGAACCAGGTCTTGAGGCCCTGGATGGACAGGATGGGTTTTGGCGCTTCGTCGATCATGGTTTGTTCAAGGTGCGGCCGGCTGTTGGTCGGTCCGGGTGGCGGATCGGTCGGCAGGACTGGTCTCGGGGGCGTCATCGTAACCTTCGGCCAACCAGCAGGCGGCCCAGTGTTTGGGGGCGATCTCGCGCAGGTTGGGTTCGCGGGCGGCGCATCGGCGGCAGATGCGCACCTCGCCGCGGGCCAGGGGCATCGCGACGGTGTCCTCCTCGGCGGCGTCTTCTGCCCATACGCGGGTCAGTGAGCATCGCGGGTGGAACTTGCAGCCCGGCGGGAACGCCAGCGGGTTCGGAACGGAGCCCGGAATGGTCTCCAACCGGTCGCGGCCTTCCCCGAGCTTCGGAACCGAGCGGAACAGTCCCCGCGTGTAGGGGTGTGTCGGGTTGTGGTAGAGCGTCTCGGCGTCGGCGAGTTCGACGATCTTCGAGGCGTACATCACGCCCACCACGTCGGCGGTCTCGGCCACGACGGCCAGGTCGTGGGTGATGAGCATCACGCTGAGCCCCTCGGTGCGCTGCAGTTCGTTGAGCAGGTCGAGGATCTGGGCCTGAATCGTCACGTCCAGGGCGGTGGTGGGCTCGTCGGCGATCAGCAGCTTGGGGTTGCAGGACAGGGCCATCGCGATCATCACTCGCTGCCGCATGCCGCCGGAGAGCTGGTGGGGGTACTCGTCGAATCGCTGCTCCGGTGCGGGAATGCCCACTTTCTCCAGCAGCTCGATGCCGATCCGTCTCGCCTCGCCCGAGGAGACCCGGCGGTGCAGGAGGATGGCTTCGGAGATCTGCTGGCCGACCTTGAACACGGGGTTCAGCGAGCTCATGGGTTCCTGGAAGATCATGCTGATCTGCCCGCCGCGCACCTGCCGCATCTGCTTTTCGCTGAGTGTGCGGAGGTCTTTGCCTTCCAGCAGGATCCTGCCGTCCACGATACGCCCGGGCTTCTGCAGGATGCGGAGGATGGAAAAGGCGGTCTGCGACTTGCCGCATCCGCTCTCGCCGACCAGGGCGAAGGTCTGCCTTCGATCGATGCGGAAGCTCACGCCATCCACCGCGCGCACCATTCCGTCGTCGGTGGGGAAGTACGTCCGCAGGTCGCGAACTTCCAGTAGTGTGCGGTCTTTGTCGTTCATAGTGGGTCGGCTGGGCGGTTACAGGTTCTTCAGTTTCGGGTCCAGGGCGTCTCGCAGGCGGTCTCCGAAGATGTTCAGCGCCAGGACGAGGATGAACATGGCCGTCCCTGCCGCGGCGATCTGCCACCATCGCCCGACGATGAGGTCCATGCGGGCTGCGTTGATCATGCTGCCCCAGCTGGGCTGGTCGGTCACGCCGATTCCGAGGTAGCTCAGGGCGACCTCTGCCTTGACGGCCCCGATGAACCCCAGCGAGAAGTTGATGATTCCCAGATGGACCACGTTGGGCAGAATGTGACGCGTGAGGATGGACAGCCCACCGCGCCCCGAGGCGCGGGCGGCGAGGACGTAATCCAGTTCGCGGAGCTTGAACGTCTCGGCCCGGACGAGTCGACAGGTTCCGATCCAGCCCGAGATCGACAGCGCCAGGATGATGCCCGGAAGCCCCGCCAGATCGACGTTCTCGACCAGCACCCAGTTTCCGATGGCGACGTCGAACGGGTCGAGGCTCTGGAAGGCGAACTTGATGGCGATCACGCGGATGAGCCCGGGAATGGACGCCAGCGTCGAGAACACCCAGACGATGAAGTCGTCCAGTTTGCCGCCGTAATAGCCTGCCATCGCCCCCAGCAGCATGCCCACCGGGATGGCGATGATATTGGCCATGAACCCGACGATGACCGAGACCTTCGCCCCGAGCATGGTCTTGGCGAGCACGTCGTTTCCGAACTCGTCGGTTCCCAGGAGGTTCTCCCAGGAGGGCGCCATGTTGATGTTGGCGTAGTCGTAGTGCTGGGCCCAGTCCGGCCACAGGATGGCTGCGACGATTGCGACGGCGATATAGAGGACGATCACCGCCAGGCAGGCGACCGCCGCCGGGTCGCGTGTAATACGGCGGATGGCGTCGGACCAGAGGCTTCGCCCCACGCGGGGCTGTTCGACGACGACGTTGTTTTGGGCAATCTGCGTCACGGTTACCTCAGGCGGACACGCGGGTCGAACACCGCGTAGAGGATGTCGGTCAGGAGCAGCGAAATCACGTAGATCACGGAGGTCAGGAACGTCAGGCCGGTAATCATCGGGACGTCCCGGTCGGAAACGGAGTTCACCATGAGACTGCCCAGCCCCGGAATGCCGAAGAACCGCTCCAGAAGCAGCGAGCCGAGAATGAGCAGCGGGATGCTCACCACCAGCGACGTCAGGATCGGCAGCATGCAGTTTTTCAGCACGTGACGGAAGAGAATCCCGGGCAGGGGAACGCCCTTGGCCCGGGCGGTGCGGACGTAGTCGCGATGGATCTCGTCGAGGATGACCGTCCGGTAGAACCGCACCTGCCCGCCGACCCCGGCAATCACGGCGATGGCGACCGGGACGTAGATATTGGCAGGGCTGCCCAGCCCCCAGGCCCGCTGCGGGGCGAACTCGAAGACGATCGCCTGCCCGGCAATCATGTAGACCAGGTAGGGGATGCACATCCCCAGCACGCTGAGGAAGACGCCCATCTTGTCGATGAGCCCGCCGCGGTAGTAGGCGACCACCGAGGAAATCACCATCGCCGTCAGCCAACCCAAAGCCATCGCGGGAACCGTCAGCGCCAGGGAGTACTTCGCCCGCCTGCCGATGATGTCGATCAGGAGCTGATCGGTCTTGTAGGAGCGGTTCTGGAACGTCACGCTATGTCGCAAGTGCCAGAAGAACTGGGAATTGACGATGCTCGATGGGTGATAGCTGATCTTGCTGGTCTCGGCCAGCAGCCTGCCGTTGTTGTCGGGGTGATTGTTCAGCAGGTCCAGGAAATCGCCCACGGTGGTCGACGTGCTGATGCGCCCGGGGTCGTCGGGGTCGGCCAGCGGGGTGAGATCTACGCGCATCTCGTTGCCGTCGGCGAAGCGGATGGTCACGATCGGCCGATCCACCCGCGCCGCCTGCGTGGTCGGCTGCGTTGCGGGCTGAGTGCTGGGCTGCGTGGTCGGTTGGGTTGCGGGCTGCGTGGTCGGCTGGGTTGCGGGCTGGGTTGCGGGTGCAGCCTGGGGTCGTGGCTCGGGGAGCCAACGCTCAGCCTCGTCGACCAGCGCGTCGGCATCGTCCAGGGCAGCCCCCAGAGCGGTTCGCGTGTCGGTGGCAGCGACCGACGCCAGCAGCGTCCGGCGATCCAGCCATTGCACGCCGGCAGACTCGATGCGGACGACCTCGCCCGGCCCGGGTTTGTCGGGGGTGTCTCTCATCACCGGCTGAAGGAGCAGGGCGGAGGTGACCTTGCCCGGCTCGACGTCGCGGACGGAGAAGACGCCGTTTCCGTCGGTCTGGTCCTTCAGCAGGATCCGGGCGCGGAAGTTCAGGTCCAGCGGCAGGTCCAGCTTTCGCCGGTGCAGCCAGGCGATGCGGGCGGGCTTGCCGAGCTTGTTGGAGACGAACTGCGCGCTGACGTCACCGGCGACCACGCGGAACAGGACAAACGTCAGCAGCATCACACCGAACACGGTGAGCACCGCCTGCCCCAGTCGTCTGAGGATGAAGGTTCCCATAGCCCGGCGTTACTCCCTGCCGCCCATTTTGCGACGCAATTCGGTGTCCAGCCGACGGTACTTGGTGTAGCCGTAGCCGATCGGATGGGGCTTGACGTTCTTGACCCAGTCGTAAATCAACACGTATCCCTCCGGCTCGGTCAGCAGCAGAACCGGAACGTCCTCGGAGATGATATTCACCATCTTCGCGTACAGCTTGGTCCGCTGGGGCGAAGGCTGCATGGTGCTGACCCGGTCGTAGAGCCCATCGAAGGTGGGATTCGAGTAGTTGGTGTTGTTGGTCTGCTTCTCGATGTTGGGCGAGTAGAACAGCTGCAGGAAGTTCTGGGCGTCGGGATAGTCGGCGTGCCAGCCCATCATGTACATCTGCGTCTGCTTGTTGTGTACCTTCTCCTGCAGCTTGGGCCAATCGTTGGGGATGATCTTGAGGTCCACCCCGATCTTGGCGAATTGCTGCTGGATGAACTTGCCCTGGCGGATGACGCGATCGTCCGTGCCGGGCAGGTCCAGCTTGAGCTGGGGAATCTTGCCGTTGTCCAGCAGCCCGAGTTTGCCGAGCTCTTTGCGGGCGTCGGCGAGCTTCTTTTTCGCACGGTCCATGTCCAGCGTGTAATACGGGCCAGGACCGGCCTCCTTGTGTCCCTTGAAGGTGCTGGGCAGAATGTTCACCGCCCGCTTGCCCCTGCCGTTGAACAGCACGTGCAGGTAGTTGTCCATGTCGAACGAGAGGCACAGCGCCTGGCGGAGAGACTTGCTCTTGCCCACCACCGGGTCTTCCATGTTGAAGGCGATCCAGAACACCGCCGGCGACCAGTACGTCACCAGGCGAATGCCCTTCTTCTTCCAGCGGGGGGCGAGTTTCTTGCCCGGCTGAATGACGCTCTCGAACACCTCCCGACTGATCCCGGAGCTGTCCCGCTGCCGCGTGAGGAACAGCAGCCAGGCCGAGTAGGTCTCGGCGACGAATTCATAGTGCAGCACGTCGATGAAGGGCACCTCTTTGCCGGCGTCTTCCAGCAGGCCTTGCCCTTTGTCGCTGGTGTTGTGGAGGATTTTCTCGTAGACGGCCTGGGCCTGGTTCGGGTCGCCGCCTTCTTTGAGGATTTTCTGCTTTGCCTCGGTCGCGAGGCGCACGTCCCCGCCGGCGCCCTTGCTGGGGTAGGTCTCCTTGCGGTAGTCCGGATTGCGCACCAGGACGATTTTTGTCTTCCGCGTGAAGGTGTCCCACATGTATGCCCCGGTGCCGACGACCTGCTCGGCTTCGCGGAACTCGGTGGAGCGTTTCTCGATGGCGATGGCAGTGCGGTTCAGCGGGTCCCTTCCGGCGGTCCCGAGATGGTAGTCCACCGCTTCCCGGGGGATCGGGGCGGTCACGTGCATCGCCAGGACGTAGATGAACTGCGGATAGGGCTTGTCCAGCGTGATCTTCAGGGTGTTGGCGTCGACGGCCTGGAGACCCTTGACGGGCAGGTCGTAGCGGGAGAAATCGCCGATCTTGTAGGTGCGGGTCTTCTTGCGGTAGTCCTTGATCCCCTCGATCCGCTGGCAGAAGGCCCACGCCAGGCCGGTGTTCACGTGGTAGTCGGCGATCCGCTTGAAGGCGAGCACGAAGTCCTTTGCTTCCACGTCGCGGGTGGCCCAGCGGTGGGCTTTGTCCCCGGACGATCCGAAGCATGGGTTCCGGTGGAACTTCACGCCGTCTTTGAGCTTGATGGTGTAGGTCCGCCCGTCGGCGGAGACTTCGGGCATTGCCGCAGCAAGCTGGGGAATCAACTCGACGGGGCGTTTGAGGAAATGATACGTATACAGCCCTTCGTAGACGTTTCCCTGGAAGCCCGAAGAGGTCGTATCGCCGCAGGTGGCAGGGTCCAGCGAGCGGACGGCGCTGCCGTAAACGTCATACCGGACGACCTGGCCCTGGTATTCGTCGGTTTGGCCGCCTTCGAGCACCAGCAGGGGCCAAAGCGTCAGGCCCGCCACCACCAACAGCGCCAGCGGATAGAAGTACTTCATGGCGACTCGCTCCCCTCCCAGAGGGCGCGCCGAAGCCGGTCAGCCCCCACGGGCTGTCGGCCTGGCGGGGGTCACTCGTTGTCCTTCTCGTCGTCCTGCCTGGTCGGGTCGACGGGCTTGACCACACCCTCGTCCTTCAGCTGCGCAGCCCACTCGAGGGCACCGAGGACCGCCCCCTTGGCACGAAGGGCGGCGTCGTCGATGTCGGTGTCCGTCATCGCGTCGGCGATGTACGAGCCCTGCTTGCCTGAAAGCGAAGCCAGGGTCGACTCGGCTTCGCGAAGCAGCAGGAGGTTCGCCGAGGCGACCGGCCCGGTTCCCTCGGCCTTGTCGGTGGCGAGGGTGGCTGCGTAGGCGATGTCTACCAGGTCCTGCAGCGCCTGGGTCCGCGCGGTCTTGTCGTCCTTGATCGCCTCCCAGACAGCCTTGATCGCCCGGACGCCCATGCGCCCGGTGTGACTCATCTCGATGTTGCCCCGAACGATCGGGGCCAATTGCTTACCCCAGGTGCCGTGAATCACCTTGAACGCGCTGGTCTGGGCCGACTCGAGAACATTGTCGGGCACCGTGACCGAGTTGCTCACCGTGCGGACCACGCGCATCGCACGCAGCAGCGAGGAAAGCAGTTCCGGCGAGCTCTCCTTCGTGGCGGCCTTGGCGGCGACGTTGAAGAACCGCTCGATCGATCGGCTGCCCTGCGTGAGAATCGTGTCGCGGATGCGGGCGAACCCTCGCCAGCCCAGAAAGCGGACGGCCGGGTTGTCGTGGGTGACCATCTGCTCGTAAGGCCCCTGCATGACGATCCGCGGGGTGGACGCCAGGACCAGCGCTACGTTGATCTGGCGGACCGTGCCCTTCTTCTTCAGCAGCGGGGCGACATTCTCGGCCACCGCGTCGGCGTAGATGCGGTAGTAGCGTGAGCTGATCCGTTCGACCTCGTCGTACTTGGTGTAGCCGGAGGAGAGTTCCTGCCGGGCCTTGAGCAGCAGGGCCTCCCGCTGGTCGGTCTCGAGGACCTTCGCCCAGTGCTTCACCCAGTTCTGGATCGTCGCTCGCTGACGACGGACCGCCTCGGAAGTCAGGTCGCCGGAGGGGATTTCCAGCTCCGGGGGCTGATTGGGGTCAAACGGGGCAGCCGACAGGCTGGAACCGATCGCGCCACAGACCAGCAGGGCGATCACGGAGATCCGAACGGCGGGTGTTTTCGGCATGTACTCGGCTTCCTTACTACGAGGGACCGGGAACGTTTCATGATGATGGTAGACCGCCACTGCGTCGGCTGTCAAGCACTTGATGGGCGCTCGCCTGTCGCCGACGTGCGACATGAATTGGGGGCACGCTTCAAGTGCACCCGCGGGTCGGGCAGGCAGGCTGCCAACGCTGCGTCCTTTGATTCAAAAGGTGTGTCCGAGTCTCGGTTTTGCCGTTTCGCGAGGCGTGGGTTGTGGTGTACACTCGAGGAAATTCCGCAGCGGCAGCACACCGGAGCATTTCCGACGTCCATAAATGGGGTTCAGACAACGAGGCAGGTAATCATGATGAACGAACATACAGGCATACGACGCGGCGTGGGTCGCACGGTTCGCCGCCGGCCGGGCTTTCGGGCTATGGTGCTGGCGGGGTTGTTGGCGTGTGCAGCCTGGGTCGCACCGGCGATGGCGGAGGCGGTCAAGCTCACCTACGACGACAGCAGCGCTGCCGGCAAGGTCATCACCCCGGGCTATGTTCTCGGCGAGCTTCCGCGCGTCGAGGGCGGGGCGGCGTCCAGTTACGTCACGATCGCCGGGGAGAAAGTCGCGCTGAAGTTCGGCCAGCGGGGGCGAATCAGCTTCGTCGGTGCCGATGCCGACGGTGATGGCAAGATCGCCGGCCGTGAGATCTCCCCCATCAGCGGGGGCACGGCGAGGCTGGATGTGCGGGTGAACTCCAAGCCGCTGACGATCACGATTGTCGATGCCTACCTCCGCAGCCGGGAGGGAAAGCTCATCAGCGTGCGAGGGCGGGTTCAGCCGGCGTGCGGGCGGAGCGGTTCGCTGGACGGCGTGCAGGTCTCGCTGATCGACCAGAATCTCGACGGGAAGATCACCCAGGACGGGTCGGACGCGATCCGGATCGGCACGTCGCTGGTCGCCCAGCCGTTGGGCAAGGTCCACGCGATTGGCGGCGGACACTATCGCCTGGCGGTGGGCAGCGACGGCAACAGCATCCAGGCCGACCCGGTCAGCGGCCAGCAGCTCGCGCTGGTGAAGTTCGGCTTCAACACTCGAAGCCTCAAAGGCCTGGTCCTTCGGAGCGACGACGGGCAGGTCTATGACCTGGTCCGCTCGGCCAGGACGGGGCTGCTGCCGGGCAAATACAGTCTCGATTTCGGCCTGCTGGTTTCCGGCAAGCACGTCGTGCCGATTCGGCCCCGGAAGGATTCGCTCACTTACGAGCTCAAGGGCGGCAAGCTCAACACGATTCGCCTCGGAGGCCCGGTCCGCATGCGGTTCGGAGCGTCGCATTCCGGTGGCAAGGTCACGGTCGGCGGGCCGATTTACCCGGTGGGCGACGGCGGCGAGGAGTACGTCGTCTCGCTGGGAGCGGGCGAGGGCGTGCCGGCCCCGGAGATCGGTTTCTACGAGGGCAAACGCAGGCTTGCCGGCGGCAGAATGGGGTATGGCTGAGGCGGCGGGCTCTGCGCGTACTCAAGGCGAGTACCACAAGGAATGACCAAAAGTGACGGCCGAGTGACCATGACCTGCAAGATCCCCGGATTGGGGACGGTGACGGGCTACAAGACGTTGAAGGAGATCGTGGATGGGTCGGCAGCGGCGTCGGACGATGCGCCGGCGGTGACCTACAGAGACCTCGGCGGTGACGCCCCCGAGGCGACGGCCAACAGCTCCGGCGACGGCAAGGCCTTGGGCGATGACGCATCCGCTTCCGGTGACGAAGGCGACAGCGGCGAAGGCTCGGCTTCCTCGAGCGACGAAGACGACAGCGACGAGGGGCAGGCCCGCAGCGACGAGGACAAGGCCGAGGAGTTGTTCAAGCTCGCCCGGACGTACATCGTCTCCGGCCACGGGAAGATGGGGAAGGACAAGCTTCGCGAGCTGATCCGCCTGTATCCGAAAACACGATCGGCCCAGCGGGCCAAACGCCTGCTGGGAAGCTGAATCCGCTCATTGGGCGTGAAACGTCTTCGCCGGCGGCGTATACTGGTCGTCCCGTCGGGGTCTGCTCCGGCGGTCGTATCGGCCGACGCCGATACCCGGAGGTGACAGGCGACCTGGTGGCGCCCCCGGTCTTCAAAACCGGTGCGGGGCGTAAGCACGTCCCGGGTGGGTTCGATTCCCATTCGCCTCCGTCCCGCCGGCGGGCAGCCGGCTGCTCGGTGCTCGATGGAGGGATGACAATGCCGGCATCGGGCGGTACACTGTTGCCCCCGGAATGGTCCGGCTTGCACTCTCAGCAGGACAACCCATGACCGAACCCTACTACGTCACAACACCGATTTACTACGTCAACGACGTCCCGCACATCGGGCACGCCTACACGACGATCGCCGCCGACGTGCTCGCGCGGTTTCATCGGCTCCAGAAGCGACCCGTGCGTTTCCTCACCGGTACGGACGAACACGGCGTGAAGATCTACAAGGCCGCCCTGGAAAAAGGCACCACGCCCGACGAACTCGGCGACCAGGTGGTGGTTCATTTCAAGAACCTCTGGAAGCAGCTGAACATCACGAACGACGATTTCATCCGCACCACCGAAGACCGCCACGAGAATCGCGTCCAGGAGCTGATCCGTCGGCTGATCGATCGCGACGAGGTCTACCTCGGCAGCTACGAGGGTTGGTACGACGAGGGGCAGGAGGAGTACGTCACCGAGTCGACCGCCCGCGAGAACGAGTACCGCTCAGCCATCAGCGGCAGGGAGCTGGTGAAATACTCCGAGAACAACTGGTTCTTCCGTCTGGGCAAGTGGGTGCCCAAGCTCATCGAGCACATCGAGGCCAACCCCGAGTTCGTTCAGCCCGCCGCCCGTCGCAACGAGGTGCTCAGCAAGCTCAAGCAGGGCGTGGAAGACCTCTGCATCTCCCGCCGACGCGAGAAGCTGCCCTGGGGCGTGGCTATGCCCAACGACCCCGAGCACGTCGTCTACGTCTGGGTGGACGCCCTGAGCAATTACATCAACGCCCTGGGCATCCCCGAGGTGGGCGACGAGCACGACGGCGAGTTCGCCCGGTATTGGCCGGCCGACGTGCATCTGATCGGCAAGGACATCCTCTGGTTCCATGCGGTGTATTGGCCCTGCCTTCTGATGGCGCTGGAGATCCCGCTGCCCCGATGCGTCTTCGCGCATGGCTGGTGGACCTCCGAGGGCAAGAAGATGTCCAAGTCGCTGGGCAACTTCATCTCCCGCGAGGTCATCGAAGATATCTGCACCGAGTACAGCCTCGACGCGTTCCGCTACTACCTGCTGCGGGCAATGGCGTTCGGGGCCGACGGCGACTTCTCGCGAGACATGTTCCAGCAGCGATACAACACCGACCTCGCCAACGGCGTGGGCAACCTCCTCTCGCGGACGATCAACATGATCGGGCGGTACTTCGACGCATCGGTGCCCCAGCCGGGCAAGCCCGTCCCCGAAGCCCAGCCCGTCCTGGATGCCGCTTCGACGCTCAACGCCCGGGCCGGCGAACTGATGGACTCGCTGCAGCTGCACGCTTACATCGAAGCCGTCATGGACCTGGTGGACCGGACCAACAAGTTCATCGAGGTCACCGAGCCGTTCCGCCTGGCCAAGGACGACTCGCAGCGCGAGCGTCTCTCGGCGATCATGTACACCTGCGCCGAAGCCGTCCGCATCATCCTGCTGTATCTCCGCCCGGTGATGCCCGAGACCTGCGAGAAGGGCCTCTGCGCGTTGGGTTGTCCGTCGACGGATCAGCCTCTCGCCGAGGCCGGCGCATGGGGACAACTGGTGGCAGGGACGACGACGGAGAAGATCGACCCGCTGTTTCCGCGGAAGAAGTGACACAACCAGCCGGGCTGCGGGCTTTCGCCTCAATCGGCCGCCGCCTACAATGAGAGTACTATGGATCAGCCAGCACGAAGCATGGAAGAAGTTGTTCTCGACGATGGCCGATACGCGCCCGAGGCCTTCGGGTTCCTTCATGACGGGCTCAACCGGGCCGTCCAAGACGCCCATGACAGCGGGGCAGAGGAAGAGCCCGATCTGGATCTGGAGTCTCCGAATCGCCACGTGAGCGGCCAGGAGCTTGCCTGGGCCCTGCGCGACCTGGCGCTGGACCGCTGGGGCATGCTCGCCCGGATGGTGCTGCGCCGCTGGGGCATCCGCCGGACGATCGACTTCGGCAACATGGTGTACCTGATGATCGACGCGGGCTTCATGCGAAAGACGGAGGAAGACTCGCTGGAAGATTTCCGCGACGTGTACGACTTCGACGAGGCGTTCTCTTTCACCGGCGAGTTTGAACTGAAGGAATGAGTGTGATGTCTGAGAAATCCGACGGCCAGGAGACCAGGGACGTCCCCACGCCGGTCGATACGGTTGACGGCATCCCGGATCGGGCCGTTGACCCGCCCCGCTGGCGGCTGGTGCTGCTGGGCGTGATCTTCGTATGCTGGATCGCTTTCCTGATCTACGTCGCCGCTTCCGGAGGGACCTCGTGATCGGCCGACCGGTCGCGATTGTCCCGGATCCTCGTCGATGGGGATTGGTCCTGCTGGCCGGGCTCGCCCTCCTCAGTGCCGGTGGATGCGCGGGGCTGAGACCCGTGAACGTCTACCGGCACGAAACCGTCCCCCAGCCGCAGGGAACGATGAGCGTCTATCAGCTCGCGGGTATGCTGGGCATGAAGGTTTCCGATGTCTCCACCTCCTCGGCCACCCTGCGCGACGCCCGGAATACCGTGCTCCTTCTGAGCGACCCCGGCGGCCAGGCGTACGTCAACGGCCGACCGGTCGGACCGGTGGGCGGCTACGTGGTGAGCGACAGCACGATGTTCGTCCCGAGGATTTCCCTGGAGCCCATCCGGGCCTCGCTGCAACCGGTTCCGGGGCTTGTCGTTCGCGATCGGCAGCGCCGGCCTGCCCAGAGGCCGAGAGATCAACAGGACCCGCCCCTCCGCGTCCTGCCACGCTCACGCAGCGGCGGGGTCGTCATGCTCGACGCCGGCCATGGCGGAAAGGATCCCGGCGCGACGTCGGTGACGGGGATGAGCGAAAAGTGGATCAACCTGGCCATCGTCAAACGGATGGCCCGCATGCTCCGCGGGGCGGGGGTAACGGTAATTCTCACGCGCGACGACGACTCTGCCGTCTCGCTCCAGTCCCGCGCGAAGCTCGCCAACACCCGCCGACCCGACCTGTTCGTCAGCGTCCACGGCGACGCAGCCAAGCCAAACGTCCACGGGTACAACGCCTACATCGCGCCGGTTTCGTCCTCGGCCAGCTATCGGGCGGCGCTGCGGATCTCGGCAGCCCTCAAAGACGCCGACGTCGCCCCGCACGGCCAACCGGTACGACGCAAGGCCCTGTTCGTGCTGGTGAAGACCACCTGCCCAGCCGTCCTCGTGGAAACCGGATTCATCACCAACCCGCGAGAAGGGACCCGGCTCGCCACGCCGAAGTACCAGCAATCCATCGCCCACGCCCTGGCCGGCGGCATCCTGAAGCACCTCGAAGCCGAGGCCAAACGCGACTGACTTCGAATCGGGCACCCGACGCTGGGGCCCGAATCCCCGAGCGTGAGCTGGGCGGTTCACCCCTCATCTCGGTTTTTCTGCACTGAAATCCTCCCTGTTTTTGGCCTCCCGCGAATCACGATCGTATGTTCCGTGCGCCACAGGGATTGCACACCGGTGGCCGTGAGGAGCATAACTATGGTTTTCAGAATACGTTATAAGGACGCTGCCGGTCGCGACGAGAAACACGCCACCGTCGAAGCCAACAGCCCCACCGAGGCGATGGTGAAATTCCGCTGCATCTACAACGTCCGCGAGTATAGCAACGACGCCCCCGAAATGGTCACCAGCGTAGCCGCCGACGAGTAGGCCCCCCGCTGTCTGCACCTGACCCCGCTCGTTCGATCCTGCACTTTTCTGCAGACGCGATCCTTCCCGCGACGATATCGTAAGAGGCAGTGAGGTCTTGTGTGAGGCCCGCCCGATGATTCGCTCGCCCGGAAGGATCCCGGATGGCCAAGCCGATCGGAACCACCGCCCGCCAGCTGGCGTCCCTTGCCCGCTGGTCGCTGGCGGTTCTGGTCATCGTGAGCATGTTCGTATGGTGGTGGCCGTCGCTGCGCGCCTGGGGGTCGCTGTCGGCGGGGATGGGCGTGGTCCTTCTGCTGTGGGCCATGTGGAAGACCGTCACCGGAAGCCGGCGCATCCCGGGTCACCCGTTTCACGTCGCGCTGCTCGGGCCGGTTCTCATTCTCGCAGCCCATCTGCTGGTCAACCTCTCGACGGAGGTCGACCGACCCGGGCAGGCCCTGGCGGGGGGGATGCTCAATTCCTTCATCGTTGTTCTCTCCCTGATCGCCCTGGGCGTGCTGCTCTCCCAGAGTCTGCTGGTTCGCATCAGCGACGCGCCGCGATTCCACTCGCTGCTGGCACTGGCGATGATGGTCGGGGCCGACACCGCCCTGATCGTTCCGGGCTCTGAGCCGGTCCATCCGGCGATGACGCTTCTGGGCCTGGCCGGCGTGTTCGTCTGGCTGGCGCCGCTTTGGCCGTTCCGCTCGCCGGACGCGCCGGAGGAATCCGGCGCCGACGAGAATCCCCATCGCCCGATCCTGGTTGAATCCCCCTGGCTGACGCGCATCAGCTGGGTCGGCTGGCTCGCTGTGGCGGCGGGGCAGTCCATCCTGCTTCTGGCATCGCAGACGCCGATGGTGCTCACCGCGATGCTGCCGGCCGGTGCGGTGTTCGTGGTCTCCGGGTTGCTGCTCCGTCGCCGGAGGCTGCGATATCTCCTGGTCGGGGCGGGGCTGGTCTCCGCCGGCGTGGTCGGATATCTGACCACGCCGCCCAAGCTGCCGATGGAGCGCACCATCCAGGCCGGCCCGTTCGGACTGGGCGAGCAGGCGCTGAAAATCATCCCCGCAACCGAGAGCGGCTGGCTGGTCCTGGGCGGATTCGTCGGCTGGGTCGGCCTGCTCTGGCTGCTGGCCGGCGCGCTGGTGTGCGTGGTGATCATGCTCGCTGCCGTCCGGGCAGAGGCCCCCGACCGCCAGGCGGGCGCGGTGCTCTGGATCGCCGCGACCGTCATCGGAACCGCCGCCCTGTTCGCGAGGGCGGGGCTGGTCATCCCGGCCGTCATCGTGGCCGTCAGTATCCTCTGGGGCGCGCTGCCCGCCATCGCCGATCGCGACCGACCGGCCCGCAGCGGCTGGTGGGTGTTCGCCTGGATGGCAGGACTGCTGCTGATGGTCGGCCTGGCGGTGAACAACGGCCTGCTCGCGTGGATCATGCACGAGCTGACGCTCTCGGACAAAACCGTGCACTTCCTGCTGGCGATTCCCGCCACGGCTGTGCTGGCCTGGCTGATGGGAAGCCAACGAGTCTGGTGGGGGCTGGTGGGCATCGTGCTGGGCGCGACACTCGGGCCGATCGGAGAGGGGTTGCAGATGTTCGTCTCGCATCGAGGCGTCGAGCAGACCGACGCCATCGCCCACGTGCTCGGGTCGGCCGTCGTGGTCGTGCCGTACCTGCTGTGCATGGGCGCCCGATGGAGCGAATCGCCCGACGCGCGCCCGGCCGCCCAACGCTCGGACGCCTACTCACGACCGCCCCGACTCTGACCCCCGCAAGGAGCCTTCACCATCGCCGAGACGACGCTCAACATCCTGTTCACCTGTGGAGGCCGACGCGTCGCGCTGATCCGCGCCTTCGCCCGCGCCATGCGCGAGCTGGGCATCGGCGGAGAGTGCATCGTCACCGACGTCACCCCCGCCTCGGCGGCGTTCCAGTCGGCTCAGAGGGGGCTGATCGTCCCGCGTTGCGACGACCCCGCCTACCTGCCCGCCATCGAGGACGCCATCACCGCTCACGACGTCGGCCTGCTGGTCCCGCTGACCGACCTGGACCTGCAACTGTTGGCCGACCGCCGAGACGAGTTGGCCCGGCGAGGCTGCCTGGCGATGGTCTCCTCGCCCGAGGCGATCGCCATCTGCCGCGATAAGGCACGGTCGGCCGATTGGCTCAGGCAAGTCGGCGCCACCCCCATCCGCAGCGAGTCGCTGGCGTCCTTCCGCGACGACCCGTTCTACCCGTGTTTCGCCAAGCCGCTCAGCGGATCCAGCAGCATCGGTGCCAGCCGAATCGAAACCCCCGCCCAACTCGATCGCCACGTCGAGCAGTTCGGCCGGGATCTGCTGGTGCAGGAGTGCATCGACGGCCAGGAGTTCACCGTCGACGTCTATCGGACCCGCGGCGGAGCCGTCAAAGCCATCGTCCCCCGCCAACGCCTGGACGTGCGAAGCGGCGAAGTGCAGAACGCCGTGACCGTCCGTGACGAGGAGCTGTTGGTCGAGACCCGCCGCATTGTCGAGGCGATGCCCGGGCTTTGGGGCGCCGCCTGCCTGCAGTTCCGCAGACCCTGCGACCAGGCCGGTACGCCGACCGGACCCGCGCGGTGTTTCGAGATCAACCCGCGATTCGGCGGGGGCGTTCCGCTGTCCATCGCCGCCGGGGCCGACCTGCCGCGATACCTCCTGCAGGAGGCGACGGGTCAGCCGGTGGACGGTGCGGCAGGGGAGTTCACCGAGCAGCTCATGATGCTCCGCTGGGACGACGCCGTCTTCACGCCCATCAGGGCCCCGCAGACCCTTCCGGGCTACCGCCGGCCACGATTCCGGTAGATTTTCCGCTTTGTGACGAAGCGATGAATAAGGGGTTGCATCGTTTCTGCCGATACGCTAGTATTCCTCGTTCACGATGGATCGACGCTTCGGGCCCGCGGGTCCGGGCGATCCGACGGGGCTGTGGCGCAGCTGGGAGCGCGTCTGCATGGCATGCAGAAGGTCCAGGGTTCGAATCCCTGCAGCTCCATTGAATACAAATCAAGTCGAAGGCAATACTTAGCCTACCTGTCCGCGTCGGGCGTTTCGACGGTCGATGACAGACGACGGCTGGGTGTTCCGCCGATCATCGCCCACGCCAGCCCGCGACGCACGGCGGCAGAGGGTTGTCGGACGTTTGGAAGGTCACGCGGAAGCGCTGCAGATCGGCTTTGCCGATCATGGGCCCTTCGACTCCGCTCAGGGTCTTCGACTGGAAGCCCATGCGACGTTTGGGCCGTCTCGTTAATCGCTCATCGTCGGCTTCTGAGGCTGAGCGATTTCGCGGAGTCGGGCTCTCGCCGTCGGCGCACGCTGGAATGACGGCCCGGTTTCCGGGGGCTTACGCCGCCCGACTACTGTCTTTCGCCCCGTTGGTGCTCGGTCGTAGGCGGATGAACGGGTCGACGTTCTGATTGAACGCTTGGGCGATAAAGGGGACAGGCTACTTGTGTGCCGCGTGTGAGGTTATCGAGGGTTGATCAAGTATGCCAATTGGCTGTCTTTTACGGGATCGCGAGAACACGTGTCGCTGACGGCGTCAGCCCGTCGGGCTTTTCGACGATCGATGACAGCCGACGGCT
>CAZFPT010000002.1:0-62929 GCA_964521005.1 uncultured Planctomycetaceae bacterium | reverse complement strand
AACGGAGCAACCCGGTTGCTGCGATGTCCGACCACTAGCTGGAGCGCGATCCGGAGCAACCCGGTTGCTCAGCTCGCTTGGGCTCGCTGCACAAACCGGGGCACCCCTTGGTTTGGGGCTCGGTCGGCCGTAGGGCTCGCAACTTGTTGCGGGCGCAATCGCCGGTCGATGCGGGACGATCACTCCTTGGAGCTTGTGGTTTGGAATTTGGATTTTCGCTTCTCTACCCCCACGGTTCGCTGCGCTCACCATGGGGCTTCAAACGTCGCACGGGCGAGGCGATTGGACCTTCCTGCCTCGTCGTGCTATGATCGGTTCGCGAAAGGATGCTCTCATGGAATTCACCAAGATGCATGGGGCCGGCAACGATTACGTCTACGTCGACTGCTTCGAGCAGTCGGTAGAAGACCCTGCCTCCCTGGCCAGGAAAATCAGCGACCGCAACTTCGGCGTGGGCGGCGACGGGCTGGTGCTGATTCTTCCCTCCGAGAAGGCCGACGTCCGCATGCGGATGTTCAACATTGACGGCTCGGAAGGCGAGATGTGCGGCAACGCCGTCCGCTGCGTGGGCAAGTACGTCCACGATCATGGCCGATCGCGAAGGAACCCGCTGACCGTCGAGACACTGGCGGGCATCATGACGCTCGAACTGCAGCTCAATGCCGACGGGGTGGTCTCCGGGGCGACGGTGGACATGGGCAAGCCCATTCTCGCGCCCGCCGAGGTCCCCACCACACTGGCTGCCACGAAGGACGAGGCTGTCGTCGACGCGCCGATCACCGCCGCCGGTGAAACGTTCGAGGTCACCTGCGTGTCGATGGGCAATCCTCACGCCGTGACGTACGTGCCCGACGCTTCGGCGATCCCGCTGGCTGAGTGGGGCCCTGCCATCGAGAGGCACGAGGCGTTCCCCAACCGCGTGAACGCCCATTTCGTGCAGGTGCATTCGCCCGAGGAGGTCACGATGGCCGTCTGGGAGCGGGGCAGCGGACCGACGCTCGCCTGCGGGACCGGCGCCTCGGCCGTCTGCGTGGCGGGGGTGCTCACCGGCAGAGGCGGACGGATCATTACCGCCCACCTGCCCGGCGGGGACCTTACCCTGGAATGGCGCGAGCACGACGGACACGTCCTGATGACCGGCCCGGCGACGGAGGTCTATACGGGCAGTTGGCCGAACGATTGACATTTCTCCTCCGTGCCTGCGGGCACAGGAAGGACGCACCATGGGTGACTTTCCGCGAACCGACATCGGCGGCGCGAGTGTTTCGCGTCTGATCATCGGCAGCAACTGGTTCCTGGGTTTTTCGCACACGTCCAAAGCGAAGGACGAGTTCATCAAGGCCCACATGTCGCCCCGGCGCATCGCCGACGTTCTGGAGGTGTTCCTGCGGGCGGGCGTGGATACCATGTTCGGCGTTCGCCCCGAGGCGCCCCACTTGCAGGAGGCCGCCCGGATCGCCGAAGACCGCGTCGGCAGGGGGATCATCGGAATCGCCACGCCGCACCTGAACGTCGGCGACCAGCCCGAGGCGTTCGACGAGGTCGCCCGCACGTTCGACGCCCACGCCGAGTTCGGCGCGACGCTGTGCATGCCCCACCAGGCCTCGACCGACGCCCTGGTGGACCGTCGCACCCGGACCATCCGCAACCTCGACCGCTACGCACCGATGATCCGCCAGCGCGGGATGATTCCGGGCCTCTCCACGCACATGCCCGAGACGCCCATCTACGCCGACGAAAGCGGCGCGGACGTGGAAACCTACATCCAGATCTACAACGCCGCGGGCTTCCTCATGCAGATCGAGGTCGACTGGGTCCACCGGATGATCTGGGAACGAAAGAACCCGGTGATTACCATCAAGCCCCTGGCGGCCGGTCGGTTGCTTCCGCTGGTGGGCCTGGCGTTCAGCTGGGCGACGCTTCGACCGATCGACTGCGTCGCCGTCGGCTGCATGACGCCCGACGAAGCCCGCGAGTGCATCGACATTTCGCTGTCCATCCTGGAGAATCGCGGCTCGAACGTCGAGCTGCAGCGCACGCGGAGCAAGGCGTCGCTGGACGGCAAGTAACCCTGACCCACACGCGCGAAAGGACGACCACATGAGCATGGGCGGATTCCTCGGAGGATATCAGTTCCAGCGGGCAGCGCGCAACGCCATGGATTCCATGGACCGGGCCGCACGCGAGGTGAGCCAACGCCGCGAGAAGGAAGTCAGCTCCAGCATGGAGGTCCTGGAAGATCGCCTGGAGAAACTCTCGCTGGTCTCGCTGGCGATGTGGTCGCTCATCCAGGAGAAAACCGGACTCACCGAGGAGGACCTCATGGCCCGCGTCAAGGCGATCGACCTGGCCGACGGCATCGAGGACGGAAAGGTCACCCAGACCGTCAGCAAGTGCGTCAAGTGCGGGCGGACCATGTCCCCACGGCACCGCAAATGCCTCTACTGCGGGGCGGCCGAGCTGAAGACCTCCGCCTTCGACGACATCACGGGGTAAAGCGCCGCCCCAGCAGGAGTCATGCCTGCGGCGCGTGGGCGACGATCATCAGCACGTCCGACTCGTTGGGGTGGTATGGCCCGAACTCCAGGTCGCCGAACGTCTCGATGCGTTCGAGCCCCGCCTGGCGGAAGGCGGCAGCCAGTTCGTTCTCCTGCCAGGGCAGCAGCGTGGTGGCGTGCAGTTGATGGCTGGGAGGTGTGGTGCTCCAGTCGATCTCGAGGGCGTTGAACCGCAGCGTCGGGTCGGTGAAATCGTAGAACCGCACGAATTCCTTGTCGCCGTCGCGCGTGATTCCCACAACCCGCTCGCGCCGCGTGAGCAGCCTGGTGTAGTTCAGCAGATGCACCACCGCCACGCCGCCGGGGGCCAGTACGCGGGCGAATCCGTCGAAGGTCTTCTGCAGCTCCGGTCGCGTCAGCAGGTGCGGCAGCGAGTTGCCCATGCACAGGACCGCCTCGAACCCGCCGACGGTGAGTCGGCCGGCGACGTCCTGCATCGCTCCGTGCACCCAGCGGACCTCTTCGTCCGACGCCCGGGCCTCGGCGAGCATCGCCTCGGAGAGGTCGATCCCCGTGACTTCCACGCCCCGCCGCGCCAGGGCCCGTGCGTATAGACCGGTCCCGCAGGCGGCATCGACGGCAGAATGCACGTCGTATCGCTCCAGGAGGCGCGAGACGAACTGCTCCACCGCCTCGGTCCGCTGCCGCTGGGCGACCAGCGTGTCGTATTGTCCAGCCAGGCTGTCGTAGAAATCCACGTCGTCCTCCCGGCAGCTGTCACCGTTGCCCTACAGAATGATAGCGCCCCGCTCGGAGAGGATCTTGCGGACCCTGCCGGGATCCACGTCGGCAACAGCACGGCCTCGCTCTGCCGCCAGTGCCGCTGCCACGCCGGCGGCTTCGCCGGTCTGGTTGCAGTTGACCATCACGCGGATCGCTCCGTACGCGCCGCGGTCGGAGTCGACGAGCCGCCCAGCCGTCAGCACATTTCGGCCGCCACGGGGAACCAGCGATCGGTAGGGGATCTGGTAGAACGTCGGGTCGCCCTGGCCGTCGGGCAGGGGGTCTCGCCATCGGCCGACCTGGCGAGGCTGGCCGGGCTCGACGTATTCCTCGCGTCCGTCGAGGTAGCGGAATGTCAGCCCCGAGCGTTCGCTGTGATGCACGTCCACGCGGTAGGATCCGTTGGCGATGGCGTCCGGGAACCGCTTGCCGGTGAGCACCTCCTGTTCGGTGAGCGTGTGGAGACACTCGGCGTGGCGCGTCTCGCGGATGCCGATCATGTGGCCCAGCGTCGCCAGCGCCACGTCTTGGCCCCCGGGCAGGTCCGCGACGATATCGCGGATCGCGCGACATTGGCGACGCGTCTCGATGGTGGCTGCGGTCAGCTCGTCGGCGTCGGCGCAGTTGGCCCCGTGGGCGCGTGTGCCGGCGACCATGTACAGGTCGTCCAGCCCCGGCAGTTGCGTGCCCCACAGAAAGCCCTGCTTCAGCGCCTTGGGATGCGACGGGTCGTGGACCGCCTCGGCCAGGTCGAAGTCCGGATCCGTCTGGCGCAGCTTCGCCAGGCCCTGCAGCCAGCAGACCATCGTCGGAGGTTGGAGATCGTCCAGGAGGCGGGTGCCCAGTCCGGCGCGGACGAGCAGGTCGCCGTCACCGGTGGCGTCGATGAACGTCCGGGCGGCGATGGCACGTCGGCCGCTCTTGTCTTCGATGATGGCGGCCTCGGCCTGGCCGTCGCGCATGGCCACGTCTACCAGGCGCGTGTTGAGTCGGAGTTTCACGCCGGCCTCGCCGGCCATCGTGTCCAGCTCCACCGCCAGCTCCCACGGGTTGAGGCGATAGCCCCAGTCGGCAGAGGGGTTGGGGTTCACCATCACCGCCTTGCGCGTGGCGAGTCGATCAACCGTTTCCTCGGTAAGCCCGGCGATGATCCGCTTGCTGCCGACGGTATCGCTCGGGCTGTGCCATATCGTCACCAGGCCGGCCGTCGCCATCCCGCCGAGGGTGGGGTTGTTCTCCACCAGCACCACCCGCGCGCCCTGCTGGGCAGCCCGGATCGCCGCGAACAGCCCCGTGCAGCTGCCACCGATCACGCATACGTCACACTCGTCCACCACCGGCGTCTGTCGGGCGGGCTCACGTATCGCACTCATCGCGATTCCTTCCTCGTCTGTGCCTTGTTCTCGTCAATGGCCCGCGTCACGCCGGTCGGCGTGATGACCGCCAGCGTGTCCACCACGCGGTGGGCGCCGTGCTGCTGGAGCACCTCGGCCGACGTGGTCCCGGTCAGGGCGATGCACGCCATCCCCGCCCGACGGGCCGCCTCCACGCCGGCGGAGGCGTCTTCCACTACCACACAGTCGTCCGGGGCGATTCCCAGCTTCTCGGCGGCGGTAAGAAACACCTCCGGGTGCGGCTTGCCGTGAGACACATCGCTTCCGGTGACCCTCGCGGAAATGCGCCCCGCCTCGGGAAGCTCCTCCAGCACCGCCTCGACGTTCTCGGTCGGCCCCGACGAGCCGACCGCCAGCGCAAACCCCGCCTCGCCCAGCCGCCTCAGCAGGTCGCCCGCGCCGGGCATCTCCGGGAAGTCCTCGTGGAGAATCTCCCGAAAGGCTGCCTCTTTCTCGTCGCTGATGGCCTGGACGGTCTGCGGATCGTCGCACTCGGGCCAATGCTGGGGGATGATCGTCCGGTTCGTTTGGCCGAACGACGAGGCGAACATTTCCTCGGTCATCTTCAGCCCGCGATTCTCCGCCATCCGCATCCACGATTTGAGGTGGGCGTCGTAGCTGTCGATCAGCACGCCGTCCATGTCAAAGATTACCGCTCGTCTGCTCATGATTGCTCCCGGGAAAACTGCCTCGTGAGGAGCATTGTAGACGGCCGGGACGTCAAGTCCAGCATCGCCGAGTCAGCTCGCTTCTCTTCTGGTACCCGACGGTGCGCTCATCGCAACCATGAGTATCTGCACTTGCGCAGGGGGGATCAGTTTTCGGCGCTTGAACTTCGCCGGTCGGCAGGCGTCTACTGTACATACGCGGAGGCCGACGGGCTTCGCGACGCCGCGACGAAGGGAGACACGTTCGGGCATGAGCGATCGACGACGATGGATGGCGGCTGGGGCGGTTCTGCTGGCGCTGTGCGTGCAGGGTTGGGGGCAAACACCCCCCGGCACGCTGGTTTCCGACTCCCGCCCGATGGACTTGCTGGTTGACGTGGTGCGACGGGCGATGGCGAACCACGGCGTGACGGCGGCGGCCCAGACCGTTCAGGATCTGGTCGAAACCGACGAATTCTCGCTCGTTCAGCTCTCCGGTGGTCGACGGTACGTGGCGCCCGACCTGGCGGGGGAGGCGATTCTCGACCAGGCCGGAACAGCGGTACGGGCGAAGTACCGGCAGATGTACGCCAAGTCGGCCGACGCGCTGCTGACCAAGGCGAAACGCAGCGGTACGGGCGAGGCGTTCCTTGCCGCGGGGCGGAGCTACCCGGGCACCGAGGCCTCCCGCCAGGCGAGGTCGCACTGGGCGGCGATCCAGCTCGACCGGGGCCGACCCGCCGTCGCGGGGCGGTGCTGGGCGTCGCTGGCGGACCGCTCGACCGACGCCAACGACAGCGCGCAGTGGCTGGCGCAGGCGGCGGTGGCGTTTCACCTGGCCGGCCTGGCCGACGACGCCAACGCAGCCATCACGCGGCTGAGCAAACACCACGCCTCGGTCAGGGGGACCATCGCCGCCAAGCGACAAGCCCTGCTGCCGGCGGTCCGGGCGCTGCTGGCCAGACCGGCTGCGACGCTTGCCGCGACGACGCGAACCGATTGGCCCGGCCCCGGGGCCGTCCTCGACGGATGGTGCCTGATGGGCGAGGCGCCCGCCGGCGACACGCTCGCCTGGAGCACAGCCCCCAGCCCCAAGACCGGCGGAGCGAAGCTGGCGGCGTCGTTGCCCACGCGGTTCGGCTGGGGCAGGGCGGTCTCGCCGCCGGAGCACGCCAAGTACCAGGCGGAGTTCGTTGGCGGGCAGGTGCGTCTGAGCCTCTTCAGTCTCCGCCGGAGCAAGCGGCTGACGTACTCGCTGCCGACGTTCATCCACCCGCTGGCGCGAAGCGGAATGGTGTACTATCGCACGAACGATCGCGTCGTGGCCCTCGACGTCGCCACCGGCAAGGCCGTCTGGACCAGCAAGCCCCTGCCCATGGAGCGACGGCTGAGGGGGTTGCGACGGTATGGGATGAGCTGGTTGACCGACGAAGGCCATTATCGCCTGACGCTCGGCAAGGGGCGACTCTACGCCCGGGGCGATTTTCTCCCTCCGTTGCTGCTGCCATCGACCCGGCCCGGCCAGCAGAAGCCCCGCGTCGAAGGCTACGCGACCACGTCGGTGCTGGCGGCACTGGACGCCGAAACCGGCAAGGAACTGTGGCGGATCGATCCCCACGGCGAGAACCCGCCGGAGGAACTGACGTCGGTGGCGATGGTCTCGCCCGTGGCTGCGGATGGCGGAAAGGTCTATGGCGTGGCCTATTCCGAGGGGCTGCACGGCTTCCTTTTGTACGCTCTCTCCGGAGAAACGGGTCGGGTGCGATGGGTTCGCACGCTGACGCAAGGTCCGCCCAGGCCGGTGGCGCACCTGCAGCCTCACATATACGCGGCTGTGGGGACGCCGATCGTCTCGGGCGATTCGCTCCTGATATGCACCAACGCCGGGGCTGTGGTGTGCTGCTCGAAGGACGACGGTCGACGGAGGTGGGTGCTGCAGTACGCCAGCCACTTCACCGACCCGACGCGGACCCGTGGCGTGGACGCCTCGAAAAAAGCTCGCCCGATGGTGCCGCCGGTGGTGGTCGACGGGGTCGCAGTGGTGCTTCCCCAGGACGGCGAGGAGTTGCTCGGGATCGAAATGCGCACCGGGCAGGTGCTCTGGCGGGTCAAGCGGGGCAGCGCCCAGTACGTCGCCGCCATCGGGGCCGGCAGCGTGGCGCTGTACGGCGACGGGGTACAGGTGATCCGCGCCGGCGACGGGAAACGCCGGGCGAAGCACGACAAGCCGGCTGTGTTCGGTCGGCCCATCTGTGTGCCCGGGGCAGCGCACTTCAGCCGACGCGACGGAACGGGGTGGGTCACGATCGACCCTGCCGAGGGGGGCGTCACCGGCGAGATCAAACGCCTCGAAGGCATGCTCGTGGGCAACCTGCTGATCCATCGCGGCCGATGGATCGCCGGAAATGCCGCCGGCGTCTCGGCGATGACCCCCGCCGACGCGTCGGAGTAACCTCACTCCGAGCGACGGGCGGCCAGGCCGGTGGGCGTGACGCCGGTGATCTTCAGTTTCACGATGTCGCCTGGCTGGGCGTTTTCGTCGGGGAAGGTGGCGGGGAGGTATCGGCCGGTCATCGCCAGCCGATGCCCCTGGTCGGCGGGGGTGCTTTCGACGAGTGCTTCCATTTCCTCGCCCACGAATTGTCGGCGGTAGGCGTCGGCGAGGTCGGCCTCCAGCTGCGCGAGCTTGTTCAGGCGCTGGCGGACGATGCCTTTGGGCAAGGCTTCGTGGCGGTAGGTCCAGGCGGCTGTTCCTTCGATGGCGCTGAAGGGGAAGGCGTGAATCTTGCTGAACCCCGCCTGCTGTGCGACAGCGAGGGTGTCCATGAAGTCCTCGTGCATCTCTCCGGGGAACCCGGCGATGATGTCGGTGGTGATGGCAGGTCGATCGAGCCGGTCGCGGACGCGGGAGACGGTCTCGACGAACTGCTCAGGGGTGTACTGGCGGTTCATGCGATGCAGGACACTCGCCGAGCCGGACTGCAGCGGCAGGTGCAGGTGCGCCGCGACGGTGGGGGTCTCGGCGAACACCTCCAGCAGGCGCGGGGTGACATCCCCGGGCTCGAGGCTGGAGAGGCGAACGCGCCACAGGCCCGGGATGGCCGCCACGCGCCGGACGAGGTCGGCCAGGGCGTCGGACGGCTGGGGCCACTTACGGCGGATGGCGGTGGATCGTCCGAAGGCGCCGAGGAAGACCCCGCACAGGACGATCTCGCGATGACCGGCTGCGACGAGAGCGGCGCATTCGGCGAGGATGTCTTCGGGACTTCGCGAGCGGACACGCGGGCGGGTGTAGCAGACGATGCAGTAGGCGCAGAACGCGTCGCAGCCGTCCTGGATTTTCACGAACGCCCGCTGGTGGGAGGGGAAGGTTTCCAGCGGCGCCAGCCCGTCGGTGCCGGGGGCGGATTGCTTGACCGCACGCATGCGGTTTGGTTTAATTGAATGTGGAGACCGGGCCTGGTGGCGGGTTTCCGCGCTGCGATCTGAGTCGATCAGTTCGGCCCTTATTGATTCGTCATCCCCAGCAGCGTCCGCCGATGGACCGACCCCCTGCGGGGTCTGGTCGTTGCTTGCCGGTTTGGAGGTGTTCTCCCCGGCGAGCAGTTTTCTCAGCTGCGTCGCGAGGTCGCCATGGTGGCCGACGACGGCCCGGCTGCTGGGCGGGATTTCCGCTGCATCCAGAATGTCGCCCAGGGTCTGTCCGTGGTAGTCGGCGTAGCAGCCGGTCAGCAGGACAGCCGACGGTTTGTGTGTTCGGATGGCCTTTCGGATCGCCTGGCGTGCTTTTCGCATGGCGGTTCGGGTCACGGCGCAGGTGTTGACCACGACCAGCTCGGCGGGTGCGTTGGCGGGCGATTCGGTGAGCCCGGCGCGGGCGAGAGTGGCGGCCAGGGCGGCCGATTCGTATTGGTTGACTTTGCATCCGAGTGTGATGATCGCGTAGGTTAGCATACTTGAACCGTGTGTTTGTCTGCGAGTTCCGCGAAGGTGAAGAATTTGTTGGGTCTGGATCGTTGCCGTTGCTTGCCAAACAGCGTATCATACCCGACGCTCCGCGGCACCGGGAGCCGAGAAGACGACATCGCGGGAGAAAGTTCCGCGGCGGGCGTCTGACGAGTCGGGCTTTGGATGCACGCGGATCTTCGCCGGCCGACGGGCCGGGTTGTTCAGGCCAAGGAGTCGTTCATGGCTGCAGCGAAATCGGTATGGGGCATCGACATCGGTCAGTGCGCGTTGAAGGCACTGAAGCTCCGGAGCATCAACGGAGCGATCCGGGTTGAGGCATTCGACATCATCGAGCACCCCAGGATTCTCTCCCAGGCGGAAGGCGATCGCGACCAGCTGATCCGCAACGCCCTGGAACAGTTCCTCGCCAGAAACAACGTCATGGGCTCGCAGATCGTTGTCTCGGTCCCGGGCCAGAGCAGTTTCTCGCGGTTCATCAAGCTGCCTCCGGTCGAGACCAAGAAGATCCCGGACATTGTCCGCTTCGAGGCAGAGCAGCAGATCCCCTTCCCGATGGACGACGTGGTCTGGCGGTGGCAGACGTTCCATGACCCCGACAGCCCGGACGTGGAAGTGGGCATTTTCGCGATGAAGCGGCAGGACGTCGCCTCGAATCTCAGCTACTTCAGCGAGGTCGAGCTGGACATCGACGCCGTGCAGATGGCGCCGCTGGCGCTGTACAACTTCATGCGGTACGACGAACAGACCGCCTCGGACGGGGCGACGCTGCTGATCGACGTCGGGGCCGACAAGACCGACCTGGTGGTCTCGGACGGGCCTCGGATCTGGACGAGGACGGTGAAAATCGGCGGCAACGACTTCACCGAGGCGCTGGTCAAGGCGTTCAAGCTCTCCTTCGCCAAGGCGGAGAAGCTCAAACGTACCGCCGCTTCGAGCAAGTACGCCCGCCAGGTGTTCCAGACGATGAGGCCGGTGTTCTCGGACCTCGTGCAGGAAATCCAGCGGTCGATCGGGTTCTACACGTCGCTGCATCGCGAGTCGCGTTTCAAGAAGGTCCTCGGGCTGGGCAACGGGTTCCGCCTGCCGGGCCTGCAGAAATTCCTCGAACAGAACCTCAACCTCTCGGTGCATCGCATCGACTCGTTCCAGCAGGTCTCCGCCTCGGACGCCATCAACGCTCCGGTCTTCCAGGAAAACGTCCTGTCTTTCGCGGTGGCGTACGGGCTGGGGGTGCAGGGGCTGGGCGAGGCGAGCATCCAGACGAACCTCCTGCCGCGATCGGTTTCCACCCGGCGGATGTGGGCTGCCAAGAGGCCCTGGTTCGCTGCGGCAGCGGCGATGATCGTGATCGCCCTGTCGATGATGCTCTACAGTTCCTATCGCGACCTGGGAAAACTCAAGGACGACAGACAGACCCTCCGCCAGACCAGGCAGGTGCTGGGCGATCTCGACAGCCTCCAGCGGAACTATCACAATCTCGGCCAGGCCGTCGGCGACGGTGAGGAGAAGATCAAGGCCCGCCTCAAGATGTTCGGCTATCGCAACTTCTGGCCGTCGGTGCAGAAGCTGATCTCGCGGTCGCTGATGTCGGTCGCCGAGCACCAGGACATGTACAACCAGGCGTTGACCACCCCGGACCCCGAGCGGCGCAAGCAGCTGCTCGCCAAGCTCGAGGGCATCCCGCGCGAGCAGCGGAGCCTGCTGTTCCTCGAACAGATGGGCACCGAGTACGTCCCGGACATCTCTGCTGTGAAGGGGCAGCTCTACAGCCGAATCAGTGCCCAACTGGGAATGGCAGAGAGGGGCGGCAGCTCCCCGGGCGGCGCACCGGAAGAGGACCAGACCACTTCCGGCCAGGCCAAGCGGGGCTTTCTGGTATGGGTCATCTGCCGGACGACGCTGGAAGAGCGCCAGATCCGCTCGCAACTGATTACCCGCATGCGACGGTTCGGCAAGCGATACGCCGAGCAGCGCCTCGGGCCGGTAACGGTGGAAGCCGACGAAGGTGAATTCGTGGCCGGGGCAAGCACATCGTCCGCCGGCCCGACCAGTCCGATTCCGTCGGTTCGTCCTCTGCGCGGGGGGCGCGTGCCGTACGGCGGGGAGGACGAAGATCGTCGTCGTTCGCCTTCGATCATCGGTCGGGAGGACCGGGACACCGGCGGCGGGGATTCCGGCGCCGATCCGACCGAAGACCCCGTTTTCAAGGGCGAGAGCATGGCCGGTGATGCCCGGGTGGGCATGATCTGGCTGGTGTCCATCAATGGCGATGGGCTGGAGCTGGAACCCGTCGAGCAGGCTGGCAGCCGGGAGGGCCGGTAATCATGGATGTCATTCGCAAGAACCTGTTCCTGGTCGTACTGGTTGGCGTGACGGCTGTGCTGATCGGGCTGATCCTGTTCGTGAATTCCTCGGTCTCTGCCGACGTCGAGAAGGCGGTCAAGGAGCGGAACACTCTCAGTTCGAAGTTGCGGACATACGCTCTGGGCCAGCGGTACAACCCGTCGGTGATCGACGCGCGTCGCGCCGAGGTGACCGGCTCGAAGCAGAACCTTCGTTCGGTGATCGACAGGAGCATCGAGTTCAACCGGCAGTACAAGGTTCTCTCGCTGGTCCGCCCGGACGGCAAGGGCGTGGTGCCCGCGTTCCCGTTCAACCGACAGCTGGACCGTGAGATCGCCCTGCGTGCGGTGTTCCCGGATGCCTACAACCAGGCGATCCAGGAGGTCGAGCAGTCGCTGAACTCGACTACCCCGCCCACGGAGCCGTTTACGGAGGCGGAGCTTCGCCAGTGGGAGTTGCGGGAACTCAGCGAGGCCCGCGCCGAGTGGGCCCGCCAGCTCAAGGCCGGCACGATCGAGCCCACCCGTGAGGTTGACGGGGAGGCCGTCAGCACCGAGCCCATCCTCACCGCGGAGATGGCGGCCCGGGCGCGACGCAAGGCGCTGACCCGTCGCATGGTGGACCGTGCCCGGCAGGGCGAGATCTACCTGGATGCCCTGGCGCTGCAGAGGCTGATCGACCAGGCCCAGAAGCGCCCCCTCCTGGAGACGATGTGGTACGCCCAGTTGTCGCTCTGGCTGCAGCAGGACGTGATCGACGCGATCCGCCAGACCAATGCCGAGGCGTTCGCGGGGTTGCCCGACAGCGGCAAGACAGTTCCCAATGCAGCGGTCAAGCGACTGATGGAAATCCGCATGATCCCCCAGTACGTCGGGGCTTCCGGCGGGATGTCGGTAAGCGGGAGCGACCGCGAGCAGAACCAATCCGGCGACGGGGCGATGGCGGCGGCCTCGCTGACCGAGGCGGTGTCCAACAAGGACTACGACGTGATCCATTACACCCTCACGGTCGTGCTTCCGTTCCGCTACCTGGGTCGCCTGGAATGGCACCTCGCCCAGCAGAACTATCACACCGTGCTGGACGTGCAGCAGGTGACCCCGCCGGCCGACCCGCCCTCGACGTACTACTACGGCAAGGAGCCGGTCGTTCGGGTGACCCTGCGGGGCGAGTGGAAGCTGCTGACCGAGTGGGAGCGTCCGCTGATGCCCGTGGAAGTGCTCAACACGCTGCCCTCCAGCGCCCTGCGTTCGGAAGACTCGGATCGCATCAGCGAGGCGGGCATCACGGGCGGATCCACACCGGCAGGGCGTTCCAGCGGAAGTCCGCGGTTTGGCGAGGAACGGTAATCCGCGTCCGCCAGGGACGCATGCAGTAGATACGAAGGAGGCCAGGACATGGCCAATCAGGATTCGGCAGGATTCATCGAACAGCATGTCGAGAAGCTGGTACTGGCGATCTCCGTTGGTGTGCTGGTGTTCGCCGTGAGCCATTGGGTGCTGGGAAGCCCGCGGCAGGTGGAGGTACTCACATCCGCCGGGAGCACCTCCGAGGTCTCACCGGCCGAGCTCGACGAGAAACTCAATGAGGCGGCAGAGAGCATCTGGCGCCGGCACAGCAACGCCACGGCCGAGGTCGAGCCGGTCTATCCGGGTCCGGAGCACTTTGAACGTCTGGCGAGCACGCCGTTTTCGCCCGCCCTGGACGACCTGGGTTACCTTGCCGGCGGATCGCTGCCGGACATCGATATCGGCGGCGGGGTCACGCTCGAAGCGGTCGGTGTGGCGCAGGTGGCCGATGAGATCCCCGCGCCGTCGGCTCCGTCGGTGTGGGTAGGTCAGGAGCTTCGCCGTGTGACTGAAGGCGACCTGTCCGATCAGAATATCGCCCACGGGGCAGCCGATTTCGACTGGCAGACGATGACGGGCAAGTGGCAGGCGCTGCTTCGCCCCCGCGGGATCAATGCCCGCCCGGTCGCCCTTCGCGTGGAGGTGCAGCGGCAGCTCGTGCTTCCGGATGGTACGTACGGGCCGGCCGAGACGATCCGAACCATTCGCGCCCCGGGCCCGGAGGGTCAGGTGGCTCGCGTGCCCGAACTGCCGGATTTCACCGGTGAGAACACCCAGGCGATCGCCGACACGATCGACCAGATCGAGCAGGCCTATCAGTTGGCCGTCCTTCGCCCACGGTACTGGGAAGTCTGGTGGGGGGGCACGAACCAGTGGATCAGCTGGAAGCGCCACCTGCCCGCGACCGCGACCATCGACGCCTATGCGAAGCTGGTGGCCGCCCCGGAAGTGGATGACCCCGACGGCGGGACTGGTCGTCCCATAGGTGAGGAAGAGGATCGTCGGCCCTCGCGCAGGCGGGCGATCCGCGGCGAGGAAGAAGCCGAAGCCCGTTACGGCCGCGCGGTCGAGGACGGAGGTCGACGCAGCCCCCCGATCGGTCGGGAGGACGAAGAACGTCGTGGCGGCCGAACGCGCCGTCCCCCGGTGCGCCGCGAGGACGAACGCCGCGACGTGCGTGAGGACGACGGCGTCGACACCGGCGAGTTGGCCAGCGGAGCCGCCCCGCCACCGATGCCCGCGGTCCCGCCGTTGGGGCGCTTGGTGCAGGGCAAGAATGTGCTCTGGTTCCACGACGCCGGGCTCGAGTTGCGCAAGCAGTATCGCTATCGGCTGCGGATGGTGTTCGTGAACCCGCTTTACGGCAAGCAGATCAGCAGCGTCGTGAAGAGTCCCGACGACATCCGCACCAAGGAGGTCGCCTCGCCGTGGAGCCAGTGGTCGGCGACGCGGCGGGTTCCGCACCCCACGGAGTTCTTCCTGACCGGGTACGACTCGACCAGCGGCACGGTGCAGGTGACGGTCTTCACGCGGCACATGGGTCGGTTCATTCGCCAGCGGTTCAATGTCCGCAGCGGCCAGAGCATCGGCGAATCGACGCAGCTGCGCGTACCGGTTCCCACGCTGGACGGCCAGACGTCCCGCGAGATCCGCACGGTGGACTTCAGCACAGCGGCCGTGGCGATGGAAGTGGACTTCAGCCGCGAGGTGCCCAGCTGGGGCAACATCACGACGACGACCGTGGCCTTGATCTACCTGGACGAGAACGGCAAGGTCCAGACGCGGGTCCGCTCGCGGGACGAGGCGTCGGATCGGTATCAGGAGCTCGATTCGCTCGCTCCGTAGCGGCCGGGCGCGGGTTGGTCGGGTCGCCGCGAAGGCGATTTTGAGCTTGCAACGCCCCGACCCCTGGTGTAGTTTCTTCGCACTCCTCGGCGCGTTGTTCTGCCGGGGCGGTCTTATTCATACATTGCAGTGGCAGTGGCTGGTGGTGGAGTCGCCCCTCACGGGGCAGAGAACCCGCTTCCCGCGCCCGACGGCTCGGCCGATACCGACCGGCGTCACAACGCGGAGGCAAACCTCCGGGAACCCCCCGGAAAGGAGTATCAGGTGACTACCCTTCGTCGAATGATTCGTTTGGCCCTACCGGTGATGATGCTTGTGCTGATGGTGAACACGGGCCTGGCCCAGGAGTCCGATGCGGACGCCGCCAGCGAGGCATTGCAGCAGGGCATCGCGCAGTACAAGGCCCAGGAATTCAAGGCCGCCAAGAAAACGCTCCTGACCGTCGACGCCGAGAAGCTCTCCGACGAGCAGAAGAAGACCCTCGCGGAGTACCTCTCCCAGGCGGACACCGCGATGAAGAAGAAGGCCTCGGCGCTGTCGGCCTACCGCGACGCCCAGAAGGCCCTCGAAGCCGGCGAACTGGACAAGGCCCGCACGCTCTTCTCCCAGGCCGCCGACAGCGAGTACCTCCTGGACGCCACCCGCCGCGATGCCAAGGCGCAGCTGGCGTGGGTCAACCAGCGGATCAAGCAGGCCAACGGGGCCGCCAAGGCCAACGGCAACGGCGGCGAGATGGTCACCGCGCCCGCCAAAGAGAAGGACGACGCCGAGGACGACGGCAAGAAGGTCACCGAAGTCAAGAAGAGCGACGGCGACGAGCTGTTCAACGCCATCGCCGCCCGCAAGAAGGAAGCCAAACGCCTCGTCGAAAAGGGCAAAGCCGCCCTCGAGGACAAGGAAGCCGAGAAGGCTGCCGACCTCTTCGGCCGCGCTCTGAAGCTGGACAAGTACAACAACGAGGCGAAGATCCTTCTGGAACGCGCCCGCGGGCGAATCGGCACCTCCGGCGGCGACGACCTGCTCTCCGAACACAAGCGCAAGCTTCGCGTGCTGCGCGGGGCGACGCTCACCGATTACGGCAAGTACATGAAGAACGCCCGCGAGAAGCTCGCCACCGCCCTGAGCAAGGACGGCGAGAAGTCGGACTTCGCCGCGGCGGTGGAAAATGCCCGGACGGCCGGCAAGCTGATCGAGTCCAACAAGCGGCTGTTCAGTGGCAACGAATTCCGCGAGCTGCGCAGCAAGGCCAACGACCTGGTCGAGCACATCGAAGCGCAGCGTGAGAAGTTCGCCGTGCAGCGCGCCCGCGAGCAGGCCATCGAGGTCGCTCGTCGCGAGCGTGAACGCCGCATCCAGCTCCGCAAGGACCGCGAAGAGACGATCGCCTCGCTGACCCGCAAGGCCAAGGCGCTGGTGTCCGATCGTCAGTGGAAGGATGCCCGCGACACGATGCGGGAAATCCTCCGCCTGGAACCCAACAACTCCTTCGCCTCCGAGGGTCTTGGCTGGGTCAAGCGATACATGATCCTCGAGCGTCAGAAGGACGCCCGCCAGACGAACTTCTACGAGTCGCAGCGGCAGTTCCTGGATATCGTCGAGAGCGAGACGCCCTGGTACGAGCTGCTGCGGTACCCGCGCAACTGGCGGGAGATTACCGAGAAGCGAAAGCGGTTCAGTGCAGGCGAGATGAGCGAGTCCGAGAAGGACCGCCGCACCCGCAAGCAGCTTCAGCGTGTGATCCGCAACGTGGACTTCAGCGGCATTGCTCTGGAGAACGTGCTGAACTTCCTCCGCGACGTGACCGGGGCGAACATCGTTCCCAACTGGGAAGTGCTCGAGGGACGGAACATCACCCGCAAGACGGAAGTGACGGCCGAGAAGCTCGCCGAGGTGAGCGGCCAGACGCTGCTGGAAGTGGTTCTGGAGAACGTCGGTGGCACGCAGGTTCAGCTGGGCTATGTGATCGAAGACGGGATCGTGAAGATCTCCACCTCCGACGCCCTGCGGACTAAGGTCAAGACCCGCGTGTACGACATCCGCGACCTGATCATCCCCATCCCCGATTTCAGCGGACCGACGATGGATATCACCAATGTCGGAGACGACCAGGATGATGGCGACGGCGGCGGTGGTGACGACAGCACCCTTTTCGGCGACGACGATGACGATGACGACGGCGGAGCCGAAGGCCCGACCCGCGCGGAAATGATTGAAGAGATCATCAGCATGATCCGCGAGAAAGCCCCGATGGATTCCTGGGTGGACCAGGGCGGGCCCGGCTCGATTCGCGAGTTCGGCGGCCAGCTCGTCGTGACGCAGACCCCCGAAGTGCACGACCAGATCCTCGAGCTGATCGGCATGCTTCGTGAAGCCAAGCAGCTGCAGGTGTCTGTGGAAGCCCGGTTCATTACCGTCTCCACCGGTTTCCTCAACGAGATCGGCGTGGACATGGATTTCTACTTCAACATCGGCTCTGGTCTCGGGGCGGGGGCGACCAATACCGACCCCTTCACCGGGGCGGGCGTGCCCACCCAGGGTGTGAACGGTTGGGGAATGAGCAAGTCCCAGGTGGTCACGCCGATCCCTGTCAGCCAGGGTCACCGGGGTCAGGCGAGCTTCCTGGGAAGCTCCTCTGCGGTGGCGCCGGACATCGGTGCTTCGACGACCTCGCATGCCCTGTCGGTGTTCGGGAGCTTCCTGGACGACGTGCAGGTGGACTTCCTCGTGCAGGCCACCCAGGCCCACTCGTCGGGTCGTCAGTTGACGGCCCCGCGGGTGACGATGTCCAACGGTCAGCTGGCCTACGTGGCCGTCGGAACGACGCAGGCATACGTCTCGGACCTGGAAGTCGTCACCGACGACAATGCGGTGGGCATCGAGCCGGAGGTCTCCACGGTGACCACGGGCAGCGTGCTGGAAGTGCGGGCCACGGTGTCCGCCGACCGCCGTTACGTGACGATGACGCTTCGCCCGCAGGTGACCGTGCTGAACGGCTTCCTGACGGTCGGAGGTGGCCTGGCCGACCCCGGTACCGGCGACCCCAACGACAGCGGCATCGTATTTGACACAATCGGACTCCAGTTGCCCAATGTGACGGTGACCACGGTGGAAACCACCGTGACCGTGCCGGATGGCGGAACACTGGTGCTGGGCGGGCAGAAGCTCTCCTCGGAAGTCGAGCGGGAGAAGGGCGTTCCGATGCTCTCGAAGGTGCCCATCCTCAACCGCCTGTTCACCAACCGCGGCCGAGCGCGCGACGAGAACACGCTGCTGATCCTCGTGAAACCGAAGATCATCATCACAGGCGAGGCCGAGGAGATCGAGGAGCTGCACCAGGAAATTCCACGACTACCCTAGCTGCGCCCGGGTGGAACACCACCACCCGCGAACGTCGAAACCAATGCAGGCCGCGAGTTTCCTATCGGAAGCCCGCGGCCTGTCTTATAATAAGACTGAACACAGACCGCTCAGGAGACCCGCCATGAAACGAATGTTCTGGACGACCGTGATTGCCGCATCCGCCCTGGCCGCCGTGACGGCCGGCACGCTGCTGGGACAGCTCGGGCTGGGCCCGGCCCCACGCGGCGACGATGCCAAAGACGCCAACGCAGCGCCCTGGCCCAGGAAGCTGGTGAACGTGGACGCCAAGGCGAAGACCGTCAGCTTCCCGGCGGAGATATGCGGCCGCGTGGGGATGGACGGCGGACCGATGGACCTCGAGCTCCTGCTGACCAGTTGGAGGGGCAAGACGCACGAGAGCATCCTGCGGACGCCCGCGAAAGGCTGGCAGATTCACGCCGGACTGGTCATGCTCGGGCTGCCGCGCGGGCGGGCCGCCGAGACGTCCTACTCGATCGACACCGAGCAGTATACCACCCAGCCGCCGCGAGGCCCGAAGGTGAGGCTGACCGTATCCTGGACGGACAAGGACGGGAAGAAGCAGACCGCGGACCCGGCCTCGTGGATGCAGAAGGCCGACCCGAACTCTGCGATCGAACCACCCAGCGAGTACGTGTTCATCGGCTCCATTCTCGGCAGCGAGGGCGGGTACGCCGCCGACGCCCAGGGCGAATACATCAGCCTGGTGAACTTCAACACAGCCATCCTCGACGTGCCCTTCATGAGCACCGACAGCGACGCCAGCCTCTACTTCCGGACGCAGCCCGACGCCATCCCGCCCGAGGGTACGCGGGTGATGGTGACCATCCACGTTCTGAAGGACGCCGCCAAGAGCGATTTCGCGCGACGGCTGCTGTACGTGGATCGCTTCGGGCGGTACCGCGCGGAAGGTTCGAACGATCTGCTTCGCCTTGATGAGCTCAGCAAGTGGGGCGCGTCGTTCGTGGGCGAGCACAAGCGCGGGCAGGTCATTCTGCGGGGCGGGGGCAAAGCCTTCGTGCACGACCTCATTGCCGCCAAGGACGAGCTGTGGATCGGTGGTGTTCGCGAGATCGACATTCAGTACGACGCCGCCCGTACCCCCGTACTGCCGCGAACCCCCAGGCAGATGGATCGCGAGCTGAAGAACTGGGCGGCGAAATTCGCCCAGCCTTCCGAGCAGATCGACCCACCGCTGGAAACCGTCGTGCCGACCCTTCAGCAGATCGATCAGAAGCTCCATGAAATGAAGGTGACCCAAAAGATGCTCGAGGAGTATCGCACGCAACTGCGGGCGATGGCCGCCAAGGCGAAATCCACCGGCACGGGCAAGGCCGACGAGTGATGGCCGAATCGGCCGAGCCCGGCAGGACGGCCACGCCTCCGGCGAGTCTGTTGCGCCGCAATGCAGCCGCCCTCGTCGGCGGGGCAACGGCCACGCTCGGGGTGATTCTGGCAGGCAGTTGGCTGGCCGGGCGGAGCGAAGGCGGCCTCGAGGCGGAGATTCTCGTGGCGTTGGGCGGGGCGGTGGTCTGGGTGGGCGTTGTCGCTCCGCTGCTGGCTGCCCGGGGACAGACGTTGATGGCAACGCTCCTGCGCGGCGGTGTGGTGATTGATGCCGCCGGCGTGGCCCTGCTCGTGGTGGCGGGGGGATTGGCGATTCGCGGACAGGTCGGGTTTACCTGGATCGACGCACTGCAGGCGTACTGTGTATTGCTGGCGGTCGGGTTGACGGGGATCGCCCTGGTCTCGCTGGGGCGGTCGGAGGTGTCGCGTTTTTCGCTGGCGATGCTGTCGTCCTTCGCTGCGGTTGCGATGCTGGCGACGCCCTTCTGGGTGGAGGGCATGCTGCAGGAGGCCTCGGCGGCCAACTCCTATCAACTGGCGGCCTTCGCGACATTGTGGAACCCCTTCTTTTCGCTCTCGGCAACGGTGGGCTACTCGTGGAGCCACGCCGATTGGATGTATGGAATCAGCGGACTGGGCGAGGACGTGCCGGCTCCACCGGTGTATTGGCACTCGGCCGTGGTGCGGTACGCGCTGTCGGCCTGTGCGGTGTGGGCTGCGGTGGGGGTCGTTGGGCTGGTTCGTCGGCGTCGGCGTCGGAGGCCGGCGGCATAGACCTGCTGCCGGGGCGGCCGGGCGAGCGTGCGGGGCGTTACTGGCTGGAGAGGTAGTCCTGGAGCCTGGCGGCGAAGGTGCGGACGGCTTTGCCGCGATGGCTGATGGCGTTCTTCTGCTCGGGCAGAAGCTGGGCGGTGGTGCAACCTTTCTCGGGGACGACAAAGAGGGGGTCGTACCCGAAGCCGTTGTCTCCCGCGGGCGATCGGGCGATGCGTCCTTCGATGGTGTCCCGGGCTTCCAGCACGATCTCGCCGTCGGCTGCCATCGCGAGATGACAGACGAAGCGGGCGGTGCGTTTCTCGTCGGGCACGTCGGTCAGGGCGGTGAGCAGCTTGGCGTTGTTGGCTGCGTCGATGGCCTCGCGCGGCGCGTCGGGGTCCACTTCCCCGGCGGCGTAGCGGGCGCTGTGCACGCCCGGCGCTCCGTTCAGCGCGTCCACCTCCAGCCCCGAGTCGTCCGCCAGGCAGGGCAGGTTCGTTTTCTCGGCGTAGTACAGCGCCTTGTCCCGGGCGTTCTCGGCGAAGGTTTGGCCGGTCTCGTCCGGTTCGTCGATGGGCGCGAGGTCCTTAAGGCCAAGGACTGATACGCTCAGGTCGCCCAGTACCTCCCGTATCTCCGCCAGCTTGCCCGGGTTGCCGGTTGCCACGACGATCGTCTCCATCGATCTCACCTTCCTTGTCGGGGATTCTTACCACATAGCTCTGGGCGGTCTCCCGTTCGACCTGCTTCGTCTTGGCGTTGGGCACGGTCGTAATCTCGGTCCAGCCGTTGACGATCAGTTTCGGGTGCGCCTGGCGGGTCCGGTCGATCCGCGGATCCACGACCTTCGTAATGAACCGCTTGCCGACCTTCATCCGCTTGACGGACTCAGCGGGGAACGTGCCGATCGTTACCGTGCTGCGCGACTTGCCGTGGTGGTAGTACGCTTCCTGGTTGCGATTCTCCCGCAGGTGCTTGCAGTACATCTCGGCCGCCCAGCGACGCCGGTTGAACGTCTCCCGCTTGGTGGCGTAGTTGTAGAACACCGCCACGCAGACGGTGTACTCCCCGACGGCCTCGGTGAGCTTCCACTGCGGGAACATCTCCTTGTAGTCGGTTTCGGGCAGCTTGGTGACGATCGCCGTTGCGAACGGTCGACCGCCTTCCTTGAACGTGAACCCGCGCGACTCGGCGAGATCCTTCGCCGCTGCTCCCGGCGAGTCGTACGGGCCGCGAAGCAGCTTGCTGTTGTTGGCTTCGTGTACGACGATCAGTTGATCGTCCCAGTCGGTCTGGGCGGCGGTGTCCTTTTTGGCCGCCCGGACGTCCTGGTAGTGGTTGGTCACTTGGGAGACGTACAGCAGAACGGCCCATCGTTCGCCGGTGTCCGGATGGTCGTCGCCCTGTTTGGTCCAGTCGAACACGCGTTGCGATCCGCCCGGGCCGCCTGCGTCACAGCCCAGCAGACACAGCGTCGCCAGCAGACCGATCGTGATGGCTGTTGCGGTGTGGTTCATCCGATGTCTCCTCGAATCGCCTTTCGCTGGGCGGTCATCAGGCGTTTGATGCCCCTGGCCGCCAGATCCAGCATGACCTCGAGCTGCTCCCGCGAGAACGGCCGACGCTCCGCGGTGCCCTGCAGCTCGATGAACTCGCCGCCCCGGGTCATCGCGATGTTCATGTCCACCTCGGCGGTCGAGTCTTCCAGGTAGTCCAGGTCCAGCACGGCCGTTCCGTCGACGACGCCCACCGACGTCGCCGCCACCAGGTCCGCCACAGCCCCGCGCTGGAAGAGGCCCTTCTCGCTGCCCGCACGGATCGCACGCGACAACGCCACCTGCGCGCCGGTGATGCTGGCGGTGCGCGTCCCGCCGTCGGCTTCGAGCACGTCGCAGTCCAGGTAGATGGTGTTCGGCCCGAGACGCTCAAACCGCACGACGCTGCGAAGCACGCGCCCGATCAGGCGTTTGATCTCGATGCCCCGACTGTCGGGCTTGCCGGCGGGTCGCGGCTTGCGGCGGGCGGTCGAGGCCGGCAGCATTCCATACTCGGCCGTCACCCATCCCAGCCCGAGCTCCTCGCGCCAGCCGGGCACGCCGGGAACGATGCTCGCGGTGCAGATCACCCGCGTGCCGCCGGTCTCGATCAGGCAGGACCCATCGGCGGTGCGGACGAAATCCGGGGTGATGGTCACCGGGCGAAGCTGATTGGCCCGCCGCCCGTCGTGTCGTTTGGTTGATTTCGCCATGGAGGGTCCATTGTACCCGGGCGGGGCGATCTCACCAAGCCGCCCGGGCGGGGAAGGTCACAGCCGGCCGCGCGTGATCAGCAGGTTCATCAGCGTTCGCTGAAGGTGCTGACGGTTCTCAGCCTCGGAGAGGATCGACTCGGCGTGGGCCTCGAAGACCTCGTCGGAAATCTCGTACCCGCGATACGCCGGCAGGCAGTGCAGCACGATCGCATGGTCCGGGGCTGCCGACATCAACTCGGCGTTGACCTCGAAGCCCTTGAACTCCGCGACCCGCCTGGCCTTCTCCTCCTCCTGGCCCATGGACACCCACGTGTCGGTGTAGACTACGTCTGCGTCGGCGACGGCCTCTCTGGCGTCGGTGGTGGCGGCCCAGTCGCTCACGGGGCAGTCGGTCAGCTCGTAGCCGACCGGCGTGGCCGCCCGGAATGTCATCCCCAGCTTCGAGCAGGCCACCGCGAGGCTGCGGGCTACGTTGTTGCCGTCGCCCACGAACGCGAGCGTACGACCGGCCAGGTCGCCGAAGTGCTCCTTGACGGTCATCAGGTCGGCCATCGCCTGGCAGGGGTGGGAGTAATCGGTCAGGGCGTTGATGACCGGGACGGGCGACCATTCGCCCAGCTCTTCGACCAGCTCATGGCTGAAGGTGCGGGCCATGATCGCCTCGCACATGCGCCCCAGCACGCGGGCGACGTCCTTGACGGGCTCGCGCGTGCCCAACCCGATGTCGTTGGGTGTGAGATAGGTCGCCGCCCCGCCCAGCTGCGTCATGCCCGTCTCGAAGCTGACGCGCGTCCGCAGGGAGGGCTTCTCGAAGTACATCGCCAGCGTCAGGCCCTTCAGTGTCGGCTCCAGCGAGCCGTTCTTGAGGGCCTGCTTGTCGGCGATGGCCTGGTTGATGAGGCCGGTAAGCTGCTCGCCGGTGAAATCGTGAATGTTGATGAAGTTGGTCATGGTCGGTTCCTCGCGTGTCAGCCGGCGGGGATGGTCGTGGTCACTTCTGGATCAGCGTGCCCACGCCGCTCTCTGAGAAGATCTCCAGCAGCAGCGAGTGGGGGAAACGCCCGTCGATGATGTGCGCGCGGGGCACGCCGGCGTCCAGGGCGCGGATGCAGGCAGCCACCTTCGGCAGCATGCCCGCCGAGATCGCCCCCGAGGCGATCATCTCGCGGATCTGGTCTTCGCTGAGTACGGGGGCGAGGCTTTCGGCGTCTTCGGGGTCGGTGCGGATCCCGTGGGTATCGGAGACCACCACGAACTTCTCCGCCTGCAGGGCGGCGGCCACCTCGCCGGCGGCAGTGTCGGCATTGCAGTTGAGCTTCTGGGAGGCCTTGTCCACCGCCAGCGGCGCGATGACCGGAACGGTGTCGGCCTGGCAGAGAAGCTCCAGCAGACGGGCGTTGACCTCGGTGACCTGTCCGACGTAGCCGAGGTCGACTTTGCGGTTGTCCTCGGTCTGCAGGAACAGCCGCTCTCCGAACAGCACGCAGCTGGAGAGGGTGTGCATCGCCATAGCGCTGGAGCCCATGGACTGGATCTTGCGGACGATCTCGGCGTTGATCTCGTTGGCCAGCACGTGTTCGACCACCGTGAGCGAACGCTGATCGGTATAGCGTCGACCCTGCACGAACTGCACTTCCAGCCCGGACTGTTCCATCGCCCGGCTGATGGCTTTGCCGCCGCCGTGTACGATTACCGGGCGGATGCCCACCGTGTTGAGGAACACCACGTCGCGGAGGAGGTTGGTGATTGCCTCTTCGTCGTCCATGACCGATCCGCCCATCTTGATGACGACGATCTTTCCGACGAATTCCTGAATGTACTCCAGCGCCTCGATGAGCGTCTGGGCTTTGTTGATGGCTTCCTGCATGGTTTTCTCCCTCTGGGGAAGCCATCCAGAATACTTCCGGGGGCGGGGTCTGTCAATCGACTCGCGCGAGCGTCACCCGTCGCGTTTCGCTGTCGACGTGCTCGATTTCGACCTGCCAGCGGGGGCGGGGCAGATGGCCCGAGGCGCGGGACGCCCATTCGATGACGGCCACGCCCGTTTCGAGCATCTCATCGAAGCCCAGATCGTCCAGCTCCTCTGCCGGCGAGTCCATGCGATAGAGGTCCAGGTGGTAGACCGGAACCGGCGCGGGGTATTCGTGTACGAGCACGTAGGTGGGGCTCGAGACCAGACGTTCGTCGGCCAGGCCCAGCCCGAGGGCGATGCCCCGGGTGAGGACCGTCTTGCCCGCCCCCAGCAGGCCGTCCAGCGTGATGACGTCTCCGACGCCGAGTCGTTCCGCCAGGCGTTTGCCCAGCTCGACGGTTTCTTCGGGGGAGTGGGTTGTGAAGGTCTCGGGGTTCACGTGGTATGCTCCCAGCCGTCGGGTGTGAGGGGTTCATATCGGCCGTCGGGATGGACGAGAAGGATGTCTCGCGCCTCGGTCAGCTCGCCGATGCGGGTGAGGGGCGTGGCGAACGGCGGATCGGCCAGCAGGGCGTCGGCCCGGTCGGCGGGCAGGGCGATGAGCAGCTCGTAGTCCTCTCCGTCGGTCAGGGCGGCGGAGAGTGGATCGTCGGCGTTGACGTCTTCGGCGACCGGGACAGCCGAGGCGTTGACGCGGGCCCCGACGCCCGAGGCTTCGCACAGGCGCCCCAGGTCGGTGGCGAGACCGTCGGAGAGGTCCATCATCGCCGTGGGTCTGCCGTGCTCCACCAGGGCAGCTGCCTCGGCGATTCGCGGCGTGAAGTGGAGGTGCCGCTGTCCTTTCCACGCCCCGCCCAGCGTTCCGGTAACCGCCAGCACGTCGCCCGCCTGGCCGGTGGATCGCAAAACAGGTCCGCCCGCCGGCGCCAGCCCGAAGACCGTGACGGACACCACCAGGTCCCGATCCCAGCTTGCCACGTCGCCACCCACCAGGGGGCAGCCCATCGCGTCGCCGATCTCACGCAGCCCCGCGTAGATCGCTTCGACGTCGGCCTGGGCGGTGCCCTTCGGAAGCGACACGGTAGCGGTGGCGCCGATCGGTCGGCCTCCCATCGCGGCGATGTCCGAGAGGTTCCGCGCCATCGCCTTCCTGCCGGCAGCGGCGCAGCCCGTCTCAGCCACGATGACGTGGACGCCGTCGAGCACCTGGTCGGTCGTGACGAGCAACTGCTCGCCCCCGACGGCGAGGACGGCACAATCGTCCCCCGGGCCCACGAGCACGTGGGGCGCGTCGCCGAGGGGCTGACGGGCGACCCAGGATAGGAACTCCGACTCGCGCATTATCCGTCCAGCACCTGCTTCCAGTGCGTCAGTTGCTCGGAGAGTTGATCGGCTCCGCCCGCGCCGGTCGGCTTGTAGCGTTTCACGACGTTCTCGGCCCCGAGGGCGTCGTAGACATCCTCGCCGACGGCGTCGCTGGCGGCCTGCAGCGTTTCCAGGGGCAGCTGCGCCAGTGCTTTTCCGTCGCTCTCGGCTTGGGCGACCAGCTGCCCGACCACGTGGTGGGCTGTGCGGAAGGGCACGCCCCGGGCGGTGAGGTACTCCGCCAGCGCGGTGGCATCCAGGAAACCCTCGCCCAGCGAAGCGGCGATGTGCTCGCCCCGCAGCTGGGTGCTGTCGGCTACGCCGGCGGCTACGGTGAGCGACTGGGACATCGCCTCGACGGCGGGGATGGCGAATCGCTTGTCGTCCTGCAGGTCGCGGTTGTACGCCAGGGGCAGGCCCTTCAGCAGCGTGAGCATGCCCGTGAGGTGCCCGATGGCTGTGGCGCTCTTGCCGCGGATGAGTTCGAGCGTGTCGGCGTTTTTCTTCTGGGGCATCATCGAGCTGGACGTGCAGAACGCGTCGGACAGCTCCAGGAAGCCGAACTCCGTGGAGGAGTAGATGATCCAGTCCTCGGCCCATCGCGAGAGGTGCCCCGCCAGCGTCGCGCAGGCGAACAGCAGCTCGGCGAGGAAGTCCCGGTCGCTGGTGGCGTCGATGCTGTTGCCGGCCACGCCGTCAAAGCCCAGCAGTTCCGCGGTCCGCGCGCGGTCCAGAGGCAGCGACGTACCGGCCACCGCGCCGCTTCCCAGCGGGCAGATGTTGATGCGCCTGCGGGCGTCGATGAGTCGGTCGTGGTCGCGCTGGAGCATTTCGACATACGCCAGCACGGCATGGCCGGCGACGATGGGCTGGGCCCGCTGGAGGTGCGTGTAGGCGGGCATGACGGCAAGGCCGGCCCGCTCGGCGAAACCCACCCACGCGCGCTGAAGAGCGCGGATCTGACCGACCAGCAGGTCCACCGCGTCGCGCGCCCAGAGGCGCAGGTCCGTGGCGATCTGGTCGTTCCGACTTCGGCCGGTATGGAGCTTCCGCCCGGCGTCCCCGGTGCGGTCGATCAGCGCCCGCTCGATGGCCATGTGAATGTCTTCCAGCTCGATGGGCAGTTCGAGCCGGTCGGCTTTGAGGTCGTCGGCGATGCTGTTGAGAGCGGCGGTGATTTCTTCGAGTTCGTCGGATGAGATCAGCCCGACTTCCCGGAGCATGGTGGCATGGGCGATCGACCCGGCGATGTCGTAAGGCCACAGCGCGACGTCCACGTCCAGGCTCGCCACGAAGCGCGCGGTGTTCTCGTCGGTGTCTGCGGTGAGTCGACCCTGCCAGGACTTGCTCGACCCGGGGGGGGTTGGGGTGGACGCCATTCGGTGCTCCTTTCGGCCGAATGGTAGATCGACGGGCGGCGAGTGTCAATCCCGGCTCGCATCCGTCCTGAAGAGCGATTGTCTTGCCGCGTGTTGGATCGTAGGATGATGGCCATGAGTGAAGCGAGTCAATCCGTGCGCGGGTCGTTCGTGGGTGAAATCCTCGCCAATGAGCGTCTCTGCGACGACCACTATCGGCTGATCCTGGATCTGGCGACATTCCCAGCCACCCGCGCGGGGCAGTTCGTGCAGCTGCTCTGTCGACCTGTGGGCGAGCAGACCAGCGTTGCGGAGGTCGATTGGCCCGAGGGACGCCCGCCCAGGCTGACCCAGCCGGAACTGACGGATCACGAGACCATGCTGCGTCGACCTTTGAGCCTGGCCTCTCGACGGGACCATGGCGGCGGGCGCGTCGAGCTGGACCTGATCTACCGCCGCGTGGGCACCGGCACGAGGTGGCTCAGCGGGGCCCAGCCCGGCGAGCCGCTCAGCGTGCTGGGCCCGTTGGGCAATGCGTTCCCGATCTCGGATACCAAGCCAACCGCAGCGCTGATCGGCGGGGGCGTGGGCATCCCGCCCATGCTGTACCTCGCCCGGACGCTCACCGAGGCGGGCAAGAACGTGGTGGCGTTCAACGGGGCCCGCAGCGCGAGTCTGCTGCCGTTACGGCTGGCACCGTCGGTGGCGGTCAGCGAGCAGGGCACGCCCGCCCTGTGCGTGGCCGAGTTCGCCGCGATGGACGTGCCGGCCGTCGTGACGACCGACGACGGCTCGCTGGGATTCGGCGGGCTGATCTCCCAGCCGTTCGAGGGCTGGCTGGCGGGGCAGGACCCCCACGACGTGGTGGTGTACTCCTGCGGGCCCGAGGCGATGATGCGGGCGATCGGCACGACCTGCCTGAACCGCGGAATCGAGTGCTACCTCTCGCTCGAACGCCACATGGCCTGCGGGATGGGCACCTGCCAGTCCTGCGTGTGCAAGACGAAAGACCAGAGCGTCGATCACGGCTGGTCGTTCAAACTCTGCTGCACGGATGGCCCGGTCTTCCCGGCCGGCGAGATCGTCTGGGAGTGAGCGCTATTCCTCGGCGGGTTCAGCCAGCGTTTCCCGCATGCGGGCGTACTCGGCCTGGAGGAACTCCGTCGGGCGATGCGTGCGAATGTGGGCCCAGGGCGTGACCTCGTCGAGGCCGATCTCGCGATGGGCATGGAAGGCGGGGTCCACGCCGGCTTCGGCGAAGGCGTCCTGCCAGCGGTTCCACTCGAAGTGCTCTTTCCAGGCGTCCATCATCGCCCCCTTTCGCCAGGCAGTCTCGATGGCATCGGCGACGCGGCGGTCGCCTCGGGCGATGACCCCCTCCAGCAGCGACTGCTCGATGTAGTGGAACTTCACGTTCACCGGCGTCTTGCGGCACAGCTCGATGAGTTGCTCGCGGATGGCCCAGAACGTCTCGCCGGTCTGCATCGGGGCGTACTGCATGGGGGTGTGGGGTTTGGGGACGAACCACGAGACGCTGGCGGAGATGGCGCCGCGCTGGCCGTCAATGTCGCGACGGGTGTTGCTCAGGCGGCGAGAGAGCCAGTGGATCTGCTCGATGTCCTCGGGCGTCTCCCCGGGCAGACCGGCGATGAAGTAGACCTTCACCTTGTTCCAGCCGGCCTGGTAGGCGGCACGGACGCCGTCGAGCATATCCTGCTCGGTGATGCCCTTGCGGAGGGCGCGTCGCAGGCGGTCGGTGCCCGCTTCGGCGGCGATGGTCAGCCCCGCCTTGCGGACGGCCGACGTCAGACGCGGCAGGTGCTGGAGCTGCGAGTCCACCCGCAGCGAGGGCAGGGAAATGCCCACGCCCCGCTCGGCGAACTCCTCGGTGAGGCGGGCGATGAGCGTATCGAGGTGGGGGTAGTCGCTGGTGGAGAGGCTCAGCAGCGAGATTTCGTCGTAGCCGGTATTGGCCAGCGCCTCGCGGGCGATGGTCACGATCTCCTCGACGCCGCGGTAGCGAACGGGCAGTCGGCAGTGGCCGGCCTGGCAGAACCGGCAGCCGTTGGGGCAGCCCCGCATGATCTCGATGGCGACGCGATCGTGGACGGCCTCGGCGATGGGCACCAGCGGCGCGGTGACTGCCGGGGTGTCGGCGAAACTTTCAATCGCGGCCCGGGCGATGGTGCCCGGAACGCCGTCGCGGGTGGGCGTGAGGGCGGCGAGCGTGCCGTCGTCGTTCCAGGCGGGCTCATAGAAGCGGGGGACGTAGGCAGAGGGGACCTCCCGTGCGATGCGAAGCAGCAGCGCCTCGCGGGAGGGTTCGCCGTCGGCCTTCGCGTCGCGCAGCAGTTCGATGAGCGATCGCAGGGGCGTCTCGCCGTCGCCGGGAAGAAACACGTCGATGAACGGGGCCATCGGCTCGGGTGTGTCCGCCAACGCGTCGCCGGCAACGATGATCGGGTGCGACTCGTCGCGGTCGGCAGACCGGATCGGCAAGGCCGACAGTTCGAGCATCGTCAGGACGTTCGTGACGCACAGCTCATAGGGCAGGGCGAAGCCGACCACGTCGAAACTTCCGACGGCCAATCGCGATTCCCATCCCCACAGCGGGATGTCCTCCTCGCGCATGCGTCCGATCGCGTCGGGGCTGGGGCAGTAGGTCCGGTCGCAGGCGACGGCGGGCAGGTCGTTGAGGGCGTGGTAGAGCACCTGGGTTCCGAGGTGGCTGGCGCCCAGGGCGTAGGTGTCCGGGAAGGCCAACGCCACGGCGACCTCGGCGTCGCGCGGATCGGGGCAGCGCGCGTTGATCTCCAGGCCGACGTACGCGCTGGGTTGGTTCACGTAGGGCAGGAGGCGTTGGGAGATTGTGTCGGTCAGGTCGTCCATGGGCTCTCGTCGTGCAGCGGGAAAGCCGCTATGGTAGCATATTGGTCGGCCGGCGATACCGAGATTCTCACGCCGGCTGAGCGATCGAAAGGAGAGGTCCATGAAGACGCTGACCAAGGAACTCTGGATGAGCGTGCCGCAGCGGCGGGCGATCGTGTCCATCCACGACGAGGTCGAACGCCTGGTCGTCGAGAGCGGCGTGCAGGAAGGGCTCGTGCTGGTCAATGCGATGCACATTACCGCCTCGGTGTTCATCAACGACAACGAATCCGGGCTGCACCACGATTACGAGGTCTGGCTGGAGGAACTCGCCCCCGAAAAGCCTCACAGCCAATACCGCCACAACGGCTACGAGGACAACGCCGACGCCCACATGAAGCGGCAGGTGATGGGTCGCGAGGTGGTGGTGGCGATCACGGACGGTGCATTGCACCTGGGTCCGTGGGAGCATATCTTCTACTATGAGTTCGATGGGATGCGCCGGAAGCGTCTGCTGGTGAAAATCCTCGGCGAGTGAGGCATCGGCGGCATGCGGCGCGGCGAAAGGTGGCTGCGATGGCGATTACGTTCACGTGCGAGCACTGCGGGAAGCAGGTCAAGGCGCCGGACGAAGCGGGCGGGCGGCGCGGCAAGTGTCCCTACTGCCAGGGCAGCAACTACATTCCCGATCCGTCGGTGAATGAGGATATCCCCCTGGCTCCGATCGACGAGGAAGAGGAGCGACGCCGCGACGAGGAAGAGCGACGCCTGCTGGAGCAGGAAGAGGAGCTCATCTCCCAGAGCGGTGGCGAGCCGGCTGCCCCGCTCGGTGCCGGCGGCGACGTCTCCAGCGAGGACCTTCACCACCTGGTGGTGAATTACTGCCAGGCGATGGCCGGCAGCAACCTGGAAGAGGCGGAGGACAACGCCCGTCGGCTGGCGGAGTACAAGTTCACGGGCGTCAAGGCGGTGGACGATTTCATCACCGGCCAGGCGATCGAACCGGCGTTGGAGGACATCCCTCCCGAGCTGCTGCAGGGGTTCCTCTCACGCCTGAAAAACGACGTGCGCAACTACTGTCACTGACCGCCCGGCAGGGCGGCGCAGAACAAAGGCCGACGACGGAACTGCTTCCGTCGTCGGCCTTGTTTGTTGCGTCGATTGGTCGGGTTTCTAGAACCCGCCCGGGCCCATGGGTTCGGCGCCTCCGCCGCCCCCGCCCTGCATGGACAGGAACAGCACGACGGAATCCTTGATGAGCTTGGTGGGCACGTAGACCACCGAATCGGCTGTGTCGTCTTCCAGGGCGGTGGCCATCGCCACGGGCGTCCGGCAGGAGATTCGCCCGGCGGGCAGTTCTTCCTGCGGGGCGATCTTCTTCATGCCCGAGATGATCAGGTCGAAGAGATTCGACCCGTTGAACACCATCACCGCCGCGGGCTTCTTGGGCAGGTACTGCTTGGGAACGGTCATCCAGCGGGAGTTCATGATCGCGCCGGTGTTGGCCTTGGCGGACTTCAGCGAGACGGCCATCTGCTGCGTGCTGCCGCCCATGGTCACCACGGCCGTGCTTTTGTCGACCTGGGCGACGTAGAACCGGAGGCGGTCCTCGCCGAGGACCTTCTTCATCATTCCGCGTTCCTGCTCGGACATGCCCGCCAGCTCCGGATGCGTGATGTCGATCACGTCCAGTTTGCCGGCGTCGATCTCGGCGTTGTTCTTGACGTAGCTGATCTTCGGCATGGCGGTGTTGGGGTTCACCTGGCCGAACTTCTTGTTGATCAGCTCGTCGATCAGCTCGGTCCCGCTCTTCATCACGCCGGTGATCTTCTCGGCGCTGTCGCCTTCCATCACGCAGGTCATCCCGAACACCCCGTTGCCCTGGGCTGCCCCGCCGATGACGAACTGCATGGTGTCGATCTCTTTGGTCATGTCCTCGGTAAGCTTGGCGAGCTTGGCGCGGTACACGCCCAGTCCGCCCACCGGCGACATCGCCAGGGCCGAGTCGATCATATCCAGATAGAGCGAGACGCCCTTCTTGATGCCCGGGACATTGTGGCCGCCACCGGCGAGCACCCAGTTATGGTCCGGAAGCTTGCCCAGCAGATCCTTGTCGGTGGGCTTGTAGGCGGCGATCATCTGGCCGAACTCGGAGTTGGTCTTGTACGTCGCCAGCTCGCGAACCACCACGCCGGTGGGCACGAACTTTCCGGTGATGGTCACGGCGCTGACCTGATCGAGCATGTCCCGGTAGGCGGGCATGATCTTGTCCATCATGGCCATCGGGCCCATCATCATCATCATTCCCATTCCGCCGCCGCCGGATTCCTTCTGCTTCTTGATGAACTCCTCGAAGGTCTTCATGATGTCGTTGACAATCGGCCCGGTCACCTTCATGTCAATGTGAATGCCGATCTCGGAGCGGAGGATCTCCAGGGCATGGTCGTTGCGAACAGACTTCAACGCGCCGACCCGGGTCTTCTTGACCACCGACAGCGCCTCGGCGTTGGGCGAGAGGATGACGTACTTGCCCCGTTGCATCGCCAGCATTTTGCCCGTCGGGAGCGTCAGCTCGGTGAACGCGCCCTTCTTGGTGGGGTTGTAGGTCTTCTTCGGGAAGACCGTCTCGATGCTCTTGCCCGGCAGCCAAACGACGAAGGGCAGCTGCACTTCCTTGGGAGGCTGCTGGCCGTCGCCGCCCCCGCCCGTCATCATGTTCATCCGCTCTTCCACGAGCTTGCCGAAGTCCATCCCGACGTCCTTGGGGTTCAGCATGGCGATCGCCACGTCGCCCTTGCCGGTGAACCCGTCGCCGAGTTTGGCTTCGTCGATGATCTTCTTGAGCATGCCCTCGGGCATGGCCTGGTTGGCCATCTGGCCCAGACCGATCTGGCGGATGAACGTGTCGACCTTGGTCGTGGTCGTTTCCAGATCGTTGATGACGGCGAATCCCATCACGCCGGAGGGAATCTCGTTGAGAACGGTCGCCTTGCGGGGGATCCCCGGGACCTGGGCGACGGCGAGGGTACTGGCCAGTGCGACACACAGGACGGCAACTGTCAGCCGGGTCAAACGCATGGTGCTCTCCTTTGCTGATCTGTCTTTTCGATACATGGTTGCTCTCTTGGACCCCCCTGGAACATTCGATTAACCGCGGTTTTGCCCGCGGTGTCAAGGGTTCAGTTCTCAGGACACGCCCGATGGGAGGGACGTTAGTTCTCCAAAGCACAGTTTACTCCCATCCTAGACGCTCTACGCATCCCGATGTTGCGGCCGGGGTGAGAAATTTCTCGACCCTCAGCTCCCTCGCGACGCTGCGCAGGTGGGATTGCATTGCCCCATTGAGGCCGGTAGCATGCTAGCAGGAGTTCGACGGATGGCCCAGCCCGCATTCATACCACCAGACCAGCTTGCCCGTGTCGTCGTGTCGGCCGACCAGATCGCACGGCGTAACCGCGAGCTGGGCGAGCGAATCGCCGGGCTTTACGCCGGGCGCGAGCTGACCATCATGGCTGTGCTTACCGGGGCGATGATCTTCCTGGCCGACCTGATCCGCCAGATTCCCCTGCAGATGCGCCTGGACGTGGTGTCGATCTCGTCCTATCCCGGAACCGCCACCCGCTCCCAGGGAGTGCGATGGCAACTTCCGCTCAGCACAGATCTTTCAGGACGACACGTGCTGATCGTCGACGACATCGTCGAAACCGGCAGAACCCTCGAGGCGATGACCGACGAGATCGGGCAGATGGGCCCGGCGAGCCTGCGGACCTGCGTGCTGCTGCGCAAGCAACGCCCCGACCTGACACGCCGCCACGAGCCCGACCTGGTGGGTTTCGACGTGCCCGACGAGTTCGTCGTCGGCTACGGGTTGGACTACGACAACCTCTATCGCAACGTGCCGGAGATCTGCGTCCTCCGACAGCACGCGGAGACTCCCCGATGAGCCCGGCTGAGCAGGCATCACCGCTGGCCGAAGTCACCGACGCGCTGCCCACCCAGCTGCTCAGCGACGGGGAGGAAATCCTCCTGGCCACCCGCCCCAGCGCGTGGTCGATCGTGCTGAGCTCCTGGCCCTGGATCGTGCTGGGCGGGGGCAGCGTGGCGCTGCTTCTGCTGGTGACGCACCTGACGGGCATGGACGCCGACGGCCGACACCGACCGCTGGCGGCGGCCCTGCTGATTGTCGTGCTGATCCGACTCGTGCTGGCGTCGATCGCCTGGGCGGGCAAGCTCTACCTGGTGACGAACCTGCGCCTGCTGACGGTTCGCGGACTGACTCACCCCGAAGTGCACGGCGTGCCGCTGATTCACCTCCGCGACGTCTCGCTGTGCATCTCGCCGGGCGAGCGCGCGGTGGGGGTGGGCAGCCTGCTGATCGAGTCGGTCTCGCGCGACGAGCTCCTGCGGGAGAGCATCTGGCAGCACCTCTCGAACCCCGAGGGCATCAAGACGCTCATCGAAGACGCCGCCGCCCGGGCCCAGGGGCTGCCCTGACCCTCAGCCATGCACCGAAATGTCGGAGACTTCCGGGTGCGTGACCGACACGTAATCGCCCGCGTCCATGTGGATGCTGTGACGGTGCGTGCCCGCCTGGAAGACGACCTCGTCGGCATCGGAGAGCTCGCGATCCATAACCGTGCGGATCCGGTAGAGCTCACCGAGGGGCGGCTCGGCCCCGATCTCGGAATCCGGGAACAATTCGCCCAGCTCACGCTCGCTGGCGAGCTCCACCTGCTTGGCGTGGAGGGCGTGGGCTGCCTTGGCGAGGTCCAGCTTCCGATGCGCCGGCAGGACGCACATCGCGTAGCCGCCGGGCGTCTTGACGATGACCGGTTTGGCGGTCTTCCGCCCGCTGACGTGTTCCTCGGCAGCCATCTCCTGGGCGGTGTAGGCGGGCACGTGCTCGTGTACGGTGAAGGCTACGTTGTTCTCGCTGAGATAGTTCTGGATCTGTTTCATCGCGCGCTGCCTTTCCGGCCGACAGGCTCGAAGCACCGGCCGACGACCTTCCCCATTGAAAATGACATGTCCGGGCCAACACGTCCCGAGACCATTCCGATAAATTATACGCCCCTTACTGCAGGCGGGACAACGTTTGCCCGACGTCGGCAGGGACGGGGGCGACTTCACAAAAAAAGTGAAAAGATGTGGGATTCCCGACGAGGCATTTCCGAAAGGGAGTGTGAGGCTCGCAGGTCGGGCCGACTTGGAATCGAACGAAGGAAAACAAAAACCACGGGGCAACGCCCCGAGATAAGCTTCCGGATGTACCTGTTGCATTCTCTCTAAAGTGGTCGGGGCTTTCATCGAAAGCCCAACTTGGCGCGAGTGGGCCCTTTCCCGCTCGCGTTTTTTTTGCGCTCAACCCGGCGAGGTACCCGTTTCCCGTCGCATGGGCCTTCCCGTCGCATGGGCATCCTGCCCATGTTCTGTCTTGTTTCCGCCCTCGGCGATCGCGCCCGCAACAAGTTGCGAGCCCTACGGCCTGACCGACACCCTTGATGGGTGGATCGGACACTACTTCAGAGCACAGGTGTGCGGAGACACCTGTGGCACCGGTTTCCCGTCGCATGGGCATCCTGCCCATGTTCTGTTTTTTTTTCGGCGATGCGCCCGCAACAAGTTGCGAGCCCTACGACCTGACCGCCCCCAAAGACAAGGGTGCCCGGCGTTGTGCAGCGAGCCCAAGCGAGCTGAGCAACCCGGTTGGTTCGGATCGCTCTTCAGGTAATGGTCGGACATCGCGACTGCCGGGTTGCTCTGTTCCTCCCTCGCAAGCTCAGTCGAAACGCCACAAGCCCGGGCACCCTTGATGGGTGGATCGGACACTACTTCAGAGCACAGGTGTGCGGAGACACCTGTGGCACCCGTTTCCGGTCGCATGGGCATCCTGCCCTATTTCCCCACGCAGAACCGCCCGAAAATGCGTCCCAGAACATCCTCGTTGGTGACCTCGCCGGTGATCTGTCCCAGCTGCGCCAGGCCCGCTCGCAGCTCGACGGCCACCAGTTCCGCCGATGCGGCAACGTCATCCACATCCCCCAGCAGCGTGCCGGCCTGGTCGATCGCGTCGGCTGCTTCCAGCAGGCAGCGCCGCTGACGGGCGTGCAGCCCGAGCGTTTGCCCCGAGCGGAAGACGTCGCCGGTAAGAATCTCCGCGAGGCGTTCGCGCAGGGCGGGCAGTCCGGTCCCGTCGGCAGCCGACACACGAAACGCCCTGTCCCGCTCCACGCCAAGTCGGTCTGCCAGCGTAGACGCCGGTGTGTCCGACAGGTCGCATTTATTGGCAGCCAGCACGCAGGCCGCCTGCGCGTTGGTCGAGCGGATCTCGGCGAGCAGGTCGGCTTCGCTGCCTCGATCGGTCTGGCCCGCGGAGAGATCGGCGACGAGGACGATGACCTCCGCCCGGGCGAGGGCAGCCAATGCAGCGGAGGTGGCCGGTGCTTCGAGCGGGTCGTCGGAGTGGGCGGCCCCGGCGACGTCGTGGAGCATCGCCCCGCCGGCGGGCAGGTCCATCCACGCCGAGAGCACGTCGCGCGTCGTGCCGGCCACGGGCGAGACAATCGCCCGCGCGTGTCCCACCAGCGCGTTGAGCAGCGAGCTCTTTCCCGCGTTGGGTCGTCCGGCCAGTACCACCGTCGGCAGGGCGGCTGTGTCCGGCAGGTCGCCCGCCTGCTCGGCGGCGCGTCGCAACTGCTCGGATTGCTCCCCCAGGGCAGCGATCAGCTCACCGGGCGTCGCCGGCTGAATGTCGTGCTCCGCCAGGTCGATGGAGGCTTCCACGGTCGCCAGCGCGTCGGTCATCGCGATCGTGGCGGCCTGGCAGAGCCGATGAACCCGCCCGTGCAGCACGCCGACGGCGGAGCGCAGCTGCGCGCGGTCGGTGGCGTTGATCACGTCGGCGACGGCGGCGGCTTCGGAGAGATCCAGCCGACCGGAGAAGAACGCCCGGGCGGTAAATTCGCCGCCCTGGGCGGCCCGTCCGCCCGCGGCGATCAGGGCATCGGCGCACCCCGAGGCGATCGGAGTCGACCCGGGCAGGTGCAGTTCGATGAGGTCTTCGCGCGTGTAGCTGCACGGTGCGCGGAACACCAGGGCCCGGGCGGGAATCTGGCAGGGGGGGTCGGTGAGCGTGACCATTCCCTCACAGCTGCGAAAGCCGCCCAGCCGCTGCAGGGAGACATCCGGAGCGATCGGGGTGAACAGGCTGGCGGCAAGGGCGATCGCTTCCGGGCCGGAAAGACGGACGATGGCGCGCGGGGCGGGTCCGGCGGCCGAGGAGACTGCGACGATCGTGTCACCGGCGGGGAACATGGCCTGGTCAGGGGTTGGGGCTGATGATGCCCCGGAACACCGTGAGCACCATGACGTAGAGGTCGAATCCGAGCGACCATCGGTTGATGTAATCCAGGTCGTACTGGATGCGTTTGCGCAGGCTTGTGTCTCCGCGGAACCCGTTGACCTGGGCCCATCCGGTGAGCCCCGCCTTGACGTGGTGTCGCAGCATGTAGCCGGGAATCTGTCGGCGGAACCGCTCGATAAATTCCGGCCGTTCGGGTCGCGGGCCCACCAGCGACATGTCGCCCCGCAGGACATTCAGCAGTTGGGGCAGTTCGTCCAGGCTGAATCGGCGGAGAAATCGGCCCACCCAGGTCACCCGTGGGTCTCCCGTTTTCACGTGCCACTCGGGTTGATTGTCGGCTTCGGCGTCGACGGCCATCGAGCGGAACTTGAGAATGTCGAACTCCTGCCCGCCGAGGCTGGCCCGTCGTTGGCGATACACCACGGGCCCGGGGCTGGTGAGCCTGACGGCTGCTGCGATGATCGCCATCAGCGGCAGCAGCCCGACCAGGGCGATGGTGGCGATCGCGACGTCGATTGTGCGTTTCACCACCGAATTCCAGCCCGTCTGCGGGCTGAACGTAAGGTTCACCACCGGCAGCCGACCGATCTGCGTGATGCGGTGGCGCAGGAACTGGAAGCTCAGAAGGTCCGGTACGACATTGACGTCCACCAGGTTCGGGCCCAGCTGGTTGAGGATTTCCTCCATGCGATGCTGGTGACGCTGGGGCAGGGCGATGAACACGGCGTCGACCGGGTACTTCTGCACCAGTCGCCCGACATCGTCGAAGGGTCCGCGGATCGGCACGCCCAGCAGCGTGTCGCCCAGGCGGGACTCGTCCACGAAGTAGCGGATGGTATACCCGGTCCAGCGGAGATTGCGGAGGCGATGGAAGAGCGTCTGACCGACGCGGCCGGCCCCGACGATCGCCACCGAGCGGGTGTTTCGCCCCCGGGCCCGAACCGAGCGGAGTATCGTTCGCGCCCCCAGCCGCCACGTCATCAGCAGTGTCGGCCAAAGCACCAGAAGCAGCCCCTGCATCTTCACCGAGAGTCTTGGCGAGTGCAGGAAATGACCCATGAACACCTCGCCCGCCCAGACGATGGCACAGGCCTTGAGCAGGTCCAGCGTTTCCAGCCACAACGGCTGACCTCGCCGGGGCTGATAGATGCCCATCCGTCCGAACACCAGCAGCGTCAGCAGCATCGTAATGATGATCACGTCGGCCAGGTCCACCAGCGACGGGGCCGGGCCGTGATAGTCCATCCATCCGCTGTAGAAACGGATCCACCAAACCAGCACCCATGCCCCAACGGTGATCGCGAGGTCCACGATCCCGGTCAGCAGGACGATGATTTGGCTGTGTTCCTTGATCATGCAGGGTCCTGGTTGGCCACGAATTGCTGAGGAAACTCGGTATACCCGTCCAGGTCGAATCGCTCGGTGGCGACGGCCCAGGCGGGCGGGTCATCCAGGTCGGAGAAGAGGCAGCCCCGCTCGGCGGCGGCACGAATGATCTTCTCGGCGTCCGGGATGATCGTCTGCTCGCGCGAGGTGCCCTCGTTCTTTCTGCGGAGATGCTGCGGGTCGATGCGGTGGATGCGTTGGCTGCTCTCGTGGGCGCCGTCCAGTGCGAGAATCGACTGTCGCCCGTCGGCTGCGTCGCAGCGGATGATGGACGGGTCGTCCTGTCGGAGGGCGTCCATGAAGTTTGCGACCATCTCGCGGTGTTCGACGTTCTCGGCGTCGCAGTGGATTTCCTCGCCGTGGTCGGGGCGGATCACGGCCTGGCTGCGCATGCGCCACCAGGCGGTCCCCTCGCTGCCGTGAATGGTCATCTCCGGGCCCCAGTGGCCGTCGGGACAGTGGGTTGCCAGGAAGGTCGCGCGGGGTCCTTCGACGGTGTCGATGGCGATCGCGGCGGTGTCGTGGGCGTTGATGGGCCCGGCGGCGTACAGTTCGGCCCGGACGGCCGACGGCGTGGCGAACCCGCCCGGCTGAGACGACGCCAGGTGCAGCATGTTGTTGATCTGGTGGTTCAGTGCGTTCATCGCCGGACCGTCCAGAACCCATCGCCGGCCCTGCTGGAGCTCGCCGGCCCAGGGGTTGCGGTCGTAGTAGAATCGCTTTCTCGGCCAACCGGCGTGACAGACCAGCGATTTCACCTCGCCGATCGCCCCGGCGCAGATCTGCTCTTTCAGAAAGCGGATGTCGTTGCCGTGCACCGCCTGGTAGCCGATGATGCTCATTCTGCCTTCCTCGCCCAGGGCGGCGAGGATGGAGTCTACCTCCTGCACGGTGGCGGCGGTGGGTTTCTCGACGTGTACGTGATAGCCCGCCCGGATGGCGCGCGTGGCAAGCGGCTCGTGGGAGGCAATTCCCGTGGCGATGTAGATCGCGTCGCACTTGCCGACCATCGCGTCGTACATCTCGAAGGCGTCGCCGAACAGCTGCACGCCGGACTCTTCCAACTCCGCAGTTCGTTCGGGGAAGTCCTCCAGCCGCGCGTCGGCAACGGCCACCAGGCGACATCCCGCCTGCTTGCGTGCTTTGTGAATGGCTTGGGCGAGCGACCATCCGTACCCGCCGATTCCTACAAGTCCCAGCCGAATCATTTGTCCTCATCTCCTTGGCACTGCCGGTCAAAGCGGCCTATCGTAGCGACCCGCCGCAGGTCATACAAGCCCAGCCCCCGCGCGTGCGGGGATCAAGCCCCCTCGAGAACCTTCCTCTTGCTCCCGTCCCCCGCGCGAGCGGGCGAATCGGATATGATTTCAGGGCACAGGTGTGCGGAGACACCTGTGGCACCCGGTGAATCGCAGTTGAAGCCCCATCTTGAGCGAAGCGAAAGGTGGGGGTAGAAAAGCGAAATTCCAAATCCCAAATGACAAGTTCCAAGGAGTGATCGTCCCCGCATCGCCCCGGGATCGCGCCCGCAACAAGTTGCGGGCCCTACGGCTGACCGACACCCTTGATCGGTGGATCGGGCAGCTCTGCAAAGCACAGAGGTGCGGAGATACCTGTGAAACCCGCTTCCCGTCGCATGGGAATCTGCCTGTTGGCAGACACGGCCTGGAAGGCCGTGCGACGTGTTTCTCAGCCCGCGCGGCGGGAGGTGACGAACGTATCGAACTGCTCGGCCAGGATCGCCCCGAGACGACGGATCATCGTCTCGCCGTCCCCGGCGGGGCTTTCGTCATCCCCGTGCCGCTCCCACCAGTCGTGGAGCGAGGGCATGGGGACGACTTCCATGGGCCTGTCGGTGAGTTCGGCGTGGAGGCGGCTGAGGGCTTCGAAGACGCTGGTGATGACCGGTGTCGGCTTACCGCCGCGCCTGTGATGGCAGGCGACGGACGGCCCCAGGGCAGCATGCTCCCGGCAGGCGATGGGGCGGTCGTCGTACATCGTGCACAATCCCGCGTGCAGCAGGGGGCAGGGTGTCTGTCGCTGAGCGTATCGATCTGCCAGACGGGCGAAGGTTCCCGGCTCATCCTGGCGCGGATAGCAGGACGAGGGCAGGTCCGACGACGCCGACCACGCAGCCAGCTTGGCCTGCAGCGCGTCACGGCGGGACGGCTGGAGCCGATCGATCGTCCGCCGCAGGGCCTGCGCTTCGGCGACGGAGAGGGGAACCAGGTAGTGGCAGCAGGCCGAGCAGCCCTTGCGGCAGGGCACGCTGATGTCATGCCGTCGCAGGATCGAGACGGTCATCGCCGACAGTCGCGACGCGATTGTCCGGGCGGCGGGTACGAGAGACGCCAGGTCGCAGCGCCCGGGCGGGATGGCGGCTTCCAGGCAGAGAGAGCCACTGGTTACGGGCAGGTCCATCCGCACTCGATGAAACGGTCTTGCAGCGTCGTCGCGTTGCGGGGGCGTGCCGTCGATGCGTGTCTCCTTGGGCGATTTCAGGCAGCTCCGGACGAAGCGTTGCCTATGGGGGCCTCATTACCGGGGCTGGGCAGGTGCAGGTCGGTGCGGACGCGGCGCTGGACGATCTGCAGGAAGGTTCGGAACAGTTCGAGGGCAGGGAAGGTCGCTTCGTGGCGATCGAGGTTGTCGCCCAGCCACGCGAGCATGCTGGTCATGATGATGCCTTCCGGCTCGCGGCCTTCCATGGTGGCAGTCAATTCCATGCACGATTCGGCGATGCTGACGGGCAGATCGATGCGGGTGGCTGGATGGGGGGATCGGCCCTGGCAGTGCTCGGGCGATGAGATCACCATGTACTCGCGACAGGCCAGCGGGCGGATTTCGTATTCGCTGCAGAGGGCGTTTTCCAGCAGCGGGCAGGGGAGCTCGAGTTCGGCGTACCACTGGCCCATCTGGTGGACAATGTTGGCGTGGCCATCCCCGTCAATATCGGCCGGCGCGAACGGCTGGGAGAACAGCCGACGCGTGCTTTCGGTGAATCGCTCGCCCAGCTGCAATCGGCGCTGCTCGTCCATTGCCAGCAGTTCATCCCACAGGCTGAAGACTTCCGGCAGCGAGAGCGGAATGAGGTAGGAGCAGCACGCGCAGCATCCCATGGAGCATGAGACGTCCCAGCCTTTGGCGCGGGTCTGTTCGATCGCGGACTCGACGATCCGTTCGTCCAGCCAGCGTGCCAGGGGCATCAGGTCGGCCAGGCGGGTCGGGACGTCGGCAATGTGCGCCCGGACGCAGACGGTCTGGTCGAAGATGGGGATCTCCATACGCAGCACGCGCGACCCGTTCGGGGCGGATGTGCCTTCCGGGAGGTTCACGGCGAGTAACGGGGTTGTGGGTTCATTGGCAGCCATGGGCTGGTATTCTCCAGCTTCCTTTTCGCACCCATGCCGGACCCGAAGGTCCATCTATTGCCCGTGACCCATTAACCCATCGGCCGTTTTCGGGTTGTGCTTCAGTAACCCGTCCACCGGCCATGAATTGGCGCCCTTGGGGGCTATGTGTACTTCCGCCTCGTCGGCCTGCAACGCAAAAGGGGGCCGGCGACGCGGAAGGTCGATCAGTGCGGCAGTTCTCTGAGCGTCTCCAGCAGCGTGGCGTAGACGGTTTCGGTGTCCCACTGCCGGCGGTGGCGGTGGAGGTTCTGCCCCAGCCAGGCGAACAGCATCGGTAGGAGCATCCCATCCACCTCGGTCTGCTCCATGCGGGCGGCGAACCGGGCCAGGGCGTCGTCCACGCGGGGGACGTCCTCGCCGGCGGCGCGCAGGCGGCAGGAGAGCGGCTTGGCCTCCGGCAGGAGGCATTGCCCGTCCTGCAGCAGGGGACATCCCAGGGCGTTTTCGGCGTACCAGGACCAGAGTTGTTCCGGGGCGGCCGAGAAGCTCATCTCCGCCGGCGGGGGCGACGAGAGCATCGCGGTGGCGGCCTGGTGAAACGCGGCAGCGACGGATTCCAGCTGGTCGAGAGGGAGCTGCTGGACCTCCCGGGCGATGGCGAAGGCTTCGGGCACCGACAGCGCGATCATCGCGCAGCCTTGCCCGGTGCATTGCTTCTCCGCCCGGGCAGGGCTCCTGCGCGCGACCAGGGCGTCGGCGATGGTACGCACCAGGGGCACGACGTCGGCCAACCCTGCCGATCCCTGAGGAATTACGACCGATGCGGACTTCTCCGCGTCGAGATAAGGAAGATTCAGCTTGAGACGGATTTCCCCGTCGGGAGTGGTGCAGCTGCAGGTTCCCGCGCTTTCGGCGGTTACACATGAAGGACAGGACATCGACACACCTTCCTTGGGTTACAGAAACGTCGAACACACGATGGAGCGGGAATTCTGTTCCGACCCGCACCTCAGCCCCCCGTAGGCTGAACTCGGCTCCATGGTCTTTATCGGGCAACCACGCCGCGACTGAAGCGAAGACCTGAAAAATCGTCCTCTTTTCCTGGGGGTAAACACCCAGCGGCAACGCTTGGCGGAAACGCTCTTGCCGTGAGAGGGCGCGGATGCCTTTGGACCTGCCCCGATAACGGGAACGGATGGAACTAATCGATGAGATTCTGCTCGAGAAGAATCTTGTGGAAGATATTGGGCAGGAAGCGTGTTTCCGCGGCACCAGACAATACCTTGGCCAGAACATGTGCGTCCAGCGGTTCGCGCTTCTTGATAAGGCCCTGCTCTACAAGAGATTCGAGTTTCTGAAGCGGAAAAGGATGGGGCAGGATGTCGTAGGTTATGCAGGAGAGATGTGAAACGAACGGGTGGTCCCCCGTCTCCAGCGTGCACGATTCGTCCTTGTAGTTCTCCCACGTCGTGATGGCTACGATAAGCACGTTCTCCGGGTCGCGCGTCGGGTCTGAGAGAATTACACACAGGTGGCCGTCCAGGTCCTTGGCCACCTCGCCCGCCCAGAAGGTGTCCCCCAGTGAGAACAACTCAGCCCTCCAGGAGTTTTGTCAGGGAAGTGGCTGCCCGGGCGTCTTTCTCGATCGCTTGACGCTGGTCGGCCCGTCCGACCGCCTCAAGGATGTCCTCCAGCGGGATCCGCCTGGAAGACTCGCCGGGATCGTTCCTGATCCACTCCGGGAATTCGTGGGTTTTGTCTACGATCTCGAAGTCCGACATCTCGCGGTGATCCGTGCAGACCTCCTCGATCTTCTCGATGTCGTATTTCGAGAGAGTCCCGTTTCCCGGGTCCTGGGCCAGCGAGATCTGATAGCCATCCTTCTTGATGTACTGGTCCCACTGCGGCGCCAGGATATTTCCGCCCTTGATGAGGTCGTACAGGCGGGAGAGAACCGGTCCATGCTTCATGGCCACCGCGTTGTCTCCGGTGATCGTGTGGCCGGTTTCTCTCAGCGCCTCGCGATCGGCGATGTAGAGCAGCTTCAGGACGCGCATGTAAGACATGCATTGCCCTCTTTCGCGCCGAAGCAGTGTGGCGACGGCCTGGAGCGTCTTGGTGAAATTGAACGGAAATCCGGTCATCATCTCCCCGTTACTTCGGCTGGGTCGTCCTTATTCTGCACTGAATTATACCATCAGCCACGCTGAGTCGACAACGTTCACGCTTCCGTCGTTTCCACGACGCGGACGTCGTCGCCGAAGGTCTGCAGGAACTCCAGGCGGTTGACGGGCATCGTACCCTCGATGCAGGCGGTGGCCTGCTCGTAGGTCTGCTCGTTGACGGTGGCGTGCTGGGCGATGTACTGCATGAGCTTGCCGTTGCCGCAGTTGGCCCGCAGCGTGACGCGCACCTGCGTACCTTCGCAGCGACGGGTGACCTCATCGATGAGTTCGTCGGCCCCGGTGCCCGTCGCCGCTGAGACGAACATCGCTTCGGGGTATTTGCTGGCCAGCACGGTTCGCACGGCAGGGTCCACGATGCGGTCGGTCTTGTTGAGTACCAGGAGCTTCTGGGCGTGGTCCACCTCCAGCTCGTTCAGAACGCCATTCACCGCGGCGATTTCCTCGTCCACCCGATCGTGCGACGCGTCGGCAACGTGGATCAGCAGGTCGGCGTAGATCGCCTCTTCCAGCGTCGCCCGGAAGCTGGCTACCAGGTGGTGGGGCAGGTCGCGCACGAACCCGACCGTGTCGCTGAGCAGCACGTCCCGCCCGGCCGGTACATTCCACCGCCGCGTGCGGGTCTCCAACGTGGCGAAGAGCTTGTCGGCAACGTACGTCTCGGCCCCGGTCAGCAGATTCATCAGCGTGCTTTTGCCCGCGTTGGTGTACCCCACCAGGCAGACGCCGAACACGTCCTGGCGGGCGTTGACCTCGCGGAGCTTGCGTTGGTCGATCGCGTCGATCTGGTTTTTCAGGTGCGTCACGCGTTTCTGCACCAGCCGACGGTCGGTCTCGATCTGCGTCTCGCCGGGGCCTCGCGTGCCCATCCCACCGGCGGCAGCGCCGGCTGCCCCGCCGGCGATGCGGTCCAGGTGCGACCACATGTGACGCAGGCGCGGGTAGGTGTACTCCAGCTGCGCCAGTTCCACCTGCAGCCGCGAGGCGTGGGTGCGCGCGTGGGCGGCGAAGATATCCAGAATCAGCTCGCTGCGATCGAGGATCTTGCGGCGGGTGACCACTTCCAGGTCGCGAATCTGTCCGGGCGAGAGGTCGTTGTCGAAGATGACGGTGTCCACGTCGTTCATCTCGCAGCGCTGGGCGATTTCCTCGGCCTTGCCGCTTCCGACGTAGAGCCCCGGGTGGGGTTTGTTGCGCTTGGCGACCATCTCGTCGACCACGTCGCCCCCGGCGGTTCGCACCAGCGCGCGGAGCTCACCGAGCGGATCGTTCGGGTCGGCGTTCGAGTTGGGCAACAGTACGCTTACCAGCAGCGCTCGCTCGCGCTGCACCTCCAGTGACGTTCGAATGGGTTCTGCCATGTTGGTGTTGGTCAATCTCCTTGATGGGGTTCAACGCTGCATTATACCGCGCCTTTGTGAAACCCGGAGCAAAAGCCAAGGTTTTGTCACCGGCAGGTCCAAATGGACCCGCCCGGGCCGCTGAGCTTGCGGGGGAGGCGCGGGTGTTCTATGATTCTCCCACCGTGAGCAAGAGCGACAAAGCCCAATCCGAAACGCCGGCGATGCGGCAGTACCGGCAGTTCAAGGAGCAGTACCCCGAGTACATCCTCCTGTTCCGCATGGGCGATTTTTACGAGATGTTCCACGAGGACGCCAAGATCGCTGCTCGGGAGCTCGGGCTCGCCCTGACCTCCCGCTCCAAGGGGCCCACGGCGATTCCACTGGCGGGCATCCCGTACCATGCCCTGGACGGTTACATGCGTCGGCTGATCCGTGCCGGCCATCGCGTGGCGGTCTGCGAGCAGATCCAGGACCCCGCCGAGGCCAAGGGCGTCGTCGAGCGCGACGTGGTTCGGCTGGTGACGCCCGGGACGCTCACCGAGGAAGAGCTCCTCGAACAGCGTGAGGGCAACTACCTCGCCGCGGTCTTTTCCCCCTCGACCAGGGGTCGGGCAAACGCCGACGACGATTCCCAGGCGGGCATCGCCTGGGTGGAACTTTCCAGCGGGTCGTTCTGGACGATGGTGGTTCCGTCGTCTCACGCGCTGGACGAGCTGGTGCGCATCGCGCCGGCTGAGGTGCTGCTGGCGGAGGGTTCACAGCAGGACCATCCCGAGTGGCGATCCGCCCTGAAGCAGTGCACCTCGGCCGTCGCCACGGCCAGGCCGCCCTGGGTGTTCGGCGCCGAGGCCGCCACCGAAACGCTCAAGGGTCACTTCCAGGCAGCCACGCTGGAGGGGTTCGGAATCAGCGACTGGGACCCGTCGGTCTCGGCGGCGGGGGCGTTGGTGGAGTATCTCCGCGAGACGCAGAAGACCGCACTGGCCCACATCCACACGATGCGCCGCTTCGACCGTTCCGACCACATGGTGATCGACGGCAACACGCTGCGCTGCCTCGAGGTCCACCGCACCCTGCGAGGCCAGCGGCGAGAGGGATCGCTGCTGGCGAGCATCGACCGCACGAAAACCGGCATGGGCGCCCGCCTGCTGGAGCGCTGGCTGACCTTCCCGCTGACGGGCTATTCGGACATCGTCGCCCGCCAGGACGCCTTGGAGGAGCTGCTGGGCAGCCGTCCTGTCCTGGAGGCGATCCGCGAGGTACTCGGCGAGGTCGCCCAGATCGACCGGATCGCCGCGAATATCGCGATGGCGCGCGTTCGGCCTCGCGAGCTGGTCGCGCTGGGTCAGACGCTCGCGCTGCTTCCGACGCTGATCGAGGCGCTGGGTCCGCTGCGATCCGACCTGCTGAGCCACTGGGGCCCGCAGCTGTCGGGGCTGGACGAGGCAGCCGACCTGATCGGTCGATCGATCGACCCGGACTGCCCCAACGTGCTGCGCGACGGCGGGGTGATCGCCACGGGCTTCTCCGAGGCGTTGGACCGTCTCCGGGCGGTGGGTTCGGACGGGCAGAGCTGGCTGGCGGAGTACCAGGCCGCCCAGGCGGAGCGCATCGGCGTGCCGAATCTCAAGGTGGGCTTCAATAAGGTGTTCGGCTACTACATCGAGGTCACCCACGCCCACAGCGACAAGGTCCCCGGCGAGTACGTCCGCAAGCAGACGCTCAAGAACGCCGAGCGGTACATCACCGACGAGCTCAAGCAGTACGAGACCGAGGTGCTCACAGCCGAGGAGCGATCCCGCACGCTGGAGGCGACGTTGTACGAGGAGGTCCGCGTCGCCCTGTGTGAGTACGTCCCTGCCTTGCAGGCGGCCGCTGAGGCGCTGAGCAATCTCGACGTACTCACCGGACTGGCGCAGCTGGCGCTGGAGCGGGGCTACCATCGACCGACGGTGACGCAGGACAATGTCCTGGAGATCATCGGCGGAAAGCACCCCGTGCTGGCGGAGATGCTCGGCGAGGAGTTCGTCGCCAACGACGTCGAGATGGGCGCCGCCGAGAACCGCCTGTTGATGATTACCGGCCCGAACATGTCCGGCAAGAGCACCTACATCCGCCAGACGGCGCTGCTGGTGCTGCTGGCGCAGACGGGCAGCTTCATCCCCGCCGAGTCGGCGACCATCGGGCTGGCCGACCGCATCTTCACGCGCGTGGGCGCCGCCGACGAGCTGGCGCGGGGGCTTTCGACGTTCATGCTCGAAATGGTCGAGACCGCCAACATCCTCAACAACGCCACCTCCCGCAGCCTGGTGATTCTCGACGAGGTCGGCCGGGGGACCAGCACGTCCGACGGGCTGTCGCTGGCGTGGGCGATCTGCGAGCATCTGGCCCTTCGGCTGCGGTGTCGGGCACTGTTCGCCACCCACTACCACGAACTGACCGAGCTGGAAACGCTGCTGGACGGTACCACCAATCTCAACGTGGCGGTCCGCGAGTGGGCCGACGAAGTGGTCTTCCTGCACAAGATCGTCCGCGGCGGGACCGACCGCAGCTACGGCGTGCACGTGGCCAGGCTGGCGGGTGTTCCGAAGGAGGTCATCGAGCGGGCCAGGGCCATTCTCCCGCAGATCCAGGCACACCTCGCCGAGAACCTCGACATGCCCGAGCTGGCTGAGCGTGCCCGCAAGGCCGCCGAGCAGATGCAGCTGTTCGCCGACCCCGCCTCCCGCGTCGCCCGGGAGATCAAGGACGCCGAGCTCGACTCGATGACCCCGCTGGCGGCGCTGGATCTGCTGCGCAAGCTCAAATCCGAGCTGTAGTTCGCCTTATTGCGCATTCCCGGCCGGGGTGTGCCTTATTCCGTCCCTATTTCCTTCCAAAACAGGGGTTTGCACTGGTTAAGGAGGCGTATCCATCAGCCGATGAAAGCCCTGTCGGTCGCCTTGTGCCGCGGTTCGAGCTCGTCTGTCCTGTCGAATCAAAGGTCCTGGAACCGCTGCGTGTTGAAGCCGACACGGCTGTCCCGTCACGTCAGGGAACGCATAAGGAAAAAGGGAACGGAGAGTGAACCATGAAGAAACTGTCTCTGCGCGCGAAGCTGTTGATGTTGAGTCTGCTGCTGGCGGTCATCCCCGTCGCGGCAGTGGGTGTGGTCGCCCTGACCCAGATGGTCTCACTGGGTGAGGATGTCGCTGACGCCTCGTACGAGGGGCTCAAGGAGCAGGCCCTCTCGGGGATGGAAGCGGGGATCCGCGGCGACCACGAACGGGCCCAGTCCATGGTCTCCCGGGCTGAGATGGATGCCCGTCGCCTGGCGGGGTCTGCCACGGTGCAGGCGTATCTCACCGCCCGAGAGGGCAAGAACGACATGCTCAACGCGATGGCCCGGAAAGAGCTCAACCGCGTTGCCGAGGGCATCGTAGCCACCTGCCGGGCCCAACTCGCGGCGATGGGCGATGATGAAGGCCTCACGAGTGAACGAGCCAAACACCTCGCCGCCCGGCAGCTCCGGAAGGTCAGGATCGGCAAGACCGGGTACGTCTTCGTGATGGACTCGGACTGCAATACGCAGGTCCACCCGAATGAGAAGGTTGTCGGGAAGAATCTGGTTACCGACATCGGCCTGACGAACTTCGCGGAGGTGGCCCGGAATCGGAAAGAGGGCGAATACGGCATTCTCAGCTACGTGTATGAGGGGCGCAGCAAGTGCGTCGCGTACACCTACCTGCCCGAGTGGGACTGGGTCATCTGTGCCAGTGCCTACTGGGACGAGTTGTCCGCCGAGGCGGCCGACTCCGCCGGCGAGCTGCTGCTGGCCGAGCTGAAGGCCTTCCAGAGCGATGCCGAGATCGAGCTGGCTGGCAAGCATCACGCCCTCTACCGCCAGGCCCGGCTGATTTCGCCGGACGCAGTGGTGTTCATGGATGTCCAGAATGGCGTGGCACGTTGCCCGATGACCAAGCTTCGATCGGCTGAGTGGTTCAGCGAGGCCGGCCGGCTCAAGGAAGACGAGGTGTACAACAGCGGCGTGTTCCTCAGTTGTGACGACGAGACGGCCGTCCGGCTGGCGGCCCCGGTGTACGTCGACAGCAAGCTCGCCGCCGTGGTCGCCATCGACCTCGAATGGTCGCTGGTCTGGGAACGGATCAAGGTCAGCAAGTACGGCCAGACCGGATACCCCTACATCGTCAACGAACACGGTGTGTTGGTCAGCCACCCGAAGTACGGCCTGGGTGACGGCGTGAACCTGGGCGACTCGAAGTACGGCGAGTTGGCGACGATGGTCCGCGAGCGGATGCTTCCCGGCGAGACCGGCCAGGGGCAGTACATGTGGGAAGGTCGCCCGAAGTTCGCCGTCTTCGAACCGCTTGAGATGGGCGGGAAGACCTACAGCATCGCCGCCAGTTGCTGGGTGGACGAGTTCATGGCCAAGGCCGACGCGATTCGCGAGGAGAACCGCCGGGCGGCGGCGTCGGTGATCTGGCTGGTAATCGGCATCGGCGTGGTGGTGTGTGTGGTCGGTGCTCTGGCGGGGTTCTGGATGAGCAACGGCATCTCCAAGCCGATCCAGGGCATTATCGAGAGTCTCACCGCCGGCGGCGAGCAGGTTTCCGCTGCCTCCACCGAGGTCGCCCAAGCCAGCCAGTCTCTGGCGGAAGGCGCTTCCGAGCAGGCAGCCAACGTGGAAGAATCCACCGCCAGCGCCGAGGAAGTCACCTCGATGATCAAGGCCAACGCCGATCACGCCCGCGAGGCTTCGGAGGTCTCGGTGCGGAACACCCAGTCGGCCCAGCAGGCCCGCACGCTCACACAGGACGCCTCCCAGGCGACCACCGAGGGAACCGAGGCGGTCGGACGGATGACCGAGGCGATCAGCCAGATCAAGGAAGGCGCCGAGGAAACCGGGCGAATCGTCAAGACCATCGACGAGATCGCCTTCCAGACGAATCTGCTGGCCCTCAATGCCGCCGTCGAAGCCGCCCGCGCCGGAGAGGCGGGCAAGGGGTTCGCCGTGGTGGCCGAGGAAGTGCGCAATCTCGCCCAGCGGGCCGGCCAGGCCGCCCGTGAGACCGGCGAGCTGATCGAAAAGTCCGTGAAGAATTCCGATCACGGCGTCGAGGTTACCGGCCAGGTCAGCGAATCACTGTCGCGCATCGCCGGCAGCATCGAGCAGGTGACCGTCGTCGTCGACGAGGTCGCCACCGCCTCCCAGGAGCAGACCCGCATCATCGAGCAGGTCGCCACCGGCGGCGAGGAACAGGCCAAGGGCATCGAGCAGATCACCTCAGGCCTCAACGAGATGGACACGGTAACTCAACGCAACGCCGCCAGTGCCGAGGAGTCCGCCTCGGCCGCCCAGCAACTCTCCGGCCAGGCTGAGACACTGATGGCCACCGTGCGACATCTCCAGGCCATCATCAAGGGTGGCAGCGCGTCAGGAGATTTTGACGCGGAGTTCCCCCTGGACCAGGACACACCTGCCCAAGGACCCAGCCGGGCCCGGCGGGAATCGACCCCGGCCTCGGGGCAGCAGTTCCTCTCAGCCGACGATGCCAAGGCCTGCCAGAAGTTCTGACCGCAGCCAAGCAGCAGACAATACGCCGGCGGCGCGGGGCCCGAGCCCTGCCCGCCGGCGTTTCTGTGCGCGAAGCGATCCGTCGGAAGAAAGGCGCCGTAATGGTGTCGTGAGGGGCGTCGGAAGAAAGTCGCCGGCAAGGTGGAGGGGCGCAAAAGAAAAGCCTCCACGCTGTGCCGGGACGGTGGATGTAAGAACCCAAACTGTCAAAGTGGGCAGGGCGTGACAGGCCGTAGCCCGTCAACTTCCTTCCCTAGTCGGGTCTTATCGGTTCTTTTGCATCGTAGCCGTCTTAGCGGACACTGCAGAGGCTTCTATGGTTACCCATTCTACACCTGCTTCATCGGTCTGCCAAGGGGATGTCTTGAGGCGTTGTGGTCCGATTCCGGGCAAGATCAGTCTGCGCGGAACCTTGCCCGCCCGGGAAAAAATCCGGCTTTCCGGCCGGGCCCGAACTCAGCCTCGCAGCTGGGCCGAGAGAGTCTCCCGGGCGGTCTGGAGGATCTCTTCGACTTGCCCGTCGACGTCTTCGCTGCGAAGCGTGCCCTCCGGCGAGCGGTACGTCAGCGTGATGGTCACCGATTTCTTGCCCTTGGGCACGGGTTTGCCGCGATAGGTGGTGACATACTCGAACGTCTCGCGCATCGGCTGATCGACCTTCTGGATCGCGGCTGCCATCTCGCTCCAGGTGAGTTGCTCGTCCACCACCAGCGAGAGGTCTCGCTGGACGGGCGGGAACTTCGCCACCGGCTGATAGGTTCGCCTCAGGTCGGCGGTGTCGGCGAGGGTTTCCAGCTTCAGCCAGCCGACGGTGACGGGCTTCTCCAGGCCGAAGTGGTTTTGTACGTCGGGCGAGATCCGCCCGATCGCTCCCAGCGTTTCTCCGTCCAGCGTGAGCGTTGCCGCCGCTGCGTCGGCCAGGCCCGCGACCTTGCCCGGCGAGACGGCCAGCGTCGCATCGGGGGCCAGGGCGTCGACCATCGCCTCGGCAACGCCGCGCAGATCGCGGACGTCTCCGTGGGTGACCATCGTCAGCTCGTGGTGCTCGTTGGCGAGCGTGTCGCCCTCGCCGGCGGGGAAGACAGCCGCCATTTCCCACAGGTCCACCGACGCGGCAGAGGCGTCCTGGTTGACTTTGCACGCCCGCAGCAGGTTGCACGCCAGTGTCGGCCGAAGCGCGTTGTGGGTGCGGCGGACGTTGGGGTCCACCCGGACCAGCTCGTGGTGGCCGAAGAGCTTCGCCTCGTCGTCCTGCACGAATGCCAGCGTCAGCGCTTCGTCGAACCCCGCCGCCTGCATGACCTCGCCCACGCGCCGCCGGAGCCGATGGGCCCTGCCTTCGGCGACCACGTGGTGGGTCACCTTGCCGCCCACGGGGATCTGGTCGTAGCCCACCAGGCGGGCAACTTCCTCGATGAGGTCGGCCTCGCGGCGGAGGTCCGCCCGGTGTGGCGGGATGCGGCAGGTAATGCGGCCGTCCAGCAGCTCGGGCGACAACCCCAGCCCGTCGAGAATCTCCACCTGCAGTTCCGCCGGCGTGACGATGCCCAGCAGCTTATCGCAGCGATCGGTCCGCAGCGTCACGATGGGGGCCTGGTAGGGGGTTTCCCACACGTCCACGACGCCTTCGACCAGCTCGCCGCCCGCGATGTCCAGGATCAGCTGGCACGCGCGCAGGCTGGCCTGGTCCACGGCAAGGGGGTCCACGCCGCGCTCGAAGCGGTAGTTGCTCTCCGAGAGAATGCCCAGCTTCCGCGAGGTGTACCGCGTGGTGAGCGGATCGAACTGGGCGCTCTCCAGCAGGATGTTCGTGGTGCCCTCGCCCACCTCGGTGTCCAGCCCGCCCATGACCCCGGCGATGGCGACGGGCTTTTCGGCGTCGGCGATCACGAGCATGGACTCATCGAGCTTGCAGGTGGTCTGGTCGATGCTCACCATCGTCTCGCCGGCGGCGGCACGACGCACGACGATGCGGTGTTCGGCGAGTTTGTCGTAGTCGAAGCTGTGCAGCGGCTGAGAGTATTCCAGAAGCACGAAGTTGGTGACGTCGACGATGTTGTTCACGCTTCGCAGCCCGACGGCTTCGAGATAGTCCACCAGCCAGCTCGGGCTGGGACCGACCGTCACGTTGCGGATGACCCGGGCGGTGTAGCGCGGGCACAGGGCGGGCTCGTGGACAGTGACGCCCGTCAGCTCATTCACGTTTCCGCCGGCTGGCAGGGCGGGAATTTCCGGCTTGCGGAACTCGCTACCCAGGGCGGTCGCCAGCTCTCGCGCGACGCCGAGGTGTCCCAGCCAGTCGGGGCGATTGGAGGTAACTTCCAGGTCGAAGACGATGTCGTTGTCGCTCTCCTCGATGCCCTCGCAGTTGAGCCCGATGCGCGTGAACAGCTCGCCCAGCTCTTCGGCGGGCATCGCAACGTCGACGTAATCCGTCAGCCAGTTCAGTGAGATATTCATGGGGTCGCCTTTCGTCGAATCGCCCCGGACGGCGCACAATCGGAGCCTCCGGCGGTTCGGACTGCACATCCTACCGGGCATCGCGAAGGTGTCAAATCGCTTTTGGTTGCGGGGCGCGTGACAGCGTCCCCCGGCGCGGATACCATACTCGCATGAACGCGGCACGGCGAGCCATCTGGATCCTCGCGGCGGCAGTGTTGGCTGCCGGCGTCGGCTGTGAGAAGCCCACCCCGCCGGCAGAGCCGAACGACCCTGCCCGGCAGGTGAGCCTCCGGGAATACGCCGACGCCCTGTCGGCGGCCAACCGGTTCTGCCATCTCTGGCGAGAGGGCGACTACGACGCGGCCAGGGCCATGCTGGAGGGGCGCCTGGTCAAGAAGCATCCCGAGTCGCTCATCCGCGGGGTCCTCTCGCAGGACGGCAATCCGGTCCACCTGGCCTACGAGATTCACGGCGGAACGCGGCTGGCGGAGGGGCGGTACCTCTTCGACGTGAAACTCTTCTTTCTCTATCGCGGGCAGGACACCGATCGGCTGGAAAGCCCGACCGGCCAGGTCGTCCTCGAGGTCACCGACGACGGGCGCTGGCTGGTTCGGAGTTTCCCGCTGCTGCCTTGACGTATCGGAAAAGCTCGCGGCAGCTTGATCGGCCAACCCCGCCTCGGTAGGATGCGTGCGATGATCCTGATCGTCGACAATTACGACAGCTTCACCTACAACCTCGTGCAGCGTATCGGCGAGCTGGGCTACGCCGACCGCATCGAGGTGGTCCGCAACGACGTGCTCCCGCCGGCAGAGGCAGAGCAGACCTGCGCGCCCACGCACGTGATCATCTCTCCCGGGCCCTGCACGCCCAACGAGGCCGGGCTGAGCTGCGATTACGTCCGCCACTTCCACGGCAAGGTTCCGCTCCTGGGCGTGTGTCTGGGGCACCAGTGCATCGGGCAGGTGTTCGGTGGCACGGTGGTTCGGGCGGGTCGGCTGATGCACGGGAAAACCAGCGAGATCCGCCACGATGAGAAGGGTGTCTACGCGGGGTTGGAGAACCCGTTCGTGGCCACCCGCTACCACAGCCTTGTGGTGGACCCCGACGGCCTGGACGACGAGTTCGAGCAGACAGCCTGCACCGTCGACCAGAACGAGCTGATGGGCATCCGCTCGAAGACCAATCCCACCGAGGGCGTGCAGTTCCACCCCGAGAGCTTCCTCACCGACGCCGGCTTCCGCCTGCTGGAAAACTTCCTGAAGCAGTAGAGAAGCTGGTGCCACGGGTTTCCCGCAGCCGACTCTCGGGACCTCACAGACGTGATCCATGGCGATCCATCGCCGGCATGCGGGCCATCCGAAGCCCGTGTTGTTTCGCCTACGCCGCCTTTTTCTTGTCGGGTTTGTCGGCGGGGGTGTTCTTCTTGTCTTCCGTTTGCTCGATTTTCTCTTTGAGCTTGGGTTTCTGCTCGCGCCGGGGGATTTTCTTCGGGACGGCCTTGAGCGTCACGGGCACGACGCGGTAGGTCTCGCCGTCGCGCAGGGTGAGCTTGAGCGTGTCGCCCACGTCGTGGCTGGTGACGATGCGCAGCAGCGCGTGGGAGTTGCTTACCCGTCGGTCGTCGACTTTGGTGAGGATCTCGCCCGGGCGGACGCCGGCGTCGTGGGCCCCGCTGCCGTGGACCACGCGGGTGACGCGCAACCCGTCGACCTGCCCGCGCGTCTGGATGCCGATGTACCCCTGCTTGGTTCGCAGCCGAAGCGGGGGGTTCTTGCGTTTGCGGACCCATCGGGCCCAGTCTTTTTCGACGGCGTCGATGTCCTTCCCGAAGACCTTCTCCATCGCCTCGATGCCGCTGGCGTCGTCCTCGTAGCCGGCGACGTAGGCGTCGTACCAGGGCTTGAGGAGGTCCTTCTCCAGCAGGTACATCATGATGTACCGCGTCTGGCCGTAGGCGACGCCGCTTTTGTACTGGTGTCTCATGAAGGCTGTGTGCGAGAGCTTGAAGAACTCCGGGAACGGGATGTGCTTCTTGCGTTTGACATGATTCTTGAGGCGAAGCAGGCGGGCGTTGTCCTCGGGGACGATCTGCCCGTCCTCGATGCGCGACGATTCCATCAGCGTGGCGAACCCCTCGGTAATCCAGATGGGGTGTCGCTGCCCGTGGCCGTCCTGGTCGGCGGCGTGGAGGGCGTGGGTGAACTCGTGGGTCAGCTCCATGCCGATCGTCCTGGCCACCAGCAGCCGACGGGTGTGGGAGTAGAACCCGCCGATGCGCTTGCTTTTGAGCGTGCCGGTCTTGGGGATCACGATGGTCACGTACTGCTCGAAGTGGTGCGTAAAGAGCATCGCCCACTGGGCCCGGGCCACGGCGGTCAGATAGCGTTCCATGTCCAGCAGCGTGGGCTTGTCGGTGTTGGTGGCGAACACGAGCTTGTTCTCATCCGAGATGCGATAGAGGTACTCGTCGCCGAACCGCTCGCGCAGCTGAGAGCCGATGCGCTCGGCCCGGGCGCGCTGGATCTCGTCTTTGCGCTGGAGGATCTCATGGTACTGCTTCGTGCCGCGAATGGCGGCCAGGTCCGGGTCGCGCTGCATGTGGCGGAAATCGGAGTAGCCCAGCTCGATCGACCGATCCAGGGCATCGAGCGCCTTGGCGGGTTTCTCCATGCGGCTGTAAGCGCAGGCGAGGTTGTAATGGGCGATGGTGTTGTTCGGGTCGATCTGGAGGATCTTGTCCAGTAGCCCGCGGGCCTGGGTGTACTGGCCTTCCTTGAACAGCGGAATCAGCCGACGGTTGATCGCGGCGATCCGTCGGGCGTCGGCGAGTTGTTTCTTGTCGGACTCTTCCTTGCCGGCCCCGGTGAGTTCGCGGCTTTGCCTGAGTTGGCGGGCGCGGGAGAGCAACTCGCCGAACGCCTTCTCGTGGTTTTCGCGCAGGGGGGCGAGGTCGCCGTCGCGGGCCATCCCGTCGGCGTTGGCGTAGCCGTTTTCGACCGCCTGGGTCAGGGCGTCCAGGCCGTCGGTCTGGTGGCCGAGCCTGGTTTCGATGCAGGCGAGGTTGTACCAGGCGCGGGCGTCGGTCTGGTCGATCTCCAGGATCATCTTCAGCGTCGAGCGGGCCTGTTTGAGGCTGCCCTTGCGATACTGGGCGATGGCCATCTCGTGGAGTCGCTCGATCTTCTCGGCCTGGTCGGCGTCCTTCCTGGGCGAGGCGACCTCGGGCGTGTTGGGGTCGTGGGCGGCCTGGGTGCGGGCGCAGCCGACGAACAGCCCAGCCGAGACAGCCAGCAGCAACGAAAGCAGAACATTTCGCATGGATACAGCTCCTTCGTGTGGTCGGGTTCCCACTGAGATAAACGAATGAATCCGGAAAAAGTTCCCATCTCGGGTCAAATGACGGCCCGGACGCCGAGCCCGCAACGCCGGGGGGCGGGGGCGCATGAAAACGCGGCGGGTCGAACGATCGACCCGCCGCGTGAAAAAAACGTTTCCTGCTGAGGGATCAGCCCTCGGAGGTATCGAACATGCTCTGTGCCTTGGCGACGATGTCCTCGGCGGTGAGGCCGACGAGCTTGAGCGTTGCTTCGGGCGTCTTGGCGGACTTGGGCACGTTGCGGACGAACATCGATTCGACCATCACGCCCAGATCGCTGCAGGCGGCGGCGGCGGCGATTTCATCCGCGAAGCCGCCGACGTAGTTGTCCTCGACCACGAGGATCTGCCCGCGGCAGTCATCGCCGATCTTGAGGATCTCGTCGGTGTCCAGGGGCATGGAGTAGGCGTCGATGAGGCTGGCCGAGAGGCCGCGGGATTCGAGCATCTCGCAGGCCTGCTTGGCGACGTGCACCATGTAGCCGCTGGAGACGATGACGATATCCTCGCCGTCGATGAGGTGTTTGTACCCGCCGACGGTGAACTCCTCTTCCTCGTCGTAGATGAACGGAACGTCCGGGCGATGCGTCCGCATGTAGCACATGCCCTCGACGTTGGCCATCAGCTCGGTGAGCTTGAAGGCAGCCACCGCGTCGGCCGGCTGGAACAGCCTCATCGCCGGGGCGCCGTCAACGCGCTTCGAGCGGCAGAACGAGCGGAAGAAGGCCATGTCCGACAGTGCCATCTGGCTGGGTCCGTCTGCCGCCAGCGAGACGCCGGCGTGCGAGCCGGTCATCTTGATGTTCGCGTTGGAGATGACGGCCATCTCGATCTGGTCGTAGGCGCGGGTGAAGAACTTCCCGAACGTCGAGACGAACGGGACCTTGCCCGCCGCCGAGAGGCCTGCCGCCACGGAGATCATGTTCTGCTCGGCGATGCGACACTCGAAGAAGCGGTCCGGGAACTTCTCGGCGAACGGCAGGGCGAAGGTGGAGTTCTTCACGTCGCCGTCGAGGGCGACGATCTGGTCGCTGGCGGTTCCCATCGCCACCAGGGCGGCCCCGTAGGAGCGGCGGGTGGCCTGCTTTTTCTTCTCCAGGGCCGATTCCATCCCGACGACCTTGAGGGCCTCGCTGAACGAACCTGCCGAGATCGTGATCTTGCCCGGCACGTCGTCGTAGGATGGGACCTCGACATCCAGCACGTCGGAGTCCTGCTCGTCGGCACCGAGTTCGGTGGCCTTCTTTTCGAGGTCCACCATCGCCTGGTCGAGCTGCTCTGAGGAGAGGGGCTTGCCGTGGTAGTTGCCCGCCTGCAGCTCATCGACGCCCCAGCCCTTGACGGTCTTGGCGATGATGGCGATGGGCTTTTCGCCCGCTTCGGCGGTGAGGGCCTCGAAGACCTCGTCCCAGTTGTGCCCGTCGATGACCTTGACCTCCAGGCCATATGCTTCGAGCTTGGCTGCGAGGGTCTGGGCCGACTGCTGCGGCGAGACGTAATCGCTCTGGCCTTGCCCGTTGCAGTTGAAGATGGCACGGACGTTGGTGAGCTTGAAGTCGGCGATGTAGTCGACAGCTTCCCAGATCTGCCCCTCGCGGGACTCGCCGTCGCCGATCATGCAATAAAACTTGCGGTCGGTCCCGTCGAGCCTGGCGGCGTTGCCCAGTCCGGCGGCCACCGAGAGTCCCTGCCCCAGCGAACCGGTCGCCGCGTCGAAGAGAGGCATGCCCTCGGCCGGGTTGGGGTGCCCGTCGATGACGCTGTCGGCGGCGCGGAGCGAGAGGGCGTCCTCAAAGCTCAGTGCCTGGGGCTTGGAGGGCGATCCGACCACGCCACCCAGCTCGCAGTAGGCGGCGTAAACCACCGGAACGGCGTGCCCTTCGGACAGGACGATACGGTCGGCCTTGGGGTTCCAGGGGTCCTTGGGGTCGTAGTTCATCACCCGGTACATCAGGGCGGTGGTCAGGTGCACCAGCGACAGGGCGCTGGACGGATGTCCGCTGCCGGCTTCGGTACACATATGGCAGATCTGCTTGCTGAGCTTGATCACCTTGCGATCAAGGTCACTGTATTGTCCCATAGTCATCTCCAACGAGGTTAGGCGTTTCCGGATCGTGATTCCATACACCGATGCCGCCGCAAACCGGGCGACAAAGACCGGTAGCCTACCGCAACCACGCGGGGTTCGCAATAGGCAATGGAGTGGTTTGCCGCCCGATTCTGGGGTGAAACCGCGCGAAATGAGCGCGACGAGGCGGTCTGTCGGGGGCCATTTCGCTTGGAGCGTCCCGGCGGCTGTGCTATACTCGAATCTACTGAGGTATCAAAACGGCGGCGGGTTGCCGGACGCCCCCCGCACGCCACAGCCTGGCCAATGGCTGGGCCCCCGCGCGAGCGGGTCATTTCCCGGATGTATATGAAGGAGCAGGTTCATGATGCGTTCGTCCCCGGATCACGCCAGGGCTGCAGACGGATTCACGCTGATCGAGCTGCTGGTGGTCATCGCGATCATCGCGCTGCTGGTAAGCATTCTGCTGCCGTCGTTGAAATCCGCTCGTGAGCAGGCGGAGCAGACCGTCTGCCTGACCAACCTGCATGGCCTGGCCACCGCGATGCACACCTACACCCAGGAGTGGAACGAGTACATGGTCCCCGCCCTGATGCAGGACCCGGCCCACACGCCGGCCCCGCCGGCTGCCCACGATCCGTGGGTGGACGACATCACTCACAGCGAGTCATGGGCCACGATCCTGGTGAAACTCGGGCTGGTGGCCGCCCCGACGGTCGAAGACCCCGACGAGCTGGACAATGCGCCTTCCGCCTTCCGCTGCGCGTCGGGCAATACGGACATCTCGCCGCTGGGCAACAGCAGGGGCTCGGCCGAGGGCGATCCGCGGAACCCGAAGTGGAACGGGCCTCTGCCGCAACTGTGCAGCGTGGAGGACGACGATTGGTACGTTCACAACTGGTACGGCATCTCGGCCGACACGTACTACGTGCACAATTTCCCGTTCGCCAAGGTGCCCCGCGACGGGTACGGCGGGACGCAGGAGTTCCAGTACCAGATTACCGATCTGAAGCGCACCAGCGAACTGGCGGCCGTCTATGACGGCTGGAACGTCCATCGTGGCTGGGCGTGGTATACCATTGCCGGACGACATAACCGGGGGACGATGACCAACGTGCTGTGCGTCGACGGCCATGCCGAGAGCTTCGAGCGGGCTGAGCTTCCGCTGTTCCGCTTCGAGCGAGGCAAGTACTGCTCGTCGGAGTATCTCACGGAGAATGCCCCGGCGCTGATCTGGCGCAACGACCAGTGGGACGTGGACTGAGCCGGAGGGATGGCATCTGCGCGGGCGGGTTGGGGGCGTTTGTGGGAATTGCCGTCGTCGCGTAATGTTGACAGTTCCGCCGTGGTTCGGGTATCACTGCGTCGACGGCAGGACGCGTTTGGTGCGTCCTGGGGATGACAGCATCGAACCGAGTCGCCCTCCGGGGATGGCTCAGCGACGGAACGGGCACACATGGTCGAACTTCAGGATCGCCGCCAGGGAGGAACGGAGTCCTCACCGGGGGAGTCATCCACCCAGGCGGATCCGAATGAGACGGTCATCTCGGCAGATGCTCCGTTTTTCCAGATCGGACTGCGTGAGACGTGGCGCGCGCGTGAGTTGCTGAGCATGTTCATCTGGCGCGACCTGAAGGTTCGCTACAAACAGACGGTACTCGGGTTTTTCTGGGGGTTGCTGGGTCCGGTGATCCGGATGATTGTGTTCACGGTGATTTTCGGCAAGCTCATCCAGGTGAACTCGGAAGGGTACCCCTACGCGATTTTCGTATACGCCGGACTGCTGCCGTGGGGATACTTCTCGGGCACGTTCACCAAGATCGCCAACAGCCTGGTCTCGCAGGGCCCCTTGATGACCAAGGTTTACTTTCCCCGGCTGGTGATCCCGATCTCCACGCTGGGCGTGCAGCTGGTGGATCTGGCGATCGCCTTTCTGGTGCTGGTGGCCCTGATGATCGGATACGGCGTGCCGCTGCGCTGGGGCATCCTCGGGGTAATTCCGCTGACCGTGCTGGCGATGGCCGTCTCGTTGGGAGTGGGTACGATCATGGGTGCGCTGACGGCGGCGTATCGCGATTTCCGGTTCATCACGCAGTTCATGGTACAGCTGTGGATGTACGTCACGCCGGTGGTGTACTCGGTGAAGATCGTTCCGGAGGGCTGGCGGTGGCTGATCGACCTCAATCCGATGACGGCCGTCGTGGACGGATACCGCTCGGCGATTCTGGGCAAGGACGTCGACTGGAGCAGTATGGCGATTGGCACGGTGGTGGCGTTGGTTCTTCTGCCGATCGGCCTGCTGTGCTTCCGTCGCATCGAGCGGAAGTTTGCGGACATTGTGTAAAGCGGTGGTGAAGGGTTCTCATTTGGCAGACGCGGCAATCCAGGTCGAAGGGTTAGGCAAACGCTACCACATCGGGGCGGCCCAGAGGGAGCGGACCGCCTCGCAGTTCTTCCGGGACTTGCTGATGGCGCCGATCGACCGGATCCGACGTTTCGGCCGATCGTCGCACCGCGAGGAAGACACCATCTGGGCGCTGCGGGACGTCTCTTTCGAGGTCCCGCGCGGGGAGGTGCTTGGGGTCATCGGCCAGAACGGAGCCGGAAAGAGCACCCTGCTGAAGCTGCTGACCCGCATCACCGAGCCAACCACCGGCCGGGCTGTGATTCGCGGCAGGGTGGGCAGTCTGCTGGAAGTGGGCACGGGGTTCCATCCCGAGCTCACCGGCCGGGAGAATATCTACCTCAGCGGGGCGATGCTGGGGATGAAGAATCGCGAGATTCGTGAACAGTTTGATGAGATCGTGGACTTCTCCGGCGTTTCGAAATTCCTCGACACGCCGATCAAACGCTACTCCAGCGGGATGCGCGTGCGGCTGGGCTTTGCCGTCGCCGCCCACCTGGATCCGGAGATCCTGCTGATCGACGAGGTGCTCGCCGTGGGCGACGCGGAGTTCCAGCGGCGCTGCCTGGGCAAGATGGAAGGGCTCACCTCGCAGGGCAGGACGATTCTGTTCGTCAGCCATAACATGCCCTCGATCGAAGCCCTCTGCGACCGGGCGATTCTGCTGGAAGACGGGCAGATTACAATGGAGGACGAGCCGAGGGCGGTCACGCAGAAGTATCTCTCGCCACAGGATTCGCTTCTGTCAGCGGAAGTGGATTTAAGCGACCATCCGCTTCGCGACGATGGGAGCGTACCGGCGTTGGAGGCTTTGCGGCTTCGGACGTCGGAGGGGCTCTCGCCGCACGTTCCCGTCGGATCCGGCCTTACCATGGAAGTCGAGGTCGGCCGACGGGTTCAGGGCATGGCATGCCCGACCATGCACATACACGTGCTTTCCACAGCCGGCGAGAGCATCTGTCACTTCATCAGCGACAAGATGGGGTTCGTCCCGGCACCCATGCAAGCAGGCGACTGTTTTCGGTGTCATTGGAACAAGGTGAACGTGACGCCTGGTGAGTACATGCTGAATCTGCAGTTGAACAACCATGGTGTGTCCGAGGATCGCATCTACCGGGCCGCGCGGATCGAGGTGACTGAGGCCGACTTCTACGGAACCGGGAAGGTCCACGGCGCGTCGGCTGCCTTTCTTCCTGAAGGCCGATGGGACGTCCGCAAGGGGGGCAGCCATGACGCGTAAGGCCTTGGTTTTTCTTCGCCACAACAACGACGTGGACCAGATCGTCCCGGTCCTGTGGAAATGGCTGAGCACCAGCGATGTGCACGTCAAGGTCATTCTGTCCGGCGAGAAGGACCTGTCGAACGACTACCGAA
>CAZFPT010000001.1:0-74132 GCA_964521005.1 uncultured Planctomycetaceae bacterium | reverse complement strand
GCTCGCTTGGGCTCGCTGCACAAACCGGGGCACCCTTGGTTTGGGGGTCGGTCGGGCCGTAGGGCTCGCAACTTGTTGCGGGCGCGATTGCCGAAGACGAAACAGAACAGAACATGGGCTGGAAGCCCATGCGACGGCAGGCCGTAGGGCTCGCAACTTGTTGCGGGCGCGATCGCAGGTCGATGCGGGACAAGCACTCCTTGGAGCTTGTGATTTGGAATTTCGCTGTTTACCCCCACCTTTCGCTTCGCTCAAGATGGGGCTTCAACGATTCCCCGGGCACCCGGTTGTCGCGATTTGCGTGTCGCTCGATAGCTGAAGCGTCCCCCCAATTCATGTCGCACCCTGTCGCGACGCGGGCGGCAAAGCGTTCTTGACGCCGTTCCTCAAGATTGGGTAAAATCGGCATGCTTCAGAGGCATTGTGGTGCGGGCAGCAGCACAAACGCCGTATCTGTGCGGCCCGTGCAAGACCAACCGGTTGTCACCCGCCCCCACAACGGCCCCGGCGCGGGTTGACCTGCGCCAAAGCCAACCCCGACGCACGGTGCGGCGGGCATATCGACGGTTCCCGTTCGGGGCCGTCGGCACACCTGACACCTCAAGCATGTGGCGTTCGATATGGCACGAAAGCAGCGGAAGAGGCTGGGGGAGATCCTGGTCGAGTGGGGCGTGGTAACCCAGCCCGGCATCGACGAGGCCCTCCAGCACGCCCAGGAGCAGCACCTCAGGATCGGCGAAGCTTTGGTGGAACTCGGGCTGGCCGACGAGGAAGACATCACCAAGGCGCTGGCGAGACAGTACGACATGGAGTACATCGATCTCGACCAGAACGTGGTGGTCCCTTCGGAGATGGAGATCATCCCCGACGATCTGATCCGAAAGCACCTCGTGCTGCCCCTGGAGAAGACCGAAAACCACATCAAGGTGGTCATTACCGACCCGCTGGATCTCGAAACGTTGGACATGCTGCGGTTCCGGCTGAATACGGAGCTGGAATGCTGCCTGGCGTCCCGCAGCCGAATGCGGAACTACATCGAGAATTACCTCCGATCGGACGTCAGCATCGACAAGACGATCGAGGACATTGAAGAGCGATCCACCGAAGAAGCCATCATCGAGCAATCCGGAGAGGAGGCGCTGGACGAAGGCGCCGCTCCCATCATCCGCCTGGTGACGATGATCATCTCCGAGGCGGTCAACATCCGGGCCTCGGACATCCACATCGAGCCGATGTCCAACCGCGTGCGGGTGCGCTACCGCGTGGACGGCGTCTGCTCCGAGCGGGACAACATCCCCAAACGAATGCAGGGGGCGGTGATCAACCGCCTGAAGATTCTCGCCGGGCTGGACCTGGCCGTCAAGCGGGTCCCGCAGGACGGACGCATCAAAATGCCCGTCGAGGGAACCGACATCGACTTCCGCGTCTCCTGCCTGCCCAGCTATCACGGCGAGAGCATCGTGCTGCGTATTCTGCGTCGCGAGTCGGCGGAGATCGGCCTGGAGGCGCTGGGTTTCGAGAGCGATTCCTACCAGGCCTTCATGCGGATCATCAAACGGCCGAACGGGATCTTCCTGGTCACCGGGCCGACCGGTTCGGGCAAGACGACCACGCTCTACTCGGCCCTGCAGGAGCTCAACCGCCCCGACCGCAAGATCATCACCGCCGAGGACCCGGTCGAGTACAACTTCACGGGCATCAACCAGTGTCAGGTGAACGACAGCATCGGCCTGTCGTTCGCTCGTATTCTTCGTGCCATGCTGCGACAGGCACCCAATATCATCCTCGTCGGCGAAATCCGCGATTATGACGTTGCTGAGGTGGCAGTTCAGGCCGCACTTACTGGACACTTGGTTTTCAGTACGCTCCACACGAACGATGCTCCGTCGGCAGTTGCCCGTCTGATCGACATGGGCGTCAAGCCCTTCCTGGTGGCCAGCAGTATCCAGGCGGTGATGGGCCAGAGGCTGGTTCGCGTGATCTGCGAGGAGTGCAAGGAAGAGCACCCCGACCCCGACCCGCGCGTGCTGAAGCTGCTGGGCTTCCGCGACGACGAGATCGCGAACACAAACTTCAAGAGGGGCAGAGGTTGCAACCATTGTAACGGTTCGGGATATCGCGGCCGACAGGGCATCTTCGAGTTGATGGAGATGACCGGGCCCATTCGTGAGCTTTCCTTCCGGCAGGCCCCGGTTACGGAGCTCCGGGCCGCTGCCCGGGCGGCCGGCATGCGGTCGCTTCTGGAGGACGGAAAACGCAAGATCCGCGCCGGGGTCACAACGCCCGAGGAACTGGTCCGCATCACGCAGGCGTCGGATTACAGGGAGGAATAGGCATCTCGGGGAAATAGCCCGTAATGCCCTTTTGATACAGCAGATATAAGCTCTGGCAGGCGGCGGCGGTGTTGCTTCGCCTTTTCCTGTCTTTACGCAAGCCCAATAATTCGAGCAGAGGAAACGTTCCATGGCCACGATTCACATTGATCGACTGCTGGAGACATGCATCAAGCGAGGCGCCAGCGACCTGCACCTGACGGTCGGGCGCCCCCCTACCCTGCGATTGCATGGCCGACTTCGGCCGCTGGAGACCAAAGTCCTCGAGCCGGAAGACACCGTCTCGCTGATGAAGGCGATCACGCCGGAACTCAGCCAGCAGGAACTCCAGGAGCAAGGCAGCACGGACTTCGGGTTCCAGTACGGCAAGGCCGGTCGATTCCGTACGGCTGTGTTCCGCCAGAAGGGCAACATCGCCCTTACGCTCCGCCTGATTCCCTCCAAGATCTTCACCTTCGAAGAGATCGGCCTGCCCCCGATCATCAAGAGCCTCTGCCGTCGTCCTCGCGGGTTGTTCCTGGTCACCGGGCCGACCGGCTCGGGCAAGACGACCACGCTGGCGACGATGATCGACTATATCAACAAGAACTTCGACCGCCACATCGTCACGGTCGAGGACCCGATCGAGTACTACCACAGCCACAACAAATCGCTGGTGAATCAGCGTGAGGTGGGCGTTGACGTTCCGAGCTTCGACGAGGGGCTCCGGCGCGTGCTGCGTCAGGACCCGGACGTGATTCTGGTCGGTGAGCTTCGCGACCTGGAAACCACCCAGGCGGCGATGCGGGCAGCCGAGACGGGCCACCTGGTGTTCGGAACGCTGCACACCACCAGTGCCCACCGTACGGTGACCCGCCTGATCGACCAGTTCCCGGTGGATCAGCAGGAGCAGATCCGCGTGATGCTCTCGGAGAGCATGATCGCCACGCTTTGCCAGGCCCTGCTGCCGATGAAGGAACGCAAAGGCCGGGTCGCCGCCTTCGAGTTCATGGTGGTGACCAACGCCATTTCGAACCTGATCCGCGAGAACAAGGTCTTCCGCATTCCCTCCTCGATCCAGACGGGCAAGAAGCTGGGAATGCAACTGCTGGACGACCACCTTTTCCAGCTGGTCTCCGAGGGCAAGGTCGAGGACAAAGAGGCGATCGACCAGGCGACCAACCCGGGCGACCTGCAGGAGAAGATCAAGAATCTCCGTGCCGGTCGGATCCAGGGCACCCAGCAGGGATCTCAGCAGCAGCAACCCGCCGAAGACATGCAGTTGAGGAAGTAGGCCGATGAATCACAATCCCACAACCGTCGACATTCAGCAGCTGAGGGGCCGACCCATCGGCCGAATTCTCGTCAAGCTCGGGGAGGTCACCCGCGACCAGGTTCACGAAGCTCTCGAACTCCAGAAGCAACGCGGCGGGCCCATCGGGCAGATCCTGGTGGACATGGGATACGTCGAGGAGGACGCGCTGGGATTGGGCCTGGGCTACCAGGTGGGCATGGAGTTTCAGCCGCTGGAGAACCAGGAGATTCCCGACGAGGTTCTCTCGCAGATTCCCGCGCAGATGGCCAATACGTACAGGATCGTACCGGTCGACTACGACGCAGATTCCAATCGTCTGACGATCGTGGTGGGCACTGCCGACAACTTCCACGCCATTGACGACCTTCAGACGCTGATGGGGTTCCGCGTCTCGGCCCGGATCACCGACCCGGAGCAGCTCGAAGGCGCCCTGAAGAAGTACTACGACGTCGAACCCGAAACGCTCGGGGACATTCTCAACGAGATGGCCGGCAACGAGACCTACTCGGCCCTGGAGAATCGTGGCGAGAGCATCGACCTGGACACCATCAAGGAGGCGGCCGAGAGCAATCCGGTCAAACGCCTCGTGAACATGGTGCTCCTGGAGGCGATCCGCAACCGGGCGTCGGACATTCATTTCGAGCCCTTCGAGGACGAGTTCAAGATGCGCTACCGCATCGACGGGCTGCTCTACGAGATGCTCCCCCCGCCCCGTTCGATCGCGATGGCCGTCAGTTCGCGGATCAAGGTGATGGCGAGTCTGAACATCGCCGAACGCCGCCTGCCGCAGGACGGGCGAATCGAGCTGGTGGTCAACGGGCGACCTGTCGACCTGCGGGTGGCGGTGCTGCCGACGATGTTCGGAGAGAGCGTCGTGATGCGTGTGCTGGACCGCTCGAACGTCTCGCTGGACCTGGAACGGCTGGGGTTCCGCGAGGACGACCTGCGGATCTTCCGGCAGCTGATCAGTCGGCCTCACGGCATTCTGATCGTGACCGGCCCGACCGGATCGGGCAAGACGACGACGCTGTACTCCGCCCTGAGCGAACTGAACGACGTGGGCGTGAAGATTCTTACCAGCGAGGACCCGGTCGAGTATGACATCGACGGCCTGGTGCAGGTGCCCATCAACGAGGAGGTGGGCCTGACCTTCGCCAAGAGTCTGCGATCGTTCCTGCGTCAGGACCCGGACATCGTTCTGGTCGGCGAGATTCGCGACCTGGAGACGGCCGAGATTTCGGTCCACGCCTCCCTGACCGGTCACCTGGTGCTCACGACGCTGCACACCAACGACGCCCCGTCGTCGATCGCGCGTCTGCTGGATCTGGGGCTCGAACCGTACCTGGTGACCGCGACGCTGGAGGCGATCGTCGCCCAGCGCCTGGTGCGTCAGATCTGCCCCCGCTGCCGCGAGGAGTTCCACCCCACCGAGGACATGCTCATGGAGCTGGGTCTCACGCCGGAAGACACCTCCGGGCGGACCTTCTACCACGGGGCCGGCTGCGATTACTGCCGGGGCACCGGCTACAGCGGGCGACTGGCGATTTACGAGATCATGGTGCTGGACGATTCGCTGCGGGAGCTGGTGATGGATCGCAGCAGTACCGGCGCCATTCGCGAAGCCGCCCGCAAACGCGGCATGCGGACGCTGCGAGAGAGCGGCCTGTTGGCGATATACGACGGGATGACGACGATCGAGGAAGTCGTCGGACAGACCATATTCGAGGAAGCGGGCTGATCGGGGGCCCCAGCCCCCGCGCGACAGAGGACTGCGGTCCACAGCCATGAGGAGTAAACGATGGCGACGTTTCAGTATGAGGCAATGAACAGTGTCGGCCAACCCGTCAAGGGCGAGGTGGACGCCACATCGTCCGAGGAGGCCATCGCGAAGGTACGGGCGATGGGCAACTTCCCCACGAAGATCAAGGAGAAGGCCGGCGGGAAGCGGTCGCAGGGCGGCGGGGCCGCCGGTGGCGGAGGTGGCGGTGGCGGCGGACGAGGCCAGGGCATGAAGCAGGCCGGCCGGGTCTCGCAGAAGCTGCTCACGCAGTTCACCCGGCAGCTCTCGACGCTGATCAACGCCGGTCTGCCGATCCTTCGGAGCCTGCGGATTCTCGAACAGCAGCAGAAACCGGGCATGATGCGGGTGGCGGTTCGCCTGGTGGCCGAGGACGTCGAGGGCGGCAGCTCGCTGACCGAAGCGCTCGCTCGCCACCCCAAGACGTTCGACCGTCTGTACATGAACATGGTGCACGCCGGCGAGGTCGGTGGTGTGCTGGACGTCGTGCTCAACCGACTGGCCGACTTCATGGAGCAGTCGATGGCCCTGAAGCGCAAGGTCGTCGGCGCGATGATCTACCCGATCGCGGTGATCACCTTCGCGGTGCTGATCGTGATCGGCCTGCTGTATTTCGTGGTTCCTTCGTTCAAGGAGGTCTTCAAGGACGAAGGGGCCGACCTGCCGGCCATCACGCAGAGCCTCCTGGATATCAGCTCATGGGTACAGGGGGGCGGCTGGGCGATCATCTTGGGCACGCCGCTGCTGATTTTCATGATTTTCAAGCTCATGCGGATGAGCGAGGGCGGGCGGTACGTCGTGGACAGCATGAAGCTGCACGTGCCCCTGCTGGGTTCGATCGTCAACAAGACCTCGGTCGCGCGGTTCTCGCGCACGTTGGGCACGCTGCTGCACGCGGGCGTTCCGATTCTCGACGCGCTGAACATTACGCGAGAGACGGCCGGCAATGAAGTGTTCTCGCGGGCGATGGTGAAAGTACACGACGGCATCCGCGAGGGCGAGAGCTTCGCCCAGCCGTTGCGGCAGGCGAAGATCGTGGACCCCATGGTCGTGAACATGATCGACGTCGGCGAAGAAACCGGCGAGCTGGACCAGATGCTCGAGAAGGTCGCCGACACCTACGAGGACGAGGTCGAAGTGCTGGTCAGCTCGATGACATCGCTGCTGGAACCGGTGCTGATCATCGTCCTGGGCGTGATCGTCGGCTTCATCGTCGTCGCACTGTTCATGCCCATGGTGCAACTGCTCCAGCAGATGTCGTAACAGGAAGGATGCGGAACATGTTTCAGAGTCTCCCACAACACCGGCCGGGCAGGACGGCGAGAGATGGTTTTACGCTGATCGAGCTTCTGGTGGTCATCGCGATTATCGGCATGTTGGCCGGGATCCTGATCCCCACGATCGGTGCGATCTCCTCGCAGGGGTATAGCACCAAAACCACCGCCCACATGGCCGTCCTGGAAAAAGGCGTCGAACAGTACTTCACCGACAACGGCGTGTACCCGGGGCAGAAGAACTGGGGCAGCTGGTCCACCGACACCGCCAGTCAGATGCTGGTGCGGTACCTCTTTACGCCCAAGGAGGACAACCCCTTCCGTAGCGGCTGGGAGCCGGAAGACGCCTACGTCGGAAGGCCTCCCGAGAATCTGCTGGACGAGACGGGCAATGAAGTCGGCAAGAAGTGGGCGCCGATGGACGGGTTCCCCCGGCCGATGGCGATCTGCTACTGGCCCGCGCACCCGGACCGCAGCGGCAACGTGAACCAGTTCAGGGAAAACCAGAACAGCGCCCTGCTGACCGAGACCGACGGCAGCCTGGAGGACCTGGTGCGGAACGAGAAGACCGGGATCCCCCATGGCGACGGGAAGTACGTCTTCGTCGCCGCCGGTGAGGATCGCGTGTTCTTCACCACCGACGACGTAACCAGCTGGAAGAAGGACTAGACGCCATGACGCCACGGACCAGACAAAGACGACGGCAAAGCAGCCTGCCGGGCGGGTTCACGCTCGTGGAGCTGCTGGTGGTGATCGTGATCATCACGCTGCTGATGGGCATCCTCGTGCCCACGGTCCAGTCGGTGATCAAGACCATGAACCAGACCAAGGCCAAGGCCCGGCTGGAATCGCTCAGCCGAAGCGTGGACCTCTGGTACAAGGTCAACAACAACCACTACCCCGGACAGGTCAACGCCAACTGGCGGGACGACCCCGACACCAGCAACGGCAGCGAGCTGCTGGCCAGAGCACTGTTTACGAAGACCGACGACGACGGCGACGATATCTTCCCGGCCTCGACGCAGTACGCCGATTTCAGCGGGGGGATTCTCTTCGACTACGAGGTCGACGAAACCACCCATGAGAACGTGCTCTCCGACGGGCTGCCCACGCCGATGCCGATTCTCTACTACCCCTCGCGACTGGGTGAGGGGAACTTCAGGGCGTCCGACAACGGCGAGTTGGTCACCGACGAGACGAAGGGCGGAAACTTCGGCGGGGGCAGCGGGCCGTACCTGCTTCTCAGTGCGGGTGCCGACCGCCTGTACTTTACCTCCGACGACATCACCAACGGCAACGCAGGAGGCTGACCATGCACGCGACCGACCGCAATGACAGACCCATCGGCCGACCTTTCCACCGGGGATTCACCCTCGTGGAGATGCTGGTGGTGATCTCGGTGATTGTCCTGCTGGCGGGCATCGTCCTGCCGACCATTCTGCAGGTCCGCCGCCAGGTCGCCGTGAAGGCTTCGCAGGCGACCATCAACAACCTCGAAGCCGGCTGTAAACTCTATCGCGACGACTGGGGCGAGTTTCCCCCGGACGATGACCGTGAGATGACTGCCTGGCAGTGTCCGACAGGATGGAACGGGGCGAAGATGCTCGTGCAGTGTCTGCTGGGCTACTTCCCCGATATCGGCAACGACGGCAAGCCGCACCCGACAGACACCGTAACTCGCGAAGAGATCGTGATGGGTGATGACGGCGTCCAGGGGTACGGCTTTCGGATGAAGGCCAACAAACGCAAGGTCGGCCCGTACGTGGACCCCGAAAAGGTTCGGCTGAAGAAGGACACGAAGGGCAATGACAGACACCGCGGCTTGGTCTTCGTCGACGAATTCGAGAACACAATCAGTTACACCCGGTTCGAGGGCGACGGGCCAAACGACTCGTACTACAAGGACGCCGACGGCGATTATTTCCGCCACGACTTCTTTCTGTGGTCGGCAGGCCCGGACGGCAAGAAGAGATCCTACCGCGACGACGTGACCACCGACGACATCACCAACTTCCTGCCCGAATAGGCAGGCCAACCGCAGGAGACGCTCCATGCGTTTTGCAGGACCAGGACAACCCGCCGCCCCACGCCGACGCCGAGGGGATGGCTTTACGCTGATCGAGCTGCTGGTGGTCATGTTCATCATGGCCCTGATCGTGGCGCTGATCGTGAACGTCGGTCGGTACGTGACCGACTCTGCCGCCAAGAAGGAGACCCAGGCGGCGATGGCGATCGTCATCCGCGCCATCCAGGCCTACCAGGAAGAGGACCCCGACAGCGCCCCCCCGCAGGCCAGCGATACGGGCAAACTGGTCAAAGAGCTCCGCAAGAGCGACAGCGCCTCGGCGATTCTCGACCAGTTGAGCGGGGAGAACCTCGGCGGGGAGGACAACAAGCTCCTCGACGGGTTCGGCGAGGAGATGAAATACGACGCCGACGGCGGGTTCGGCGGAACGCCCGTGCTGATCTCGCCCGGGCCGGACCGGCGGTTCGGCAGCGAGGGTGACGAGTATGGCCACGACGATATCCGCTCGGACCGCTGACCCTATTGAGGTGCACGATGCACACACGACGTAAGACAACCTGCGGTGCGTTCACCATGGTGGAGATGATGGTCGTGCTGGGCGTGATCGTCCTGGCGGCGGGCATCGCCCTTCCGAGCATTTCCGCCCTGCTCTCAGCCGGTGCGGACAAGCAATCGTACAATCTGATCTCCGCGCAGATCCGCGCCGCCCGTTCGACGGCCATGCGGAACGGGACCTACGCCGGCGTACACATCCAGTTGGCCGACGAAAGCCGCAACCCGGACCTGGAGGGCGTCTGCTTCACCTCGCTGGTCACGCTGGAGAGCATGGACAGCTCGAACGCGAATTTCGACATCGCTCCGGAATCCAAGCCCGAGCGTGTTCCCGGCAACATTGCCTTTGGCGACCTGTCCAACGAGACCGGCGAGATCTTCGCCGGCGGCGGCGACGGCGAGTTCGACTACAGAAGCCCGAAGAGCTTCACGACGATGACCATCGTCTTCTCGCCCAACGGCCGACTGGTTCGCAGCGTGCAGGGCAGGGAAATCCGCCTCTCGCCCTCCAGCGACCTGGTGACCTCCAGCGGCGCCCGCACACGCCTCTGGACGACCAACCGCACCAGCCCCGACGCCAGCGGAACCCAGGACGCCGAGTACGGCACTGCCGCCATCTGCATGTTCAACTACAAGGACTTCGACGCCGCCGGCGATAAGGGCGACTACATCAACCGCAACGCGATTCTCCTGCCAATCAACATACACACGGGACAGCTGTTCCCACTGGACTGACCCATGAGAAAACGATTCGGAACCAATTCGAGACGATCGGCTGGAGGCGGGGGATTCACGCTCTCGGAGCTCATGATCGCCCTGGGCATCATCGCCTACGGCCTGACGATGTCGGCCGGCCTGTTTGCCGCGGCGATGCAGTACAACAACCAGTCCTTCCGCAACGTGGTGGGAACCATCATCTGCGAGAACGGGGCGTCGGTGGCGATCACGGCGTTGCGACACAACCCGGGCAACCCCATCGGCGGATCGGACGAGCTTGAGGACGTCACGGACGAGCTCAAACCGGCCGAGCGAACCTACCCCGCCGACTCGATCGACTCGGACGGCAGTCCCACCAGCCCCTACGGCTACTGTGTGCTCGCACGGCACGTCGGCGACGAGAACGACTACCAGCTGACCGTCGTCTCCTACAAGCTCAACAGCACCGACAACACCGTGGAGATGAAGCAGGCCAACGTCAACATCTCGGACCGCGGCGACGCGTCGCGCGCCACGGGGAGCTTCCCGGCCGGCGTGCTGCCGGACTCGCCGCTGATTCGCGCCGACACCGGTGAGTTGTCCTCCATCGAAGGAATCGAGGGCGGCGAGGCGATCCTGCGAACGCGGATGGAGAGCACCGAGACGAAAGTGAAGGTCTGGGTCCTCGTCGAGAGCGGCGAGAAGATCATCGCCCCCACGGGGCTGGCTGCCTACACCATCCGGACGGCCCTTCCGGAGAAATGAACGAGATCCCATGCACGAGACATTGACGACATCCCGATCCGCCCGCGCCACCGCCCGAGGACTGACGCTCATCGAACTGCTGGTCGCGGTGGCCATCCTGGCGATGCTGATTCTCTCCTTCAGCATGATCCTCTCGACCAGCCAGCGCGTCGTGTCCGTATCCAACTCGCACATGCGCAAGAACAACACCGCCACCGCCCTTTCGCAGATCCTGCGGGCCGACCTGCGCCGCGTGACCCAGAGCGGTTTTCTGTGCATCGCGGAGACGAGCTCGGGCGACATGCTCATCTTCACCCAGGCCGGCCTGACCGAAAGCGTCACCTCGGCGAACACCGGAAGCGGCTCGGTCGTCACGATCGGCCTATGCGATACCGACGGCATGGACCAAGAGACACTCTTCCGCCAGGGCTGGGTGCTGAACGACAAGGGGCTCTCCAATGGGGACATGCAGAGCTGGGACCTCTCGGAATTCGTCGTCCTGCCTCGCGAAGACCCCGGCGGAGGCGGCACGAACAGCGTCGAGGAATACATCGAGTATGCCATCGGCCAGGCGCCCACGTCGGTGACCATTCCCATTCAGCAACAGGCCGATCTCCACAAGCTCTGGCAGGCGCTGGCACCGGGATGTACGGAGCTGAAAATTCGCTGGACCGACGGTACGCGCGGCTCGGATGGGCTCAAGTGGTACGGGCCCGGCTCGAAGGCGAACAACTCGGACATCGAGTACGAGGTGGGCACCACGAACAAACGCTACCGCGCCCTGTGGACCAATGAGAACCAGGCGAACTGGCCTGCCGCGGTCAAGCTGACATTCACCATCAAAGACGTTGCCCTTCCCGACGCCGCCCGCGCGGAAAGCGAAGGCAACGAGTACGAAGTTATCTGCACCATTGGGAAGTGATTCCCGGGAAGGATGCAGCGATGTACACAAACCATAGAAAACACGGCTCGGCCCTGATGCTCACCATCGGGCTGTTGGCGATCCTGGTAATGCTCGGGACGACGTTCCTGCTGGTCTCGCACCTGAACGCCAAGAGTTCGCGGGCCGTCGTTACGCGGAACCAGTCCACGCAGGTCGCCGGCGGCGCGGTGATGCGCATGGCGGAGATGCTCAAGAACGACCTGCACATCGGCAGCAACGGGCCCTACTCGCGGACCGGCCTGGACGCCGAGACAATCCCCGTTCTGGCGTACGGCGAAACCGCTCGGCCGCTCGACGACGCGGTGTGGTGGACGCTCAAAGCCCGCCCCGACATGTATCTGACACACACCGACGGGTCGCGGGATCTGTTCTCGCTGCTGTACCCGTTCGAGGCGAACGAACCCCGCACGAAAATCGACGTCGACGCCGACGGGAGCAAAGACGCCTGGCTGCGAAACTCGCGATCGGTCAGCTCCACAGGTCAGCGATACTGGATGGCCGTCAAGGTGATCGACCTCGCCGGACGGGCGTGCATCAATACCGGCGGGACCACCACCGGCAGCCCGGAGAACCTCGTCATCCCGGCTGCGCCGACGCTGTACGACCTGGAAGGCATCCTGGGGACCACAGCCTACCGTCGCATCCACATGGCCCGGACCGACGTGAACAACTGGACCTCCGCTCCGAACCTCCTGCAGTATTACGTCCGCGGCGCGTCGCGACTGCTCAAACCTCTTGACGACCAGTATCAGCCCTTCGCCGTCAGCGACGAGATGTACCTGCGGTACTACGAGGACGACGCAATGACCGAGACCGGTCGGCTCGTCGACGAGCTCGGCGTGAATCTCTCCAACGACGCCCGCTCGCTGCTGACAACCTACAGCTGCTCGCGCCGGTTGATGCGCTGGCCGCAACTGAAGGGCGACGCACCGTTGAAGCTGGACCTCGGCACTGCCGCCAAACGCAACGACGTGTACACGCAGATCCGCCGACTGCTGTACTCCATCCAGTACGGCAAGGACAACACGCAGCGCGATCGCCTCGCCGCCTGCCTCACCGCCAACCTCTGGGCGTATTCCTCCAAGGGCGAGACCGACGCGCCGTGGAAGTTCACCTCCGGCGACGTGACGGCGTGGGGACTCAAGCAGCGGCTGGTGATTACCGAGGCGTACGCGTCCCACAAGCCCGAATCCGCCCCGAACGCAGACGACCACATCGCCGGGTTCGCCATCGAGGTGCTCAACCCCACCGGTAAGGCGATCAATCTCAACGAATACCGGATCGTGGTCGGCAGCGACGACGTGAACCTGCCCGCCAAGGCGATCCAACCCGGCAAGAAGGCCGTCCTCTACAGCTTCGAGGAAGGTGGCAGCTACACCGGCAACGAAACCGACCGCGAGGACGACACCGGTCTGGACACCACAGGCTGGTTCGAGGTGGACAACCCCAAGCTGCGATTCGACCAGAGCGACGTGATTCAGCTCTTCCGCGGCGAGGTGATCGTCGACCAGGTCAGCGGAGACGATCTGGACTACGCCGGCACGGACATCCGGACCGATGCGGGGACGACCAAGTGCATCCGCCGCGACGACAACCTCGAGCGGGCCCGGTACAACCTGGCCGTCTACAAGGCGTACACCGCCGACAAGACCCACCGGCTGGGTGAGGACAACAATCTCACCAGCGAGGACCTCAAGGACAAGGACGCCCTGAACTCCGTGCCGATCGTCGACGTGGGAAATTTCGGCCAGAACGAAATGCGCAGCCTCGGCGAGATGGCCCGGGTCTACATGACCGCCCCGCAGAAGGACGGTTCCACCCACACGCCGTTCAGCAAACAGATCCTGCAGGAGGACCGCGAGGCGGTGGACTTCAAGGACATCCCCGGCCGTGGTCGACCGAGCCTCTATACCCCCGATATCGCCGTGCAGCCCAACACCTATCCCCGCGTGCCGCTGGGGTGCCTGCTGGGTGAGTTCTTCGCCATGCACGAGGGCGACCTAACTCGCACAGACGACTACCGGCGGGCGTATGGACTGATCAACATCAACACAGCGCCCAGGGCGATTCTGGAGAACCTGCCCTGGCCGACATCCATCACGATGGATGGCAAGACCTTCTCCATCTCCCGCTCGGACCTCGCCCGGGAGATCATCGACTACCGCCTGGCCCAGCGGACCAAGCACCAGACGTACATACCCGATCTCCGTAAAGATCAGTCGCTGGAAGGCTTCCGCACACCCGGCGAATTGGCCGTCCCCCTGGCCCACTACATGAGCGCCCGACTGGGGTGGGACCCCTCCACGACCGACCCCGCCGCCAACGCGGCCGTCCGGAAGCTCGTGCAGCACCCGGAATTCATCGACGCCCGCGACCGACTCTACAACGCGGTGGCCAACCTCGTAACCGTCCGCAGCGACACGTTCGCCGCGATCATTCACGTGCAGGTGGGCGATGACGTGCCCGCCAAGAACGCCTGGAAGTACCTCGCGATCATCGACCGGAGCAACTGCAACGACCCGGAAGACGAACCGGCCATCCTGGTGTTCACGCCGCTGAAGTAGCCCCGCCTGGCGACCGAACCGGCTGTCCAGACGCCTCGGTCCTGACCGGCCGGGGCGTCTGCTCGCGCCGTCTCAATAGGCGCCCACGGGTCCTCGCCCGGTCAGCAGGAAGCAGCTCGCCTCGATGAGCACCAGCAGGTCGCACACGCTGCGGCGCAGGAGCTTGGCGATCGCACGGGCGTCGCCGGTCTCGTGGAACCGCCGAACCACCCGTCCCAGAACCGACGGCGGAAACCCGCCCTGCCGCGAGCGACCCAGGCCCATCTGCTCGATCACGCGCAGGCCGAACCGCGGCATCTCGTCGGCCCACATCGCCTTGCAGTCGTCGCGAACCAGCATCGCCGCGGGGACGCCCCACGGCTCGTCCAGGCCGGCCGATTTCATGCGACGCTGCAGCGACCGTGGCGAATCGTCTCTGCCGCCGAACATCACCACCACGCTCGCCTCCTCGCAGACGTCGGCAAAGAGTTGCAGGACGGCCGGCTCTTCCTGCACCGATCGCGCGATGCGCTGGGTCACCTGAATCACCCCGTCCCGGCTGATCGCTTTGCTGATGACCGTCGTCGCGCCGGCCTTGCCGCCGGCCGAGTGACTCCGCAGAAAGACCACGTCGCTCTCGGCTGCGTCCGCGAGATGACAGAGTCCCGGCGAAGCGCGCAGCTCGTCGAACCGTTCGCCGCCGCCCTTCATGCACGAGGCGAACAGCGAACCGATCTCGTCGGCGCAGGGGTCGATCTCATCCGCGTCGGGTTCGCTTCGCCAGCAAGTCACCTGCCCGCGCGACGTCGAGACGAGAATTTCCTCGCCGCCCCAGACCGCCTGCAGCGAATGAGGGGCGCACGGGGCGGGCTGAGAAGGCGTCGGGCGCGACGCGAAACACTGCTCTCCCTTCGCCGAACCCAGGATGCGACGCGCCCCGTCGAGATCGCCCTGCCGCAGCGATTGACGGAGCTGATCCACGCGGTCGTCTTTGTTGTGGCGATCTGGCATACCCTTAGTTTGCGCGGCAGTGGTGGTCGGGGCAAGTCCCCACCGATGCGTTTCCTATCCGAATCGACCGGCCAGCAGGTCCGAGAGAAAGCCCGCCAGCCCGTCGTCAACGACCACGTCGGCGGCCTCCACCAGCGCGTCGCATCGACCCGGAATCGCCGCCCCCAGCCCGGCCTCCCGCACCATGTGCACGTCGTTGACGTCGTCCCCGACGGCGGCGATCTGACCCCGGCCGATCCGCCAGCCACCCGCGAGATACTGGATCGCCGACCACTTGCTCACGCCGGCGGCGAACGCCTCGACGATCGTGATCCCATAGTTCGGGGCAAGAATCGGGTGCATCTCCAGCTGCCCGGCAAACTCCTCGGCGAGTTGGTCGGCCAGCTCGGCTGCCTCCTGCGGTTCGGCCATCGCGCCGATCCGTATCGCCCGAGGTTGCCTCGCCGCCTCCGAGAGGTCGCCCAGCCAGCGGTTGCGCACGTCCATCTGCCCGAACCACTTCCGCCGGACCTCTTCGGCGTCGTCCGACAGCCAGGTGTAGTAGTCGAACCCGTGTCGCCAGCCGTCCACCAGCGCTATCAGCGATCGGCCTTGCCGGTGCAACGCCCTGCCGAACCGAACGGCCAGGTCCGGTGCGATGCCCTTCTGGTAGACCGTCCTGCCGCTGAGCGGTTCGCTGACCATCGCCCCGCCCACGACGATCACCGGCGAGTCGGCCTCGGGCAGCGCCAACTGCCGCCAGACGGGCATGACCTCCGCGTGGGACCGTCCCGTCGCCAATACCACGCGGATCCCCGCGTCGCGCAGCCGACCGATGGCGCGAACGGTCTCGCCGGTCACCTCGTCGCCCGCGCCCGCGACGGTGCCGTCCACGTCCAGCGCGACCAGTCGGATCTTCGTGTTCGTCACGGCCGACCCTCCTACAACGCCCGAATGGCTACGAGGGTCGTATCGTCGGTCCGCTGGGTGAGCCCGGCATGCTTGCGCATGTTCCAGACGATGTGCTTGACCACCGACTGGGCCGAGCAGTTCATTGCGTCGGCCTCCAGGACGGATCGCTCGATCCGCTCGACGCCGAAGCTCTCGTCGGCGAAGTTCATCGCGTCGGCCAATCCGTCGGTGTACATCACCAGCAGGTCGCCGCGGCGGAACTCGAAGGAGTCGTGGCGGTAGTGGGTTCCGGGCTGAATTCCCAGCACCCATCCACCGGTTTCGAGGTGGCAGAGCTTTCCGTCGCGCACCAGCAGCGGCGGCGGGTGCCCGGCGTTGGCGTAGGTCAGTCGACGCTCGTCCACGTCCAGCACGCCGTAGAACATCGTCGCAAAATCGCTGATGAGGCTGTCGGCGACCAGGTCGCGGTTGACCTTGTCCAGCACGCGGGACATCTCGTAGATGTTCACGGCATGTCCGCGAAGGGAGGCCCGCACGGACGCCATCAGCAGCGAGGCCCGCACGCCCTTGCCCACCACGTCACAGATCGCCACGCCCCAGTTGTCCTCGGAGAGCGGAATGAAGTCGTAGAAATCTCCGCCCAGCTCGTAGCAGGGAACGTACATCGCTCCCAGATCGAACCCCTCCACCTCGGGCGGCTGATCGGGGATCATCCGCTGTTGCACCTCGGCGGCCATCGAAAGATGTCGTCGCACCGTCGCCAGCTGCACCGCTTCCTGGTAGAGGTTGGCGTTCACCACAGCCGCTGCCGCCTGGGCGGCGATCGCCTGCAGCAGGGAGATCTCGAACCAGTCGAACTCGTGCTTGCTGTCGGCGTACACACGGATAATCCCCTGCCGCTCGTCCTTGTAGATCATCGGGGCGCACAGGGCACTGACGATGCCCTCGCGTTTCGCCTCGGCCTGGTAGAGCACGCGGGGGTCGGTGGTCTCGTCGGCGATGTACACCGGCCGACCGGTTTCGAGCACCTCGCGGTCGATCTCGCTTTCTTCCAGGAGAATCGGGCCCTTTTCCAGGTATTCCCGCGAGAGGTTCGCCACCGCCCGCACGAGCAGCTCGGTCTTGTCGGGGTTCAACAGCCGGATGCTGCAGGCCTTGAGCCCCAGCACGTCCACCACGGTGCGGGCAACCTGGTCCAGCAGCGTGTCGAGGTCCCGCTGGGAGGTGAACTCCGCGGTAAGACGATACAGCGTGCCAAGCTCCTCCAGGCGGTATCGCAGCTGCTGCTCCCGCTCGCACATGCCCCCCACCACGTCGGCCATCACGTTGAGAAGATTGATCGCCCACTCTGTCGGTTCGAGCGTCTGTCGGACGGGGTCCGGGCCCACGGTGAGATAGCCCACACGTTGCCCGTTCACCCGCACCTGCGGCGCGTAGGACGGCAGGGGCTCGCCGCAGCAGGGCAGCTCGCCGTTGGCGTCGGTGCAACCCGGTACGATCGGGCCGGTTCCGTCGCAGTCCCAGATGCACACCGCCCGCCCGGCGAGGTCGGAAAACGCCTGGCGCAGGTGCTCCAGAAAATGGGCATCGAGATAGTCAGTCAGATCAGGCAAGAGTCATCCTTTGCTCTCAAGTCAGTTGGCCATTCTATGCGGTCGCGGCGACGGGGCAAGCGTCAGGCCGACGGATTCGCTTTCAGGCGGCCGCCGGCGGGCGGGATTGTCTCGCCCGGGCTGTACTTACGCGGCGATGGGGCTACAATCAACGCCATCGTTAAGACTTCAGCAAGGAGTACCGCCCATGCCTGCCACACCGTCCATTCCTGCCGACCGGGCCGACGCCATCATTGACCGCCTCGAGCGGTTCGCCATCGAGGTGCCCTCCTGGGGCTTTGCCAACACGGGCACGCGGTTCGGGAAGTACCTCCAACCGGCGGCTGCGGTGGACCTGGCCGACAAGATCGCCGACGCCGGCTGCGTTCACCGCTACACGGGCATGACGCCCACCGTGGCGGTCCACGTGCTGTGGGACTTCCCGCAAGGGTTCGACCCCGCCGTGGTCGAGCTTGCCGAGTCTCACGGCGTGCGGATCGGCTCGATCAACCCCAACCTCTTCCAGGACCAGCAGTACAAGTTCGGATCGGTAACCAACCGCGACGCCGGGATCCGCTCCGGGGCCGTGGAGCACATGCTGGACTCGGTGGACATCGCCCGTCAGACCGGCAGCAAAACCCTCTCGCTGTGGTTTGCCGACGGGGCCAATTACCCCGGCCAGGCCGATATCCGCGCCCGCAAGCGGTGGGCGACCGACGCCCTCAAGAAGGTTCACGGCGCGCTGGCCGATGGCATGACAATGCTCGTGGAGTACAAGCCTTTCGAGCCGGCGACGTACTTCACGGACTTCTTCGACTGGGGCGCCAGCTACATCTTCGCCAAGGCCGCCGGTCCGCGGGCGAAGGTTCTGGTGGACACCGGCCATCACCTGCTGGGAACCAACATCGAGCAGATCGTCGCCTGGCTGATCGACGAGGACATGCTCGGCGGGTTTCATTTCAACGATCGCAAGTTCGCCGACGACGACCTTACGGTCGGCTCGATCGACCCGTATCAGGCGTTCCGGATCTTCAACGAGATCGCCGCCTGGGAGCACGAGAACGGCCGCGACCTGGACATCGCGTGGATGATCGACCAGTCGCACAACATCAAGCCCAAGGTCGAGGCGATGATCCAGACGGTCTGCACGGTGCAGGAGCTGTTCGCCAAGGCGCTGTGCGTGGATCGCGACGCGCTGCAGGCAGCCCAGGATCGCGAGGACGTCATCGCCGCCGAGGAAACTCTCCGCCGGGCGTACAACACGGACGTCACCGACCTGCTGGTCCGCGTGCGAGAGACCCTCGGCGTGGAGGCGGATCCCCTGGAAGCATACCGCCGCAGCGACTACGAACGGACCGCCGCCCGGGAGCGAACCGCCAAACGCAGGCAGTTGGGCATCGACGAAGGTGGCAGCTACGCCTGAGTCGGCCGATCCGCTTGCTCCGGCGAGGGCGCCGGCGGGCTGTGACGCTGGCCGATCCTGTTTTCGGTTCCCGCCAGGAGACGGGCAAGATTGCCGCGATGGCGGATGAGGATCAGCGCCGCGACCAGGGCGGCGAAGGCGATCATCGGCCAGAGCTGCCAGACGACCCCGGGCCCGAGGCGCCATGCGTTCCAGCCCACAAACAGCGGGATGAACGCCGCCGCCGCCACGATGCTGCCCAGTGAGACGTATCGACTGATGAGCGTGACCGCCACCCACAGCGCGAAGGCCAGCAGCCCGGCGATGGTGAAGTACGGGAAGACCCCCAGCACCACCCCCAGCGACGTCGCCACGCCCTTGCCCCCGCGGAATTTCAGCCAGAACGGGAACACGTGACCCAGGACGGCAGCCACTCCCGTGCCCAGCCAGATCGCCTGCACCGCCGGCGAGGGGATCTGCGAGGCCGGTACGAGCCATGCCCCCATCACCAATGTCGGCAGGAGACCTTTGCCCATGTCCAGGAAGAAGCAGAGGTAGCCGAACCCCTTGCCGATGGCGCGGGTGACGTTGGTGGCGCCGATGTTGCCGCTGCCGACCGATCGCAGATCCACGCCCTTGCACCGCGCGATAATCCACGCGAACGGGGTGGCCCCGATGACGTAGGCAACCAGCGGGGCGATCGCAGCCGCCCACGCGATACTTGGTTCCGATACGGCCAGCACTCCGGTCATCGTTCGCTTACCTCCGTGTAAACGGCTTCGAGTTCGTCCACATGTCTCGCGATGGACAGCTCGGGCTCGGCGTCGGCGCAGGCGCGGGCCAATCGCCGTCGATTTCGCCCGTCCGTGAGGCGGTCGATGGCGGCATGCACCCCTTCGACGTGTCGGGGCGAGTGGACCACCTCCCCGCAGCCGTGCTTTACGAGCACGTCCGCCGCGCCGTTGAAGATCGTCGTCACTGCCGGCAGCCCACATCGCACACCTTCAAGCACGACGCGCGAGCATGGGTCGTACCAGCTCAACAGCGCCACCGCGTCGGAGGCTGCGCACGCCTGGGCGACCTGCTCGCGGTCGGCGGGTCCCCATACGGCGGTGATGTCCCCCAGCCCCAGCGACGCCGCCATGGCGCGATACCGCCCGGCCCGTCGGTCGCCGATGAGCAGCGATCGCACCGGCACGCGGCCGCCCTGCTTCCGCCAGCGTGCCACGTGCCCCAGCCATTCGCCCACGCCCTTCAGCGCGAAGTTCGTCGCCACGGTCAGGAAGACCACCTCGTCGACGCCCCAACCCAGCCGATCGCGCAGGGCCTGCCTGGCCTCGACTTGGCCGAGATTCGCCGGGACGGGCTGTTCGACGGCGTTGTACACCACGCGCACGCGATCGACGAGATCGTAATGATAGGCGTATTCCTCGGCGATCATCTTGCTGACCGCCAGGTGCTCGCAGCGCGGGTCATTCACCAGCTCCCGTTCGAACTGCCATCGCAGCGATCGCAGGCGGTTGAACCGGTCGCCCAGCCGGGCGGCGATGGATCGCAGCAGGCTGTAACGTCGCAGTCGGGCGGTTCGCTGGCCGGGAATCGTCCCGCCGCGGGGCTGGTAGACGTTCGCTCCCGGAACGGGCAGCGTGGCGTGCAGGATGTCAAACTCCGCGCCGGCAGCGCCGACGGCCCGGACGAAGCGTTCCAGCTCGGCCGGTTTGCGAAGATCTGCGCCGCCGTCGCCCAGCCTGCGAAGCTCAACTCCCTCCTGCTCCCACTGGCCGGTGTGGCAGAGAATGGTCACGCGATGTCCCCGCGCCGCCAGTTCGGTGGCGATCTGCGCCACGGACATCTCTCTGCCGCCGCGGCCGGGATCCATCCGCTCGATGGCCAATGCGATGTTCAATCGTCCCTCCGTGTGCGGGTCCGGGCCGAACGCTCTTCCTCGCGGCTCGGTTCGTACCGGAACGGTTCGACGCGATGGCGTCGCTGCATCCGCGCGACGCGCCGGTCGATCGCGCGCTCCACCGGCCGACAGATCCGCTCCGTGCCGCGCCCGCCGAGGTAGAGTGCGAAAAACTCGTCCCAGCACTGGCTGACCCATCGCGGGGACATGGAGTACTTCAGCTGGGCGAGGTCTTTGACCTGCCAGCGCCGCTTCCGCCAGCGTGGGCGGAACACGCGGGCCAGGTCGATCAACGAGAGGTCCATCGCCCCGCCCCGCTCGTCCATGAAGACGTGGCAGGCGTAGAAGTCGCGATGCACGAACCCCGCCCGGTGGAACCCCGCCATCAGCTCGGCCAGGGCGTGGTTGAACTCTCCCAGACGCTGGGCCTGGTCGTGCTGACGGATGAAGAAATCCTCCGCCCGCGATTCCAGCGACACGCCGTCCACCGAGGTGACCAGCACGAAGCTTCGGCCTTGCTCGTCGCTCCCTGCCGACAGTTCGGTCATGGTGGGGATCCCCGCCAGCCGAACGGCCCGGACGTTGGCGTATTCGATCGGGCCCATCGCGCCCCGAGCGCCGGTAACCCACCAGCGTCGCAGCCGACGGGAGAACGACTCGGGGCCGTAGCGTTTGAGAAACAGCACGTGGGGGGTTTTCTCGTCGTCGGTCAGCTCGATGCGCGTGCGCCGGCGGTGCCCCAGACCAGGCTTGTCGAGGTCGTCGCCCTGCCCGTAGGCGAAGGCGCCGGCGACGGTGGTCAACCCCTCGCGCTCGATCACCGCACGCAGCGGCTGGGACATGTCATTGTTTACGATCATGCTCGGTTTGCCTCGGGCTGACGGGGGGCGGGGGCGTCCAGAAGTTCGCTGCAGGCCTCGGCGACGCCGGCGACGGTGATGGCCTGCATGCACCGGTGAAACTCCTCGCCGGGCGGCTTGGGGCAGGTCTTCTGCTGACACGGGGAACAGGGCACCTCCACGCGAACGATCCGCTCGCGCGGGTAATCGATCCGGGCCCAGACAGGATCGGTACTGCCGAACAACGTGACCACGCCGATCCCGAAGGCGGCCCCGAAGTGGCGGGCGCCGGTATCGTTGGTCACCAGCAGGTCGCACCGGCGGATGAGACCCTTGAGCAGGCCAATGGTGTTGTCCCGATCGTGAAAGCTCACCAGCGGCGGGCGGGACATCGCCTCGGCCACCGCGGCTGCGACGTGCTTCTCGGACGGGGCGGCGTTGATGATGACCTGCGCGTCGCGCTCCGCCATGAGCCGGTCGGCCAATTCGGCGTATCGCTCCGCCGCCCACATTTTGCTGATTCCGAAGGCGGCGCCCGGGTTGAGCATCACGGTCGGTCGGTGGGCATCCCAGCCGGCATCGGCGAGCATTTCATCGGCCGATCGGGCGTCTTCATCGCGCAGGGGCAACTCCATGCGACGCGACGGACAGGGAATTCCCAGGTGTTCGAGAATCGCCCGATAGTAATCGATGGTGGGGATCGCCCGTCGGCTGCCGTCTTCGTCGCGCGGGACAGTTAACGCGTCGCTCAACAGAAGTCCCCTGCCGTTGCGTGCGTAGCCGACGATGCGGCTGCTGCGTCCCAGCCAGGCTGCCAGGGCCGGGCGGAGACTGTTGGGCAGGAGGATCGCCAACTCGGGGCGACGGCCGCGGAAGGCGCCGACCAACTCCCTCCAGTGCCTCAGCTTGGGACGCTTGGCGGTGAGGTCCGGCACCATCGAATCGGCCCAGCGGGACCCGCTCAGAACGTCCAGCGCAGGCGGTCGACCGACGTGCACAATGCGCGCGTCGGGGCGATGCTCACGCAGCGCGCGGAGCACGGGCGTAGCCATCACCGTATCGCCCACCGGATTCGGCAGGAACACAACCAGTCTCTGAGCGTCGGACATTCGGGCCATTGTAATGGCCGACGCGGGCTGTGAGTACCGTTTTTGCCGCCAAACGGGGCAGTTCGCCGCGTGTCCTGCTTTTTGCAGAACGATTTCCGGGAACGCCCCGCGAGTCTGATACGCTGTGTAAGAGAGACGTTGACCTCAGGAAAGGAACATCGATGCGAATTTCTGTACTGACCGTAGTGCTTACCGCCATGCTCGCCAGCCCGCTGCTTGCGGTGAATGTCGAGGGCTTCGAGTCCACCTACGCCGATGCGTTGGCCAAGGCGAAGGAGCAGGACAAGCCCCTCTACCTGCACTTCACCACCGACTGGTGCAGTTGGTGTCGGAAGATCGAGGAAGACACCTACACCGACGAGAAGGCGAAGAAGGCGCTGGAGCACTTCGTGCCCGCCAGTCTGGACTGCACCGTCCCCCGCGGCCAGGAGCCCAGCAAGCAGGCGAAGATCAACCGCGACCTGATGCAGAAATACGGCGGGTCCGGCTACCCGTTCCTGGCGATGGTAACCCCGGACGGGATCGTCATGGGCACCATCAGCGGCTACGTCAAGCCCGACCGGTTCGTCGACGAACTCGCCAAATCGCGGAAGGTCCACAAGCGCTGGAAGCAGTTCCAGAAGGATGCCAAGACCGCCAAGAAGGACGATTACGACTTCCAGGCCCGGGCAATGAAGATCTACGCCGAGGTCAACAAGATGGACAAGGCGGCCGAGGCGGCCCAGCGCGTTCGCAAGCTGGACCCCGAAAACAAGAAGGGCGACGCGGGGAAGGCGTCCTTCGTTCTGCTGCAGGATGCCTGGAAGACCCACGCGACGGCAGAGGACAAGAAGGCCAGGGACAAGGCGGAAGATCGGATCGACTCGCTGGTGGAGAAGATCCGCAAGCTCGACCCGAAAAACGAAAAGAAGGTCCTCCAGAAGGCGCTGCAGGGCGAGGCGATGCGCCGCTTCGGGCAGGTTCGCCAGTCCGCCGACCAGGCCGAGGCCCTCAAGCATTTGGAGGCGGCGTCCAAGCTGCTGATCGAGCTGACCAAATCAGCCAAAACGATCGAGCACAAACAGCAGGTCTACGCCATGCTCGGCCAGACGCATCTGTTCCTCCAGCAGCAGGACAAGGCACTGCAGGCGCTGAAGACCGCCCTGGATGCCGACCCGGACAGCCCCATCGCGGGGAAGCTGAAGCAGGTCATCGAGCAGCTCGAAGCCGCCGGCTGATCGAAGAGACTACCGAACACCAACGAGAAACGACCCGAGGCCAGGACGGCTTCGGGTCGTTTTGTTTTTGCGCTGCCGGGGCGGGTCTAACGGGCCGGGTCGATCTCCGAGACGCCCGACCAGTCGGGCACCCGGCGAACCTCGCCCTCCACGTCCGTTTCGCCAACGACCACCGTTCGCATGCCGGCCTGCTGGAAGGTCTGGGCACTCAGCGAGCAGCCCGCCAGGCCGGTCTTCAGGGCTGGGAATGTCTTTCGCAGTTCGCTGAGCTGGCTGACCAGGCGGGACTCGACCACGATCTTCGGGATGTTCCACGTGCCCCGCGTGATGTGCCATCGCTGGCGTTTCCACAGCAGGATCGGCCCGTCGGGGTAGCCGCCCGAGGCGAGCACGCGATGAAGGCCTGCATGCTCGGAGACCGGCTCGCGCGTGAAATAGGCGATATGGGCCTGGCTCGCCCAGCGGGTAAGGGCCTCGGCCGCCCTGCCATCGCCGGCCAGCGGCAGACAGTCGAGGTCCACCGCGACGACGGGGCGATTCGGATCCCAGACGTAGACGCGTCCGGTGCCGCGGACCTCGTCGCCCTCGTCGGAGTCCTGGTGGTAGAGTTCCAGCGGGTACATGCCCGGCTCATCGGGGACGGGTACGAGCGTGCCCGCGTAGCCGAACTTGTCGGTGTAGGCGTAGCGTTGCTGGGCGTCGTCCACCTGCAGACCGATGGGGACCTGCTCGACGGCCATGTCGAGAATGAGAAAGTCGTTCCGCTGGAGGCGTACGACGATGGGCGCCTCCTCGCCGGCGGGGGCGACGGCATCGGGGACGGTCATCTTGTATTCGCCGCCACAGCCGACGGTGGCAGCCGTCGCGGCCAGGCACATCCAGCGAAGCCAGCATGTCATTGTGTTCTCTCGCATGGTGAAGATTAGGCACGATAACAGGCCGTTTGTCAACGCTGCGACGCGACGGGCGGCGGCGATTCGTCCGCGCGAGGGCAAAAGCGTGTCGCCCCGCGAGCGATTTGCCGATATAGTCTGTGAAGATCGCCGTTTCCGTACATTATCATCCACAACAACGAGAGGACGACATGTCGAATCTGCCTCACTTTGTGAACGAGGATCCCTGGCGCGTTTTCCGTATCATGAGCGAGTTCGTCGAGGGCTTCGAGACCATGAGCCGCGTCGGACCGGCCGTCAGTATTTTCGGGTCCGCCCGCACGCCCCGCAGCGCCTCGGACTACCGGCGGGCACGCAAACTCGCCAGCATGCTGTGCAACGAGGGGTACGGCATCATCACCGGCGGCGGGCCGGGCATCATGGAGGCGGCCAACCGCGGCGCCCACGACGCCAACGGCCTCTCGGTGGGGCTGAACATCAACCTGCCGATGGAGCAGAACGCCAATCCCTGGGCGGACGTACGGCTGGACTTCCGCTACTTCTTCGCCCGGCTGGTGATGTTCGTGAAGTACGCCAACGCGTTTGTGTGCTTCCCGGGCGGGTTCGGAACGCTGCACGAGTTTTTCAACTCGATGACACTGATCCAGACCGGCAAGAGCATGCGTTTCCCGGTGGTGCTCATCGGGCGGAGTTACTGGTCCGGGCTGATCGACTGGGTCCGCGAGACGATGCTCGACAGCGGCCATGCCAAGATCGACGCCGAGGACATGGACCTTTTCACGCTCACCGACAGCCTGGAGGAGACCGTGCGGGTGATCGTCGAAGCGTCGCCACCCGAGATGGGCCCGCCGCCCCCGGCAGCATTGGCCGACCACGACTCCACCGGCGAGGGAACACTGGCGGGGCGACCGGCCCGGGCGTACGACGCCGTCCACCGGGACAAAGCCCCCAAGCCCAAACGCAAAGCCAGCCGAAAGGTCGCCAAGAAGGCCAAGAAGGCCAAGAAGGCGGCCAAGAAGGTCCGCAGGAAGAAGGTCAAGAAGAAGACCTCTGCCGCCAAGGGCGAAGAGAAGCCCGCCTCCAAGAAGACCCGCAAGAAATCGGCGACCAAGAAGGCTCCCAAACGCGGCCGAAAGAAGTAGGCGACCGGCGGGGCGGCCCGACAAGCGGCGGTATGCTTCGGCCTCAGCGGGCGTCCTGCCTCCACCAAGGGTGCCCGGGGCTGTGCCGGTGCCGTAGGGCTCGCAACTTGTTGCGGGCGCATCGCAGGTGGATGCGGGACGATCACTCCTTGGAACCTAACGAAACTTCGGGTGCCCGGGGCTGTGCCGGTCGGACCGAGCGCAGCGAGGGAGGAACGGAGCAACCCGGCTGTCGCGATGTCAGACCACTACCTGCAGCGCGATCCGGACCAACCGGGTTGCTCAGCTCGCTTGGGCTCGCTGCACAACGCCGGGCACCCTTGGTTGGGGGGTCGCTGCACAACGCCGGGCGCCCTTGGTTGGGGTCGGTCAACCGTAGGGCTCGCAACTTGTTGCGGGCGCATCGCCGAAGACGAAGACGAAAACAGAACAGACCATGGGCTCCGAAGCCCATGCGACGCTTACCGTCGCACGGCCTTCCAGGCCGTGTCTGCCGACACGCAGGGTTGCCGAAGGCGAAACAGAATTGCAGGGCCAGCTGTAGGGCTCGCAACTTGTTGCGGGCGCATCGCCGAAGACGAAGACGAAAACAGAACAGACCATGGGCTCCGAAGCCCATGCGACGCTTACCGTCGCACGGCCTTCCAGGCCGTGTCTGCCGACACGCAGGTTCACCGAAGGTGAAAAGGAGTCACGGAGTTGGCGTGAAGAGGGAACATCGGCTGGAAGCCCATGCGACCCCGCAGCCACAACGACAAAAACAGCGGGCCAACCCGCAGGCCGACCCGCTGCTTTCCCTGGCAATCGGAGCGTTTGCTCCGGCTGCCGATGCAAGCTCGGACTATTTCTCGGTCACGATCGAGGCCATCCCCAGCAGGAACCCGTTGCCGTTGGTGGCGTCGGCGGCTTTGAACGTCAGTTCCTTGACGCCCTTGAGCAGGTCCGGGTCGATCTCGATGTTTCGGATGTACGGGCCATTGCACGGCGTGTGAGCGCGGGGAATGGCGAACGTCCTGCCGCCGATTTCCACCGTGCCCTCGCCGGGGCCCACGCGTTCGACCACCAGGCGAATCCACGCCCGCCTGCTCTGGTGAGCATCGCCCGAAAGCGCGATCGGCAGCGAGAGCGACTCGCCGGGGGCCATCTCATGCAGGATGGGGTCGACGTCTTTGCTCGGGGCCTTGCAGAATGTCTGCGTGCGTTTGAGATCGGCGCTGTCGGGCAGCGACCCCTTCAGCCGCAACACGATCTTGGCGGCATGGGCGGCCGGCAGCTTGAGATCCACCGCACAGGCCTTGTCCCCGACGCGCTGGATCTTCTCGGTGCGGATGCCCACATCGCCGTCGTCGCCATGCACGAGGTACTCCACCGCGCCACTCACGAAGGACGTCCCCGCCGGGGCCTTGAGCTGGACGGCCGGCGAACGCGTCTTGTAGTCGTCGTTGTACACCACGGCCACCAACGCCTTGCTTCGCGGGTCGATGCTCGACGCCACCCAGATCATCTCATCGCTGGACTCGGCGGCAACCAGACTTCCGCGAAGCTCCTTGAGGAACTGCAGGGCGACGTACTCGCCCTCGTCGATGCCCGCCCGGCGGTGCGGCGCGATGTCGGCCTCGCCGAACGGCCCGTGGACGTGGACGATGTTCCGCATGCCGCGTCCCGGGTTCCAGGTAACGATGCCGTCGCTCTTGGCTGCGGCAGGCAACACGAAGGCGATCTGCGCCTCGACGGTCTGATTCTTCTTGAGCTTTCCGGGCAAACTGCCTGCCGTCGCGGGGGCCTTGGTGGTCGCGCTTCCGATCTTCGCGGTGACTTCGCCCAGCCCGACGGCTCCGCCGCGATTCGACCAGGCCTTGACATCCAGAATCAGCAGCGTTTTGCCCTTCTCGGCGGTGATGTTCTGATCGCCGAGCGTCGCCGAGTCGGCCCACTTGGTGCCGGTGACGGTGAGCTTGACCCGGCCTTTCCGGTCGCGGATCTCCTGGCCGATCTTAACGCGGTTGTCCTTCGCGCCACCCCAGAGGGCATGGATCGCCCGGGCCCGGATCTTGTCGGGCGTTTCGATGGCACAGTAAAGAATGTCCCGGACGTTGTAGATCAGTCGCTTGCGGGACTTGAACTTCCCGCCGAATTGCGTGGTGGCGGCAGACCGCCCCCGGGCCGGTGCGTCCCAGAGGTCGTTGGTTTCGGTGTTGTAGGCGATCAGTCGCTTGCCGTGCTTGGCCATCCCGTAGGCGACGAGCACCTCATAGGAGGCGGCCATCGCGTCGGTGTGTCCCTGGTAGTGGTGCTCACAGACCCCGTCGAGATTCTCGATGGTCTGGTCGATCATCGGCTTGTAGAGCAGGTTCCAGGCGGCCCAGTCGTCTTCCTGCCAGCGGAACCCGAACCCGCCGACCATGTGCATCTCGGGGGCGATCTTCTTGGCTTCGGCGGCGACGATCTCAAACGAGTCGGTGTAGAAGATCCCCAACTGCCGGCCCGACCAGTAGGTGAACCGGCTCGGATCTCGCGGTACGACCTTGCCGTCCACCTTCGTCCAGACCATCGATTCGAGCTTCCTCCCGTGCATGTACACGGGCTTGCCCGGGGTGCGGTCCTGGTCCTTGTCGGCGTTGCGGGCAACGCTGCCGGGCAGCATTCGGCCGAGGTCGAGGTAAGGCTCGTTCCACCACTCCACCGCCACCTGGTCTCCGTAGGGTTTGGCGGCCTGGCCGAGCTTCTGCCCGACCGACTTGCATTTGCGGGCCCAATCGGCGCCCCAGTCGGCCGGCGGGACCTGCTGGCGACGGTCGTAGTTCGTGGAGACGCGCAGGAACACGTCGGCCTTGGGGTTGGGGGGAGCGACAAACGCCCCGCCACCGGCCATCGCCCGCAACGGCCGAAGGCTGCCCACGCGAAGGTCGGACACCTGGCCGTCGCTTCCGCCGGCGGTGTGGAACCCGAAGATCCCGTCGGGGACCTGTCCGGTGCCGTTGACGGTGTACGTCTGTCCGCTGACGGTGACCTTGTCGGGATCCGGCGACGTCGTCTTCCACTTGCCCAGCGAGATATCGGTCACGCGGAACTTGACGGTTCCCACGCCGTTGGCGTTCACCGTGCCGATGGCAATCCGCGCGATGTTCTTGCGATCGAGGTGGAAGTCCTCGTCGAAGTTCCCGTCCGCCCCGGGACCCGTCCCGGCAGCGTTGAATATCCACTCGGCGTGTCGGAAGTCGTCAAAGTCGATCACGACCGTCTGCGATTTCTGCGTCAGCGGGGCTGCGTCGCGGAGGTAGTACCACGAGCCGTCGTTCTCCATGAGCCCGACGTCCACCCACGCGTCGTGGCGGGGCTTGTCGGTCTCGACGGTCAAGACCAGCCCGTCGTGCTCGCTCATGTTCACCGGCAGGCCGAGGTCGTTGACGGCCCATCGCGCGTTGTTCCAGTTGACCCGCTTGGTACCCAGGTTCAGCTCGACGTGGATCACGCCGTCTTTCTCCGTGCAGTTTACCCAGCCGCCGGTTCGCACCACGCCGGAGACCTCGCCCTCGACGGCATGGCCCTGGAAGGTGCCCTTGTAGGTCCCCTCCACCTTGCCGTCGGCGATGCGGATCTCGATGGTGTACGGGGCGGACGCGTCGCCCTCGACCCAGCGATCCGAGCCGATGTTCAGCATCATCGCCACGGTGTTCTTGTCCGACTTGTCGGGGAGAATCTTGCCTCTCGTGGCGGCCTGGTTGAACCCCGAAGCCACGCCCGAGACATTCGCCAGCCACTCGCCGTCCTGACGCTTGAAATACAGCCTCAGGTCCTTGGTCACCCGCTGTCCCTTGCCCGTGGTGCGATTGACCTTCTCGGTGAAGACGCCGCCGGAGAGGGTAAGCATGAAGTCCTCGATACTGGACGACGTATCCAGCACCTTGGCAAGCGAGGTCTTCTGCAGCTTCTCGGGAACAGGTCTACCGGCGGCGGGGGCCACAACCAGCGCAGCGACGCCCAGCAAAACAAACGGTGCGATCCAGCGAGAGAAATGCGTCACGATCAGTCTCCTGTAAGTCATGGGTACCAACGGTGCCGACGCGCGCGGGGCGCCGTTTCTTCAACGCGCCCGGCGGAAATTCGGGTCGGCCCGCATGCGGATCCTTCAGAACGCCATCATGGCAGGGATCGAGCGGTTTCGCAAGCACCCAGCCGGGCCGGCGACGGCGCGGTCATGGGGTCAAAGCTTGTAGGGCTGGCGATCCGTCGGGCGCGTTTCGCCAGGAGCATCGCCGCTCAGAAAGCGTTTCATTCCGATACCTGCCGACCAGTGAGGCAAACGAGGCGGATTGCCGGCGAAACGGGGACGCGAACAGGGCCGAGACATTCCGCCGGCAAACCGTCTTCCCGCTCTGCCTGCCGGGTGTCTCCTGTCACACACAGCGCCTTGGCCTGCAAGCGTTTGCCTCGCCTGCAGCCGACGGTTCGCCAGCCCTACGGCCGCCTCAATAAAATTCGCATCCGGCCGGGGGCGGTGCGGTCAAAGCTCGATGCCCTCGCCGTCGGCGACCTGGCGGATGTAGTCGGCCGCCGCGGCGTACTCCGCGGCGTCGGGGAGGTGTTCGAGCATCAATGGCGTGTCGGGCGGGAGCTTGTCCATCTCCCGCAGCAGCGTCGGGTAGTCCAGCTCGCCGGTTCCGGGGCGACACTCATCCAGGTGCACCAACAGGCCGGTACCCAATGTGACATCCTTGGCGTGTACCGAGCGAATGTGCGGGCCGAGCACCTCGAAGCACTCGGTGATGAGTTCGGCGTTGCGGAAACAGCGACGCGGCGAGTTGACCATGTTCACCGGGTCCAGATGGACGCCGAACCCGTCGCGGTCGATGGCGGCCAACACGTCGAGATAGCACTGCGGGGAGTCCGGAATCGCCCAGCCCATCGCTTCGAGGGCGTAGACGGTTCGCGTCGGCTGGGCGGCGTCGATGATCTCCCGGACGGTCTCGACGATGATGTCGAACGTCTCGTCGGTGATGTCCTCGGGCGACGGCCCATGCCACCCCGTCCCGCGCGACCCGGCGATATTCACGCAGCATCGCGCGCCCACGCGATCGGCAAGGCGTAGCTGGCGGATGCATTTCTCGATATTCGCCCGCCGGGCGTCGGGATCCCTGGAGATCGGGTTGCTCCACGCACCGACTTCCGCGATGACGATATCCGCCCGGTCGGCCGCCTGCACGTAGGCGTCGATGGTGGCGTCGTCGTCATCGGCGCTCACCGGGCAATACGCCGCCCGATAGCCCAGTTCCTTGTGAGCGGCCACCCACTCCGCCGGCGTGCCGGTCTTGCGAAACACCTTCCCGCCAAGTCTCATTCTCTCTCCGATCGGCCGAGACTACTCGATATGCAGCGAACCGTCCTTGAGTGTAATCGTTCGCTTGCCGACCGTCACGGCCGTCTTTTCTCCCGCGCCGCTGACCTTGATCTGGGCGGGTTTGCCGTCGGAGATCCCGATCACCACCCACCACGGGCCGGTCCCGTCGGCGTGGAGGCTCTTGGGCGGCAGTACGTCGGTCTTGATGTTCCTGGCCTTTTTGACCCAGTCGGGCACGTTCACCTTGGGCTTGGCCTGCTTCTTGGGCTCCTTTCGACCGATCTGCACGTCGCCGACGAGCATGCCCGAAAGCACGGCATCGCCGTCGTTGGACATCGTGAACCGGTTGCCCTCGATCTCCAGTTTGCCGGCCTTCTTGTCCAGCGGCAGCGTCCATCGCGTCTTGACCGGCTCGTAGCCGTCGTCGGTCTTGCGGCGGATCACGTCGCGCATGGCGATCAACACGTCACAGCCGCTCTTGCCGGAGCAGTCCACGATCATCGATCGCGTCCCGCGGATCCCGCGGTCGATCAACGGCTTGCCCCAGTTGGGAATCTTCACGAACTCGGTTCCGCGCGGCGGGGTCTTGCCCCGTCCCATGGTGAAATAGGCGTGGTCCAGCTTCATGTCCATGGCGTAGGTCTTCTCGCCCAGGTCGCTCTCGGCGACGACCACCGGCCCGTGCAGATCGTTCCCGGCGGGGATGTCCATCACCTTCGGCAGGTACGTTCCGCTGATCCACTTCACACCGTTGCTTCGCAGGTGAAACTCCGAGACCTCGCCGGACCGCTCGTAGTGACAGCCGGCAAGAATGCGCGACTTGAGATTCAACACGACCAGAACGTCGTCCTTGTCACGATACGTCGGGCGGAAGACGTAGTGACCCTTGCGCGGGTCCGGGGCGACCCAGCGGATGCTCTCGGTCGGCTCGGCAGCCTTGACGTCGAACGGGTAGTTCGTCAGGGCGTAGGCGGCGTTCATGCTGTGGTCGATCCCGAAGGTCCTGTTGCCCTTCAACCCGACGGTGCGGTCCCAGATGTGCTTCACGCCGGGCATCATGCCGTCGGGAACCGTCACCAGGTCGACCGTCCAGACCACCCCGTCCAGCTTCGGCCAACCCTTGCCCGGCTCGTTCTCGATGAAGTAATTGACCATGTCGAAATCGCCCACAGGCCCGGCCAGAAAATCCTCGCCCATCGTCTTGTTGTAGGCCTGCACGAAATGGACCAGCCCCCGCCGCATCGTCATGACCTTGTAAAACGCGCCTTCCATGTTCCAGCCCGATCCGCTGACGCCCATCGTGTAATACATCCGCACGCCACGGGCTGCCTCGGCGATGATCTGCTCGGCGTCTTCCAGCGTTTTGCCCTCGGCGTTCTTCTCGCCGATCACCGCCAGGGCGCCCAGCCCCATGCACCCGGCGCGGATGCCGTTGTGGTTCGACCACCAATTGGGGTTGAACCCGCGCATCTTCCCCCCGCCGAACTTGCCGGCCCGCAACTCACGGACACGCTGCTGGATGTCGCCGACGACCCTCGCGCGGAAATCGGCGTCCCAGGCGTCGTAACAGAGGTCGTACGTCAGCGCCAGCCCCTGCAGGCGCGGGGCGTGATGGATGTCCTGCCCGATCCCCTGCCCGCGTCGGCCGGCGGGGTTCTGGAACATGGTCTTTTCGATGATCTCGCGGGCCTTGTCGGCATACTTCTTCTCGCCGGTGATCTGCCAGGCGAACCCGTACCCGATCGCCGGCCAGTTCGTCCGCTTGTCGGCCTCCTGTTTGTACTTCGCGTCGAGCATCTTCATGGTCCTGGCCATGATCGCTCTGCCCTCGGGTGTCTCCTTGGCGCGGCGACGAAGCTCTTTCAACTCGCCTTTGCGGAAGATCAGCTTGGGGTGTTCGCCGGGCTTGGCGGGGGTGACGTTCTTGATCGGCGTCGGCCAGGCCGGCCCGACGGTTCCGTGGACCTTGCCCGAGACGTCCTTGCCGCCCAGTTTGCCGGCGTACGTCCCGCTGTAGGAGGTCCCCTCGCGTTTCAGCGTGAGCGTGACCGGTCCTTTCGCGCCGGGCACCCACGGGTCGCCCTGGATGGTCAGGTCCATCTCGATGACGTGTTTGCCGTCGGTGAGCTTGCTGGACTCCACCTGAGCGAAGTGGTGGCTGCGGTTGAACCAGATGGCTTCGCCCCAGGCGGTTTTGCCCCATTCGCCGTCGCGCACCGGGAATTCCAGGATCAGATCCGCCCTGCCGCCGGCGATGGTCTCCAGCGTGAGAACGGCGTTGTAGTCGTCGGCAGACACCGCCGTCGTCGCCATCACGAACGTCACCGCCAACAGCATCGTCAGCCGACCTGCCTTGATCCACATGCCCATTTCGCTCTCTCCTTGTTGGTGGTTGGTGCGCGTGCGACAGCAAACCGCCCCCCAGCGACAGACGCCCTGCCGCGGCAGAACACACATCGAGCTTCCTTCTGAGTTAAACACGTTGCATTTCTCCACGCCTTCATTAAAATGCGCAATATACGTAACGTTTTTATGGTAATGTTTTCCGCTCCGCATGGTCACCCAGCCATGCTTCGTTCCAACCAGGGAGATCAAATGGACATACCCACCATCCTTTGCGCGGGGGTATACGACGACGTCGCGCTCGGCGTGGCCGACTACGTAAAGACCCACGACGCCGCCGCCCAGATCCGCAGCAGTGATTTTTCCCGACTCGCCCAGATGCGGCAGGGCGCTCGGGGCGTGATCGGGCACTTGAGCACCCGTCGTAACGTCGAATCGCTCGCCGGGTTGGATCTGCCGGTGGTGAATGTCTCTGGGGTGCTCGCCGAGCCGGGCGTCACCAGCGTGGTCGCCGACAGCCGGGCCATCGGCGAGTTGGCCGCCAGCCACCTGCAGGCGAAGGGATACCGCCGCTTCGCAGTGGTCTCGCGCAACTGGGAACACTTCGCCGTCGAGCGTCAGGAGGCCTTCGAGTCGAGCGTCCGGGCCGCCGGGCTGGAATGCCACACCTGGACGCGCGACGCCCTTCTCTCGGACTCCGCCGTGCGTGGTGAGTTCCGCCGGTGGCTGGCGGACCTGCCCAAACCGGTGGGCCTGCTGGCGACGCTGGACGATATCGCCATGGAGGTCGTGCTGGCAGCCGAGGAGGAAGACGTTCCCGTCCCGGAGGACCTTGCCGTCGTGGGAGTGGGCGATACCCCGCGGATCTGCGAAGTACTTCGACCGACCATCTCCAGCGTGCGCATCCCGTGGCGGCTGTTGGGATACCGCGCAGCCGAGACGCTCTACTCGCTCATCGACGAAGGCATCGGCTACCACGTGGAGCAACCCCGGACGGTGCTGGTTCCCCCCGAGACGGTCATCGCCCGCCAATCGTCGGACACGTTCGCCGTCGAGGACGAGGTGGTCCGATCGGCGCTGCGGTTCATCGCGGCACACGTTCACGAGCAGATCAACGTGGGCGATCTGATCGAGGCTGTCCCCGTTTCGCGGCGGGTGCTGGAGGTCCGCTTCCGCGAACACCTCGGGCGAACGCCGCTGAAGGAAATCCACCGACAGCGGATTGAGCGTGCCAGACAGCTTCTGATCCGCACGGACTCCACCGTCGAATCGGTCGCGCTGCAAAGCGGGTTCACCAACAAGGTTCGTTTCACGGACATCTTCAAACGCCATACGGGTCAGCCGCCGGCGGAGTTCCGCTCGCGATACCAGCAGCGTTCGGGGACCCGCCGCGAGTCGGGCGAGTAAAATGGGAGGCGAAGCCCGCACCGGTTCGCGGCGCGGGGGAGAAAAACCCATGTTTCGATTCCTTGATCCCGACCCCATGATCGACGGCGAGCTGGCGTTGATGCTCCATCGCACCTGCCCTGCCGACCCCCGGCGCGGCCTGGTGCCCGCCTACGAGTTCCACATGGTCCACGATGAGACGGGCGAGAAGATGGGGCGGATCAGCCTGCGCGTGGGCGATACCGAGTTCCTCAGGTTCTACGCCGGCCACATCGGCTATGGCGTGGATCCGCCCTTTCGCGGCAGGCGGTACGCGGCCCGTTCGTGCAAGCTCCTGCTTCCGCTGGCGGCGCGGCATGGCTTTGCGGAGCTCTGGATCACCGTCAACCCGGACAACACTCCCTCCCGGCGGACCTGCGAGATCCTCGGCGCCGAGTTGATGGGAATCGTCGACGTACCTCCCGGCTGCGAGATGTACCAGCGAGGAGACCGCCGGAAATGTCGCTATCGACTTGCGGTTCCCCGCGCCCGCTGAGGCGCTGGCGTCCGACAGGCCGGTTCGCTAGAATGCCCCGACCATGATTATCACCATCGACGGACCGGCCGGGTCCGGCAAAAGCACCGCCGCCCGCAACCTGGCCAGACGACTGGACGTAGCCTTCCTGGATACCGGGGCGACCTACCGGGCCGCCACCCTCCGCGCGCTGCGGGAAGGCGTGGATCTCAACGACAAGGCCGCCCTCGCGCGGTGCGCTCGCCAGGCCCGGATCGAGCTGGACCCCGACGGCGGCGAACTTCGCGTGCGGCTGGACGGCCAGGACGTCAGCCGGGATATCCGCACGTCGCGCGTGACCGACAATGTTCGCCACCTGGCGAATTCCCCCCAGGTGCGCGAGGTGCTTGTCGAGCTGCAACGCAGCATCGGCGGGCAACTGGGCAGCTTCGTGACCGAAGGGCGCGACCAGGGATCGGTCGTGTTCCCCGACGCCGACGTGAAGTTCTTCCTGCAGGCGGACCCAGCCGTCCGGGCCGAGCGTCGCCTGGCCGAACTGCGCAACGCCGGAGAGGACGTCTCCTACCAGGCGGTGCTCGACGCCATCGAGCAGCGCGACCACAACGATCGCACCCGCCCGGTTGGCCCGTTGGTGGAGCCCGAGGGCGCCATCGAGATCGACACGACGGATCTTTCGCCCGAGCAGACCTTGAACGCCCTGGAACAGCACGTCAAGGAGGCCCGCTCATGAGACCGATCGAATCGCGTCCGAACCCGCAACTGACGCAACAGCCTTGGGGCGAGTCGGTCCCGCAGGCGGGTCGGTGGTATCGCTTCAACCGCGGACTCATGCGGGCCGGGGCATCGGCCCTGTGGCGCATTCGCGTGTTCAACCGCCACCTCGAACCGCCAAGCGGCGGGACGCTGTACATCTCCAACCACCAGAGCTTCCTGGACCCGATGCTGGTGGGTTTCGGGCTGGTTCGGCCGATGAATTACATGGCCCGCGACTCACTCTTCGAGGCGCCCGGGCTGGGTCGGTGGATCCGCTCGGTCAACGCCTTCCCCGTCAAACGCGGCAAGGCCGACACCGGCGCCATCAAGGAGGCGATGCGACGTCTCAAAGGCGGCGGGGCCGTCACCATCTACGCCGAGGGAACCCGCACCCGCGACGGAAACGTCGGGCGGTTCATGCCCGGGGTCGCCATGATCGCCCAACGGTCGGCCGACTGGATCGTGCCCGTCTGCATCGAGGGCGCCTACGAAGCCTGGCCCCGCACCCAGCCCCTGCCATCGCTCGGGGCGCACATCGTGGTCCAGTACGCCCCGCCGATTCCGCGCAGCCAGGCACGTGAACTGTCGGCTGAGCAGCTCCTCCGCAGCGTGCGGACCTCCATCGTGGACATGCAGGCCGACATCCGCCGACGACTGGGCAAGCCCCCCCTGCCCGAGGCCGAGTGACAGTCAACCGACCTCGATGCCGCCCAAGGCGCCCGGGCGGCTGGTCTAGCTCAGGCCCATGCTCGTGAGGTTGCGGTAGCTGATCTCGAGCGACTCCAGCGGCGTGCGATCGTAGGTCTGGTCCTGCTCGACGAGGGCATATTCCACGCCGCCGGCGTCGCAGGCGTCGATGATGGCCGACCAGTTGAGGTTGCCTTCGCCGATCTCGGCCATCCGGATCTCGCGATCGGGCGTAATGACCATGTCCTTGAAGTGCACCAGGGGCTGCCGGCCGGCACACATGTTGATGTACTGCACGGGGTCTCCGCCGCCGGCGACGATCCAGTAGGTGTCGATCTCGGCTTTGAGCAACTCGCCGGGAATGTCCTGGTAGAGCGTCTCCAGCCAGGTTCGGCCGTCGGGCATCTTCTGGAGTTCGAGGTTGTGGTTGTGGAAGGAGAAGTCCATCCCCTCATCGGCCAGCTTGCGGGCGATGGGTTCGAGTTCCTCGGCGAACCGCTTGACGCCGTCGGGGCTGAAGTAGTCGCCCCCGCCCAGCGAACCGATGGCGGTGTGGACGCAGTCCCACGCCTTGTGGGTGTCGATCACCTCGTCGAGGTTCTCCTTGAACTTGCTCCAACCCATGTGCGTGCAGGAGCATTTCAGCCCGGTATCCCGCAGGATCTTGGCGACCTCGTAGGGATCGACCGGCCCCATCCCGGAGATCTGAACGTGGGTGTAGCCGATGTCCTTGACCTTCTTGAAGGTCTCGCGTACGCCGTCGAGATCCTTGAGAAACTCGCGGCAGGTGTACAGTTGGGCGCCGATGGTGGGTTTGGCCATGTCGTTTTCGTCCTCTCTGTGTGCGTCTTTCGTGGTCGGCCCGCAGGCCGGCGATCATGCAGCCTGTTGTTCTCGTTTTTCCATGTGACGAAGCTCGTGGATTCGCGAACTGATCCAGAACCCCAGCCCCGCTCCGCCGACTCCGGCGGTGATCCAGTCCAACGGAAGCGCGTGGGCGTAAGGAGGCACGCGCAGCCACGCGTTGTGCGCGCCGGCGGCACCGGTCGAGGCAAACATGCCCAGCAGGTAGATCACCACGCCCAGAACGACGGGCATCGCCAGAAGCGGACCGGCCAGCGACGTCGGGGAGGCCTGATGGGCGATCAGCACCGCCACGGTGAAGCTCGCAAGCAACGCGAAAAGCACCTGCCCCCGCTCGCGCGACTGGACCAGGATCATGTACAACGTCACCCCAAGGACAGCCGAGAGCAGCAGGCAACCGGCCAACGCCTTCGCCTCGTCCAGGGCCGACCGTTTCTTTCCGTAGTGCTGGCTGCCGTGCCGGCCGATGATCTCCATCAGGGCGGAGACGGGGTCGGCGAAGTTCACACGACGCTTGCGGGGCTCGGAGGATCCCACGCCGGGCGTCTTGTCACCCATGAGCGGATCGCGCCAGACCCAGCCCGGGTTGATCCCCGCGATGCCCTGTCGCACGAGCCCCACCACCAGGCAGACGACAATCACGCCCACCGACAGCGCCAGAAGCTCGAAGATGAACCCCGTGAACAGGCCGCCGAACTCGCCCTCCCGGGCCCAGAGCAAGGCCTTGAGCGGCGGGGAGTGCATGCACAACCCGCCGGTTCCCAGCAGCGCCGCCACGATCGACCCGACCGGGCGCGAGTGTACCGTCACCGCCGACGTGATCGCCGCCAGGACGGCCATCACCAGCAGAATCGCCAGGATGCCCGGTGCGTTACCCTCGGCCAGCAGCGTCAGGGGGCCTTCCGGGTCCGCCGGGCGAAGCATTGGCCAGAGCAGGAAGTACGTCACCGCCAACGCCAGACCGGTCACGATCTGCACCTGCAGGAGCTCTTTTCGTTGAACGCGCCAGTGTCCCATTTCCGAAAGTTCTCGTTAAGGTTCGGTTCCCGTCCTTGCAATTTGCCGACGGGGGATGCAAGATTCCATATCCTAATGACCAATAGAGACAAAGGCAACGCCATGAGCAACACCGTCGTAAACAAAATCACCGAAAAGGCCGTCGAACTCTACAAGCGCATCGTCCTGCCCGAGTCGGACGACCCCCGCGTGCTGCAGGCGGCCCGGAAGATCGAGGACAACAAATACGCCGAAGTCGTCCTCCTCGGCGACCCGGACGAAATCGCCGCCCGGGCGAAGGAACTGGAGATCCGCCTCGACGGGATCGAGATCCTCAACCACATGCAGGCCGACCGTCGCGAGGAGTACATCCAGCTGCTTCACGAACGCCGCAAGCACAAGGACATGTCTCCCTCCGACGCCGACAAGCTGCTGGCCAAGCCCGTCTACTACGGCGGGATGATGGTGGGTTCGGGCGAGGTCGAGGGCATGGTGGCCGGGTCTGTCTGCCCGACGCGAGACACCGTCCGCAGCGGGCTGTTCGGCGTGGGTCTGGAAGAGGGCAACAAGACGGTCAGCTCCTGCAGCATCATGAACACCATCGTCGAGGAGGTCGGCGTTGACGGATCGCTGATTTTCGCCGACACGGGCGTGGTTCCCGAGCCGACCGTCGAGCAGCTGGCGGACATCGCCATCGCGGCGGCCGGCGCGTGCAGGTCGCTCCTGGGCGTCGAGCCACAGGTGGCGATGCTGAGCTTCTCCACGAAGGGCTCTGCCTTCAGCCCGGCCGTCCAGAAAGTCATCGACGCCACCCGCCTGGCCCAGGAGCGTCGACCCGAACTGAAAATCGACGGCGAACTGCAGCTCGACGCCGCCATCCTGCCCAGCGTCGCCGAGCGCAAGGCGAAATCCTCCCCCGTGGCGGGCAAGGCCAACACGCTGGTATTCCCCGATCTGTCCTGCGGGAACATCGCCTACAAGCTGGTGGAGCGTCTCGGCAACGCCAGTGCCCTGGGCCCGCTGCTGCTGGGACTGGCCAAACCGGTCAACGACCTCTCCCGCGGCTGCAGCGTGGACGACATCGTGCTCATCACGGCCATCACGGCAGTGCAGGCGGCGAAATAGCCGCTTCGCGTCGGTCGGTTCCCGGGCATCTCGGCAGGTGCGTCCGCGTGGAGACGCGGAAAAAAGAAAACGTCCGGGCCCGCCCTCAACCTGCTGCACAAGAGACAGGCTGACTCAGCAAGCCCGGACGCCCCGTCCCTGGTCTGTCCATCCGCGCCGGCGCCTTCCGGCACGTCCACCTGACAACGCCTCCGAAGGCCTCCTGAGCGAGCAGGCAAGCCCGCCTCATCGTCCCGGCCAGCCGGGCACGTCAGGCCCTCATTTTCTGCCTCCGCCTCCTACCGGATCTGCTCGTTGAGCAACTCCAGAAGGGCCTCAGCGGGCATGGTCCGCGTCCCGCCGGGTGTGTTCCACTTCACCTCGCCACCCTCGGCGAGCAGCTTCTGAAACCGCTTGCAGGCGAGGATGACCGAAGAGTGATTCTTGCCCATGAACCGCCCGATTTCCGGGAAGCTCATCTGCGTGTGCTGGCGGGCGAGGACCATCGCCACCATCCGGGCCAGCGAGACCGTTCGCGTCCGCCGTGAGGAATGCAGGTCGGCCGGCGTGATCCCGAAGTACGGCGCGACCACCGCCTCGATGCCTCCCAGCGTCACGGCACTGTCGGTTCGCGAGAGGTGCTCGGCCAGCGCGTCGGTCGCCATCTCCAGGGTCACCCTTCCGTTGCCCAGCGCCGAAAGGGCTGCCAGCTTCACCAGCGTGCCTTCCAGCTCCCGCACCGACGAGCGAACGTGGGTGGCGATGTATTCCAGCACGTCTCGGGGGAGGTCCATCTTCATCCGCCGGGCGCGCTGCTGGAGGATCTTCATTCGCGTCGTCTCGTCGGGGGCGTCGATCTTCACGACCATCCCCGAGAGGAAGCGGCTGGTGAGCTGCTCGTTGAGCTCGCCGACCATGCGCGGATGCACGTCCGAGGCGAGCACGATCTGCTTGCCCAGCGACTCGATCGCGTTGTAGGTGTGGAGGAACTCGTCCTGGGTGGCCTTCTTGGCGGCCAGGAAGTGTACGTCGTCGATCGCCAGCAGGTCGAGATTGCGGTATCGGCCTCGGAACTCGGCAATCTTCTTCTGCCGAAGCGCCGAGAGAAACTCATTGGTGAACTGCTCTGCCGTCACGTAGCGGTAGTTCATCTGCCGCCCCTTCGGCCCGGTGGCAGCCCCGTTGCAGATCCCCTGCAGCAGGTGCGTCTTGCCGACCCCGCACGGGCCATGAACGAACAGCGGATTGAACGGCGGCTCGCCGGCCCGGCTGACCGCAACCGCGGCCGAGTGCGCCAGCTTGTTGCTCTGCCCGACGACGAACTCCTTCAACGCATATCGCAGCGGTGCCGGTTGGAACGTCGGGCGTTTCCGCTGACGGCCATGCGTTGCCTTGGTGACCATGTCCGCCTGGGCGTCCAACGTGCGTTTGCGGAGCTTGCCGCTCAACTCCGGATCCACCGTCACCATCACCGTCCGCTGCTGCCCGAGGCGGTCCTCGGTGGCAGAGGCGATCTCGGAAACGTAGTGCGTCTCGATCCAATTGGCCACAAACGGATTGGGGACGGCCACCTTCAGGTGAGAATCGTCCAGCGAGAGCGTGGTTCCGCTTTTGAACCAGGCACGGAACTTCTGGGGCCCGATTCGTCCGCGAAGGGTCTGGAGGATGTCATCCACCGGGTCGCTCTCAGCGCGCACCGATTCCGTCCTTTGATCCATACTTTTTTCCTGTTCCGAAAGGCTCGCCGGGGGGCATCCCCGCCCGCAAGCGACTTAGACACAACGAAGTTTCCCGCACAGATCCGACCCCGAAACAACCTCGACGGCCCACCGTGTTCCGGGCTCCGATTTGCTGATTCAGACTCTACCGCACCATCCGGAAGTGGTCAAACCAAAAGGCCTAACGGCACCGGCCAGAACTTATCCACACCCGCCAAGATCAGGAAACAGCCAATCTTGGGACCGAAAAAAAAGTTTCGTCCACAGGTTGTCCACACCAACCCTTAACAAAACCGCAAAGCTTTGTTCACAAGTGCTTTATGTATGCTTTTCGCTCTTCGCAGGCCGTCAGCCCCGCGCTGCGGTACGCCCGGGCCGCGGTGGTGTTGCGGCGGTCCACCGCCAGCGTCATAGCCGTAAGCCCTTCCTTTTGGCAGACTTGCGAGACAGCGGCGGTCATCCACCGCGCCAGACCCCGTCCGCGGAAGGCCGGAACCACGCCCAGATACACCATCTGCGCCTCGCCGGAGACGCTTTCGTTGACCAGCACGCAGCCGGCCGATCGCCCTTCCTGTCGGACCAGCCACCACGTCGAGGGGTTGAAGATCCCCGTGGCGCGATGCCCCTCCAGGACGTCGTCCATTTCCCGCAGCTCGGCCAGGCCGGGACAGTCCAGCGAGTCCGTGTAGGTCGCCCGGATCACGGAGGCCAATTCCTCCTGGCTGTATTCGCCGAAGGTTTCCACCGTCACTTCCTCGCGCGGCGGGACGGGCGAGACGGGTCGGCCCGTCAGGTCGCGCCGCATGTACTGGAGCTCGGCCAGCAGGCGGAAGCCGGCATCCACGAGCACAGCCTCGTCGTCGGCAGCGCCCTCGGGGGGGATGGACTGCACCAGCGAGAGACCGGCCGACAATGCATCGTCGGCCCCAGCGGCGATGGCCCGCGTCAGGGCTGCCCTCTCGACGGTCGGCTCGGCCGCTGAGGGGTACAGCGCGATGCCCGTCTTTCCTGGATTGGCCAGCACCACACACGCGCCGCCGGCCGGGGCGGCGGGTCGATCGGTCGGCCTGGCCCAGCGGAGCCAGTATTCATCGGACCCGCGCAGGGACAGCAACTGGTGCAGCGCGTCGCCCGCCTGGTCGTTGTCGCCCCGCCCGGCCACCACGAGCCTGCATGCCTCGAGTCGATCGCCTCGGGCGGGGGTCTGGATGGTCCATTTCTCCGGCATGGCGGGCATGGTACCATCGGCGGCGGCAGGATTGCACTCCCCTTGTGTTTCACCGGGGGTTCATGTCCGCGGCGAGGGCGGATAACTTTTGCTCACGGCGTTGACTTTGCCGGCGGGGGCGGGTAGTTTTCAGGTTGTGTGGCGCCGTGGGCGCCGTTCGCAGACCCCTTCGGGAGTTGACGTATGAAGAGGAAGCTCGCAACCGTAGTGCTGATCTCGGCGGCCGCCTGCTTGATGGTCGGACCGGCGACGTCCGCACCCAAGCCCTCCGAAGCCTCGCCCAGCTGGGACCTGGATTTCACCTATGAGCACCCCACTCCGATCATGGTGAAGGTTCCGGGCAGCGACACCCCCCAGCGGTTCTGGTTCATGCGGTACAAGGTCGTCAATCGCACGGGCGAGGACATCGGCTTTACGCCGGAGTTCGTGCTGTACACCGACACGGGTGAGCTGCTCCGGGCCGGGCGCGGCGTTCCGTCGGTGGTGTTCGACCGCATCAAGAAGGTCTACAACGACCCCCTCCTGCGGACACAGACAGCCATGATCGGCAAGCTCCTCCAGGGCGCCGACAACGCCAAGAAGGGCGTGGCCATCTGGCCGGACTTCGACAAGGACGCCGGGTCGTTCGACATCTTCATTTCCGGGCTCAGCGGCGAGTCGACGCGCGTGAAGCTCCCGGTCCCGATCCAGTACCAGAAGGACGGCGAGACGAAAACCAAAGAAGAAATCATCCTCACCAAGACGCGCGAGCTGACCTACGACGTTTCCGGCGAGGCGGCCTCGCGGACGGCCAAGTCGATCCGCCTCAAAAACAAGAAGTGGGTCATGCGGTAACGCCCGCCGATAGAAGCGATTCACCAACCTCCGCCGCGAGATGCTGCGGAGGTTTTCTTTTGGACGGGCCGTGCGACGCACGCCCGTCGGGGAGATGCGCATGTCACTGGACGCCTTGACCAACGAACACCGGAAGATCGCGATCCATCGCTCGCGAGAGGTCGGCCGGCAGGAGTACGTCGAGTACATGACGTTCAACCGTCCGGGACCGCCGATGCTGACCGAGCTGTTCGGCCCGCTGGTGGGGCTCAAAGACGAATGGCGGGACCAGGGCGCCACGGAGAGCGAACTGGATTTCAGCGCCTTCCGCTACCGTCAGCCGATGTTCGGATGGGCCGGCGTCCACTGCGGTGCCGTGGGCCTGCCCGAAGGCGAGATCCTCAGCGAGACCGACGACGAGATCGTCGCCCGTGACGGGCTGGGACGCACCATGAAGCTCTGCCGCCACTCGGCCACGCTGCCCCTGCCGCTGGATTTTCCCGTCAAGACGCGCGACGACTGGCAGCGCCTCAAACCCCACTACACCTGGCGCGACGATCGCCTTGTGGAGGGCTGGAGGGATCGGGCCGATCAGCTGCGCCGTGACGAGCAGGTGCTCACCGTGAGCATTCCCGGGGGGTTTGATGAACCCCGCCAGCTCATGGGCGACGCACAGCTGTGCATGGCCTACTACGACCAGCCCGAGTTGGTGCGCGACATGCTCCAGACCTTCGCGGACACCGCATGCGCCGCCATCGAGCGAGTGACCGAGCAGGTCCCGGTCGACCGGATCTTCGTGCATGAAGACATGGCCGGCAAGAGCGGGCCCCTGGCGGGCCCGGATCAGGTCCGCGAGTTCATCCTGCCCTACTACCGGCAGGTGTGGGATCTCGCGCGGTCCCGGGGCGTTGGGCTGTTCTCGCAGGACTCCGACGGCAACATGAACCCCGTGGTCGACGCCTTTCTCGAAGCCGGCGTGAACGTGATGTACCCCAACGAGCCCGCCGCCGGGATGGACATCGTGACCATGCGCGAGCACTACGGCAATCGTCTGGCGTTCCAGGGCGGGTTGGACAAACACGTGCTGCGGCAGGGAAAATCCGCCATCGACCGTGAGCTGGAGTACAAGATCCCCCCCATGGTCGGCACCGGCGGCTGCCTGCTGGGGCTGGACCATCGCATTCCCAATGGCACGGGGCTGGAGGCGTACCGCTACTATCTCGATAAGGCGTGGGAAATCCTCCGGCGGGAGTATCCGGGAAATTGGTCTGGTTCGGCGCACATCGACCGGAACCATCAGTAAGAAGATTCATTGAACTATCGGTATTGCGGAGGCGATGTGCGCTCCGCCCTGAATCATTTACCGGAGGGCATGCCCATGGCGACCCTCCTTGCGAGGCGTATTTCCATGAACCGAACTGTTCTGTCCGCGTGCATCACTTCTCTGGTTGTCCTGAGTGCGGCTGTGCCCTGCCTGGCCCAGTCCAACTCCATCCCGCTGGGCCACAAGGACTTTTACCCGTCGGTCGAGCGTCCGGTCGGGTACCGAGGCGACGGGAACGGCTATTTCCCCGGCGCGACTCCGGTGAAGGTGTTCTACGAAGGTACGCCGGCCGAGAAGGAACACGAGTACAAAGGCAAGCGTGGGATGACCACGGGCAAGTACATCGCCATGACGGACGACCGCTCGAAGAACATCGTCTGGAAGGCCGAGATGCCCTCGTGGGCAAACTCGCATCCGATTGTGGTGGGCGACAAGGTGTTCACCATCGGCGAGCCGGACATGCTCATCTGCACGGACGCTCGCACGGGTAAGGTGCTCTGGTCGCGTCGGAACAACGTCTGGAGCACGTTCATTCCGGATGAAGCGCTGGCCGAGAGACTCTACGAGATGTTCCAGATCTACCTTGCCGTGGACGCCGTGCTCGACGCGCAGTTCACCGACCGGACGCCGAGACTCTCGCCCGAGAAGTACCGCCCGATCCGGGAGATGTTCGTGAAACATTCGCTGCCGCGCATCACCGAGGCGATGGCAAAGCTCGATCCGGGCAAGGACTACGGCCCGCAGCTCAAACAGATGGTTGAGGGGATGGACCTCTTCCTTGCCGACGCGAAGAACTACGGCAAGGCCAAGGGCATCCTGCGGGGCAAGCACAGTTTCACCAAGACGCTCGCCAGCCGTATTGACCATCTGGGCGGCAAGAAGATCAACCTGGACATTCCGTGGGGCAACATGGTCGGCTGGTGCATGTCCGTCCCGGCCAGCGATGGCCAACGTGTCTATGCCTCCTTCGGCCAGGGGCATACCGTCTGCTACGATCTGGAAGGAAGACTGCTCTGGCGGAAGTTCGTGCAGATTCCCACCGGGCGGACCGACAGCATCCAGTCTCCCCTGCTTTCGAGCGGCGTCCTGGTGGACATGCACGGCGGCGCGGGTGTTCTCCGCGGGCTGGACGCAGAGACGGGCAAGACCCTCTGGGAAGCGCCGACCGCAAGCAGCAAACTAAAGAAGAACAAGGGCGGCTACTACGTCGGCTCGCACAAAATCATCCGCCTGGCGAACAAATCGGCTACGCCCATGGACGTGGTGGTCACGACGCTGTGCAACATCATCCGCGTGAAGGACGGCGAGGTGGTGGGGCATCTCCCATGGGAGTGGAACTACGGACCCAGCGGCGGGCCCAGCATATTCAACAGCGGCAACATCGTCTTCCGCGCTGCCAATGGCGACGGAGGCGGCTCGCCGTTCACCGCCTACAAGCTGCAGGTGACCGGCCCCGACCAGGTCACAGCGACCCAGATCTACTCGATCGGCAAGAAGGGCTCGCCCGGATACCACGGCCAGATCGCCACGGAGACCCACGTGATCATGACCAGCGACGAGGCGAACATCCTCGAAGCCGCCACCGGGAAGGTGCTGCGCAAGGGCGGGCGACGGAGCGGCCTGGGAGAGTTGTCCAATATCCTCGCCGGGGATCTGATGATCTGGGCGGACAAGGGGCACCGCGATCCGCTGATGAGCTATTGGGGACGTCGCCGGTGGGACGGAAAGACAGCGCTGCGTTTTTACGCTGCCGACATGAGCGACCTGTCCAGCCCGAAGCGGGTCGATCAGATGAATGTGCTGGGCGGCGAAAACATCCCGCGTTTCCCGGCCTTCGAGAAATACGTCAACGAACTCTACCAAGCCCGCAAACTCTGGGGCGCCTGGAACGGGCTGCCGTCTCACTTCATGCACACGGGCACGGGGATCTACCCGCACGGAAATCGCCTGTTCGTGCGGTCGGTCTCGCACCTGTATTGCATCGGCGACCCGAGCGAGGAGTGGCACACCCCGGCCGGGGCTCCGGGCCCGGCGCGCACCGCGAAGTAGCCGCGTCGAGGGGGATTCAGGAATCCGAGCGGATCGCCCAGTCTCGCCCGTCGTTGCGGATGAGGCGGTCGCCTTCCTCCGGACCCCATGTGCCGGCGGGGTAGTCGGCCATCCGCTCGGGGCCCTGTTGCTGGCAGCCTTCGAGCAACGGGTTCACGAACGCCCAGCAGGCCTCGGCTTCGTCGCTGCGGGTGAACAGCGTCGCGTCGCCCAGGGCGGCGTCCAGCAGCAGGCGCTCGTAGGCGTCGGGCGGGGCGGCCCCGAAGGCCTCGTCGTAGGTGAAGTCCATGCAGAACGGCTCGATGCGCATCGCCGGGCCCGGGCGTTTGACCTGGAACTGCAGGGAGATCCCCTCGTCGGGCTGGATGCGGATCCGCAGGATGTTGGGGGGCATCGGGCCGGTAGGCGGCAGGTTGAACAGCACCCGCGGGACTTCGTGGAAGTGAATGGAAATCTCGGTAACCTTCTTCGCCAGACGCTTTCCATGGCGCAGATAAAACGGCACGCCGGCCCAGCGCCAGTTGTCCACGAATGCCTTGAAGGCCACGTACGTCGGAGTGGTCGAGTCCTCGGCGACGCCGTCCTCGTCTCGGTAGCCGGGCACCGTCTCGGCGTCCACCTCACCCGGGGCGTACTGGGCCTGGACCACGTCGTGCCGGGCGCATTGCGGCGGGATCGGGCGAAGTGCCCGGAGAATCTGCACCTTCTCGTCGCGCACGGCGTCGGCGGTGAGCGAGACGGGCGCCTCCATCGCCACGAGGCTCAGCAGGTGCATCATGTGGTTGGCGACCATGTCGCGGATCGCGCCGGCCTCCTCGTAGTAACCGCCCCGCCCCTCGACGCCGAGCGTCTCAGCCACGGTCAACTGCACGTGGTCGACGTACTTCTGGTTCCAGATGGGCTCGAAGATGGCGTTGGCGAACCGCAGGACCAGCAGGTTCTGAACGGTCTCCTTGCCCAGATAGTGGTCGATGCGATAGATCTGCTGCTCGTCGAAGGCGTTCTGGAGTTGCTCGTTGAGCGCACTGGCCGATCGCAAGTCCCGGCCGAAGGGTTTCTCGATGACGATGCGGGACCACGGCTTGCCGTCTTCCTGGCCTTTGCTCGAAAGGCCGGTCTCGTGGAGCAGTTCAGCCAGCGTGCCGAATACGCCCGGGGGCGTGGCGAGGTAGAACAGCGTATTGCGGGGCATGTCGCGCTGATCGGCGAGTTGCCCGATTCGCTCGCCTAAGGCGCGGATGTCCTCGACGTCGTCGTAGTTGCCCTGCTGGTAGTAGAGATGCTCGGCGAACTCTTCGCAGCGTCGGCCGCAGCGTTGCTCACGCTTGCAGGTAAGCTCGGATTGCTCGATGACGCCGGTGCGGAACTCCTCGTCGGTCATCTCGGTTCGGCCGTAGCCGATGATCTGGAACTTCTCGTCGAACATTCCCTCGCAGAAAAGGCTGCAGACGGCGGGCATGAGCTTGCGGGTAGTCAGGTCGCCTGAGGCCCCGAAGATCACGATCGTCAGCGGGGGTGCCTTGTGTGCGGTCTGTTTCTGCATCGCCGGACGGGACGCGTCGCCTTCGGACATGCTGCGATCCTTTCGTGTGGGAACCCGAGCGGGGCAAAGCTCTCTCGCCCCGCGTGACATGGTAGCACCCTCGACGGAATGGACGCAATTCGGGCGCGGTCCGTTGCGCATAAAGCGGCAGACCCAGCCGGGCACGCCGAGTCTGCCTGGCACGGACCAGCCAGGGGGAGAGCTGGTCCGGCTTCCATGCCGTCAACGACGAACGCCATCGACGGAATGCTGAATGTCGTCCAAGCAGCGACCCGCGTGCCGAGACGGCCTCTCGCGGGAGCAGAAAAGGAGGATCATCACTGCCCCCCGTCTGCTTTACGGTGACCCATCACACGAACGATTCCCGCTGCTGGCCGTATTGTACTATGTTTCTCAATAAGGGGTTGCGAATAATTACAAATCTCAGAAAAAGGAATGAGTCTCAGTATATTGAGTATCACGGGCCGAGTCCCATCGTATCCTTATCTCCTAAAATACTTTACGGGCCTCTTCTCGGCTGACGTGTCCGGCTTTTTGCGTGATGGCGTGGGCGGATATCTGCCATCGCGGGCATTTTTTCGCATAAATCGGGTCGGCGGTTTTCCCGCGGTTCCCATGGAGCGTATAATCTCAGTACAGGTCCACGACCCACCGAAGACGGATACCTTGCAATTGCGCAACTACCGAGGGTTTTGTGGACGCGCTCGGGTTCCCTCCGCGGGGGCCCGAGCGTTTTTTGTGCCCGTGAATGCCCATCGGCCTTCGTCATCTTTGGTGAGGGGTATTGATCTTCCAGGGGCGGGGTTCTACTCTTTCCTACCGGCGGCCCGTCTCCGGCGAAGACCGGCCAGGCCGCCCGGAACGGAAAGGACGGCCATGGATCTGCAGGTCAAATCGGATGGCGGGGGCGTGTACACGGTGTACTGTCCCGAACAGATGGAGTGGCGCGCACGCGGCGGCCTGGTGGACAAGGTTCGCGAGGTAAGCGAGGGCGACGCCGTCACGGGCATCGTCGTGGACCTCGGGAACGTGACGTTTCTCAGCTCTTCGGGGATCGGGGCCCTGTTCACACTGCATGAGTTCGCCAAGGAGCGCAATGCCGGGCTGGTCATCGCCCGCCCGCGCCCGGCGATCCGTCGCCTGCTGGACACCGTCAAGCTGCCCGACCTGATTCCGACGGTCAAATCGCTCGACGCCGCCCACCGGCAGCTCGCCCAGGGCGACGCGCCCGACACCCCCCGGTAGAGGACGCCCCATGGAACCCATACTCGACCACCAGGCCGTCAAGGATCTCGGCGGCGAACCCTCCGCCCAGTGGACGCACATCGTCGAGGAGGCCGTCGCGCATCGCGTGAGCGACATTCACCTCTCCGCCCAGCGTCTGGGCTGTGATCTCCTGTTCCGCATCGACGGAAAGCTCTACCCCCAGACGCAGTTGGACCCGGACCTTGCCCGCCGCCTGATCGGGCACGTCCAGAGCATCGCCGGGATGGACGTCGCCGAGCACCGCAAGCCTCACGAGGGACGCCTGAAGGCGGAAATCAGCGATCGGCAGGTGGAGCTTCGCATCAGCGTCGTGCCCACGCTTCACGGCCAGGACATGGTCGTCCGCGTGTTCGACCGCACCGTCGGGCTGATGGAGATCGACGAGTTGGGCATGCTGGACGATCAGGAGAACGTGATCGACGACATCATCGAGCGTCCCAACGGGTTGATTCTCGTCTCCGGGCCCACCGGCAGCGGGAAGACCACGACGATGTACTCGATGCTCCGCCTGATTGCCGGGTCCGGGCGGAAGATCTGCACCATTGAAAATCCCATCGAATACGATCTGCAGGGAGTCAGCCAGACGCAGATCAGCCCGCGTGTGGGGCTGGGGTTCGCCGAGATGCTCACCGCCCTGCTGCGCCAGGACCCGGACGTGATCATGGTCGGCGAGATCCGCGACGCCGAAACCGCGCGGACGGCCGTCCGCGCCGCCAACACCGGTCACCTGGTTCTGGCGACCACCCATGCTTCCCGCGCCAGTCGGGCCATCGAGACGATGCTGTTTCTGGACGTTCACCCGTTCTTCCTGGCCACGGCGCTGCGCTGCGTGATCGCCCAGGTCCTGGTCCGCACGATCTGCCCGGAGTGTCGCACCGAGCTTCCCGAGACCGGCGAGATGCTCATCGAGCCGAAGGTTCGCGAGCTGCTCACCGACGCCGACGAAGCCCACCTCTCCCAGGGCGAGGGCTGCCCGAGTTGTCACCAGTCCGGCTACCAGGGGCGCATCGGGCTTTTCGAGCTGTTCGTGCCCGACGAGACCACCCGGAAGATGGTTCTCAACCGCGCCCCTGCCGGCGAGATCGACGAGTACATCGCCCAGGCCGAGACGCTCTCGCTGACCGACGTCGGCAAGCTGGCTGCGTTGCGCGGGCAGACGACGATCGAGGAGATCGTCTCGGTGCTTCCGAACCTCTGACCTGCCTGCCGGCGATGGGGTTTCCCGCCCTGCCCCGGCGCGGTATAGTCAGCCCATCGGATTCATACCATAGGGTTTATCGCCGTCGCACGGGAAAGGACATTCCGCATGGTCATCCATCTGGTCCGCGCCTTGTTTCTGCTGGTTGTGCTCGCCTTCACCTCCTCGTACGCCGAACGCGTAGCCGAGGAAGGCCCGCAGTACGTGACGCTGTACATTGCCGTGCCCGCGATCCTGGCGTTCGGGCTGGTCATGGTGGACATGTTCTGGCGCAGGAAGCGTCTGGAGGCGCTCAGCGGCCTGTTTTTCGGCATGCTGGCGGGGTTGGTGATCGCCTATCTTCTCGGCCACATCACGACGTTGATCGGCGTGGCCGTGGCCGGGCTGGCGGAGAACGACCCACTCGTGCAACTGGCCAAGGTGCTCGTCGGGGCGGCTGCGGTGTTTTTGTGCGTCTCGTTCGTGCTGCAGACCAAGGACGATTTCCGCTTCGTGATTCCCTACGTGGAGTTCGCGCGCCACGCCAAGGGCCCGCGTCCGTTCCTGCTGGACACCTCCGTCATCATCGACGGACGCATCGCCGACATCACCGAGACGAAGATCCTGGAAAGCGAAATCATCGTTCCACGCTTCATCCTCGCCGAGCTGCAGGCGATCGCCGACTCGGACAACAAGCTGCGTCGCAACCGGGGGCGGCGCGGGCTGGACGTGCTCAACCGTCTGCAGGGCTCGGACAAGATCGACGTGCGGATCTACGACAAGCACGTCTCTGCCGTCGATGACGAATCCGAGGTGGACGCCAAGCTTGTGGCGCTGGGCGAGCACCTCAACGGGCGGGTGATGACCAACGATTACAACCTCAACAAGGTCGCCCAGCTGCGGGGCGTGGAAGTCATCAACATCAACGATCTCGCCAACGCGCTGAAGCCGGTGGTGCTCCCGGGCGAGGGGCTTGGCGTGAAGATCATCAAGCCCGGCGAAGAGCCAGGCCAGGGCGTGGGCTACCTCGACGACGGAACGATGGTGGTGGCTGAGCAGGGACGCGACTACGTCGGGCAGGAGGTGATGATCACCGTCACGTCGGTGATTCAGACCTCCGCGGGACGGATGATCTTCGGCAAGCTGGACAGCCGATCGGTCTGAGTGTTGCGGGCAAATCCGCAGACCGCTCGGCTGCATGACAATCAGGCAGGAAGGCGCCCGCGGCTCCGGCGGAGAGGAACCGTTCTTTCCGGCTGGACTTTCGCGGCCAGAACGCCAGAATGTGCGTATGGACGGATCGACGCGTCGAGAATGACGGTACAATGACCCGTGAGGGTCTCGCCCTCTGGTAGAAGGAGTTGTCGGATGGCCAAGGTATCCCTGGCGGAACATCTCCAGGACCGCCCGGATCCGGAGCAGCAAGAGGAGTCCCAGGCGGGGCCCTACATCACCATCTCCCGCGAGTTCGGGTGCTGGGGGTTCTCTTTGGGTCTGCTGTTGCTGGATATTCTCAGCGAGGAGGCCGACGAAGAGACCCACTGGAAGATCTACCACAAGGAAGTGCTGGACCAGCTCGCATCCGAAACCAACCTGGATATTGAGGTCCTCGAACAGCAACGGCGCACCAAGCCCCGCGTGATCGCCGAGTTTTTCCGCTCGTTCGGCCGAAAGAACGAACGCCTTCCCAGCGGCATCGAGGTGCGCAACCGCATCTCCGAGATCATCCGGAACCTGGCGATCGACGGCTGGGCGATTGTCGTCGGCCAGGGCGGCGCCGGGGCCACCCACGGCCTGCCCAACGGTATGACCGTTCGTCTCGAAGCGCCCGAAGACTGGCGCGTCAAGCAGATCGCCTTCCGCGAAGGACTCAGCGAGACCGAAGCTCGGCTGCGCATCCAGGCCGAGGAACGCGAAAAGGATTACCTCAAGAAGATCTACGAAACGCGTTTTCCCCGGAAACCGGCGTTCAACCTGGTATATGATTGCTCGGCGTTTTCTCTTGCCCAGATCGCCCAACACGTGGTCCACGCAATGAAGCTCAAGGGAATCCTGTAAGGTTTTGCTCGCCATAATCCGAAAACCCAGTAGGGATGCGCCGTTGCCGCTCCCGAACGCGATGCAGATTCCCCTCGGGGGGAGTCTGATTTCTTGACAACAGCGGGCTGATCGGCATGATGGTCGATTCGATCGGAACTGCACGATCGGCCCCCAATGAATGAACATTCCGTCGGCATCAGCGAGACCAATGCTGTGTATTCGCGTTTTTCCCGTGAAACCCGCTGCCCCGGACGTTAGATACACGAACACGAAATCGTTCTCCAGACGCACAAAACACGGAGTCGCCCACCCATGGCCGAGACAATCCAGTCGTTCGTAAGCAAACTCCAGCAGGAAGGCGTCGAAGCCGGCGAGAAGCAGGCCGACCAGCTCCGTCAGCAGGCTCAGAAAGACGCCGAGAAGATCATCGCCGACGCCGAGCAGAAGGCCCGGAAGATCGTCGACGACGCAAAGCAGGAAGCCCGGCAGTACGTCGAACGCTCCCAGACGGAGCTGAACCTTGCCGCCCGGGACACCGTCCTGAAGCTGCGGGATTCGCTCAACCGGGCCCTGCAGTCGGTGGTGCGGGCCGGCACGCAGGAAACGCTCGACAGCGTGGATTTCCTGGGCAAGGTCCTCCACGAGGTGGTCACCTCCTACGCCCACAGCGACCGCGAGGGAACCGACCAGATCCGCATTTCCGTCAAACCCGAGCTGCGCGACCAACTGGTCGACTGGGCCCTGAGCGAGATCGGCAAGGAGCGCGTCGAGGAAACCCGCAAGCACATCGGGATCGATCTGAAGGGCACGCTCAAGCAGTCCGGCTTCGAGTACACCTGCGCCGGTGCGACCGTCGAAGTCACGCTCGATTCGGTCGTCGAGATGCTCAGCGAAATGGTCAGCCCCAAGCTCCGCGAGACGCTCGACCACGCCGTCGACACCGACAACCAGACCGAAGGGGAGTAGTCCGTGGGTCTGCGAGGCGAAAACCTTTTCACCATCACCGCCCTGCCGTCGCTGGGTGAGCTGGGCATCGCTCCCCCGCTGTCGCTGGCGGAGTACCTGGAATGGCTCGGTGCCGACCACCCTGCCCGCGAGACCATCGATCTGCTCCTGCTCGAACACGATCTGATGCAGCGCGAGGCGCTGGCGTCGGGCGAAATCGACCAGGCCGAGCCGCTCGTGCTCTCCGAGGCGCAGATGGACGGGACCGAGCCCCTGCCCGATTTCCTCCAGGGCAGCGAGGACAGCTCCCGCCGCGTCGCGTCCGACGCGATCTGGACGGCGTACTACCGTCACGCCGCCCAACGGGCCCAGACGCTCCACGCCGGCTTTCTGCGGGAGTACATCGGCTTCGAGGTGGCGCTGCGAAACCAGCTCGCCGAGGCGCGGGCGAAGGAACTGGGCCTGGACGCCACGCCGTATCTGGTGGCTCCCGAGCTGGCACCGTTTCACGTGGATCTCCGCACAACGGTGAATGAATGGGCCTCGGCAGCCCATCCGCTGGACGGGCTGAAAGTGCTGGACCGGGCCCGATGGAACTGGATTGAAGATCACGACGCGTGGTTCACCTTCTCCGATGACGAGTTGGCTGCCTACGCGACCAAACTGACCCTGCTGATTCGATGGGAACGCCTCAACGAAGCGGACGACGATCTGCTCGATGAGGCGATCCTGTAGCCTTTGAGAGGACACCGAAAGTGACCGGACGAATCGTAGCCATCTTCGGAAACATGGTGATCGTAGAACTCACCGGACGCGTGGTCCAGAACGCCACCGCCTACTGCATCCGAGAGGACGGCGCACGCCTGCTCAGCGAGGTCATCCGCGTTCGCGGACGCCTGGCCGACCTGCAGGTGTTCGAGGAAACGCGCGACCTGAAAATCGGCGACAGCGTCGAGTTCGAAGAAGAGATGCTCTCGGTCTCACTCGGGCCCGGCCTGCTGGGGCAGGTGTACGACGGCCTGCAGAACCCGCTGTTCAACGTGGCCGAGGAGGCGGGATACTTCCTCAAGCCCGGCCTCTATCTGCCCGGCCTGGACGCCGAAACGCAGTGGGAGTTCACCCCGGCCGTCAAGGAAGGCGATACCGTCCGCGCCGGCGATACGCTGGGCACCACGCCCGAGGGAATCTTCGAGCATAAGGTCATGGTCCCGTTCGGCTGGAAGGGCTCCTTCACCGTCGAGTCCATCGTCGAGAAGGGCAGCTATACCGTCGAGAAGGAAATCGCCGTCCTCTCCGACCCGCAGGGCGAGCAGAAGCCGGTCACGATGCAGCAGGATTGGCCCGTCAAGCGAGCCATCGACGTCTACAAGACCCGGCTGATGCCCGCCGAGCCCCTCGTGACCGGTCAGCGGATCATCGACTCGATGTTCCCGATCAATCGCGGCGGGACCTACTGCATCCCCGGACCCTTCGGGGCCGGAAAAACCGTCCTCCAGCAGCTCACCGCCCGGTACGCCGACGTGGACGTGGTCATCATCGCCGCCTGCGGCGAACGTGCCGGCGAAGTCGTGGAAACCATCCGCGAGTTCCCCGAGCTGGAAGACCCCCGCACCGGCAAAAGCCTCATGGAGCGGACCATCATCATCTGCAACACCTCCGCGATGCCCGTGGCCGCCCGCGAGGCGTCGGTCTACACGGCCGTCACGCTGGCAGAATACTACCGACAGATGGGCATGAACGTCCTGCTGCTGGCCGACTCGACCAGTCGATGGGCCCAGGCGATGCGTGAAGTCTCGGGGCGACTGGAAGAAATCCCCGGCGAAGAGGCGTTCCCGGCGTATCTGGAATCGCGAATCGCCAGCTTCTACGAACGGGCCGGGCAGGTCGAGCTCAACGACGGAACCCTCGCGTCGGTCACGATCGGCGGAACCGTCTCCCCGGCAGGCGGCAACTTTGAAGAACCCGTCACGCAGGGCACGCTGAAGGTGGTCGGTGCGTTCCACGGCCTATCGCGCGCCCGCTCCGACGCCCGCCGTTACCCGGCCATCGACCCGCTGGAATCCTGGTCGAAGTACAAGGGCATCATCGACAGCGACACCGTCGAGCTGGCACGCTCGCTGCTGCGTCGCGGCAACGACGTCAAACAGATGATGACGGTGGTCGGGGAGGAAGGAACGACGCTGGAAGACTTCGTGACCATGCTCAAGGCCGAGATGTTCGACAACTGCTACCTGCAGCAGAATGCCTTCGACGAAGTGGACGCCTCCTGCCCCGGCGAGCGACAGGAATTCGTGTTCGCCAAGATCTGGCAGGCGATCGAGCTGGATTACGGCTTCGAGGACAAGGAAGTCGCGCGGCGGACGATCTTCCACATCCAGGACCTGTTCCGGAACTGGAACTTCGCCCCGACCGACAGCGATGAGTACAACAAGATCCTCTCGCAGATCGACGCGTTCATCGAGAACAAGGGCCAGAATGTCCGCGACGAAGTGCGGGCCGACGAAGAGAAAAAAGAAGAGGCCGCAGCAGCGGAATGACAGATTCTGAAATCCGAATGACGAATGATAAATGATGAATCAATGACGGATGCCGAATTCAGAATGGCCGACAGGAACAAGGAATGGATACGTCCAAGCTCGAACCGGGTGTGTATGACCTTGAGGAGCGCACGGCGCAGTTCGGAATGGCCGTAATCCAGTTCACCAAGACGATCGGAAAGACGCCGGTGACGACGCCGTTGATCAGCCAGTTGGTCCGGGCGGCTACCAGCGTTGGAGCCAACTACTGCGAAGCAAACGACGCGGTCTCAAAACGGGACTTTCGGAACAAAATCGGAATCTGCCGCAAAGAGAGCCACGAGACGAAACACTGGCTTCGGATGATTGCAACCGCCGAGGAGCAACAAGCCGATCAGGCCCGCAGCCTGTGGAAAGAAGCAAAAGAACTGAACCTGATCTTCTCCAAGATATTCAGGAGTTGCAGCAGGAACGACAAATGATAGCAGGTCAGGCCCGAACACGGGCATGAGCAGTCGAGCATTCGATATTCAGAATTGAATCTACATTCGTATTTCGAAATTCAGAATTGCGAGCGAAGCGAGCGACCATGAGAAAGTACTACGACGAGATTACGAAAATCGCCGGCAACGTCGTGACGGTGACGGCTGAGGGCATCGGCTACGACGAACTGGCGATCATCAGCACCGACCGCGGGCCTTCGCTCGCACAGGTGATTCGTCTCGAAAGCGACCAGGTCTCCCTGCAGATATTCGCCGGAACCCAGGGCGTCTCCACGGGCGACAAGGTTCGCTTCCTCGGGCACGCGATGCGCGTCCCGTTCAGCGAGGACCTTCTCGGCCGCGTGTTCGATGGCTCGGCCCGCCCGCGCGACGACCGCCCCGAGGTCGAAGCCGAAACCGTCGAAATCGGCGGCCCCCCGGTCAACCCCGTCCAGCGTCGCATGCCCGATCAGATGATCGAGACGGGCATCCCGATGATCGACGTGTTCAACTCGCTGGTCGAGTCGCAGAAGCTGCCGATTTTCTCGGTCGCCGGCGAGCCGTACAACCCCCTGCTGGCCCGCGTGGGGCTCCAGGCCGACGCGGACATCATCATCCTCGGCGGGATGGGGCTGCGCCACGACGACTACCTCACGTTCCGCAAAACCTTCGAAGAAGGCGGCGTGCTGGGGCGAACCATCATGTTCATGCACACCGCCGCCGACCCGACGGTCGAATGCCTCACCGTCCCCGACCTCTGCCTGGCCGTCGGCGAGCAGTTCGCCCTGCAGGGCAAGCGCGTTCTCTGCCTGCTGACCGACATGACCGCCTTCTCCGACGCACTCAAGGAGATCGCGATCACGATGGAGCAGATCCCCTCCAACCGTGGCTACCCGGGCGACCTCTACTCGCAGCTGGCCAGGCGATACGAGAAGGCCGTCGACTTCGACGGGGCCGGGTCCATGACGCTGCTGGCGTGCGTGACCATGCCCGGCGACGACGTGACCCACCCGGTTCCCGACAACACCGGATACATCACCGAAGGGCAGTTCTACCTCCGCAACGGGCGAATCGAACCGTTCGGCTCGCTCTCGCGTCTCAAGCAGCAGGTCAACGGCGACACGCGGGACGACCACCGGGCGATCATGGACGGCTGCCTGCAGTTGTACGCCAGTTGCCGCGAGTCGCGCGAGAAGCGGGACATGGGCTTCGAGATGTCGCCCTGGGACGGAAAGCTCCTGAAGTACGGCGACCTGTTCGAATCGCAGATCATGGACCTCGGCGTGAACATTCCCCTCTTCGAGGCGCTGGACCGCTGCTGGGAGATTCTCGCCGACTGTTTCGAGCCGTTCGAGACGGGCATCCGCCGATCGATCATCGAGAAGCACTGGCCCAAGGACCTCGCCGCCGAAGAGGAAGAGTCCCAGAGCGAGGCAGACGACCAGGCCTCCGCCGAAGAAACCGCCGAGGCAGAGGCGTCCGCCTGAGCGAACTACCGTGCACTCCCCACCGGGATTGAGCAGCAATGGCTAAGAAGATCAAACTGACCCGACCGGAGCTCAAGCGACAGCGCGACGCGCTGCAGCGTTTCGAGCGCTACCTGCCGATGCTGAAGCTCAAACAGCAGATGCTCCAGGTGCGCCTCCGGGAAATCCAGGCCGAGCAGCGCAAGATGGATGCCCGGCGCGACAGGGCCATCCGGTCCGTCCGGCAGTACCAGGCCGTGCTGGCCGACTTCTCCGGCGTGAACATCCGCAACCTCGCCAAGCCCGACCATGTCCGCACGAGCAAGCAGAACGTCGCGGGCGTGCGTCTTCCGGTCTTCGAGGGGGTGGACTTCCCCGAGGCGGTTTACAGCCTCTTCGCCACCCCGGCGTGGGTGGACCAGGCCCTGCGGGACATCCGCCAGCTCAACGAGGTGAAGGCCCGCTGCGACGTGCTCGCCGAGCAGTACCGCCTGCTCAACGCCGAACTGACGAAGATCATCCAGCGGGTGAACCTCTTCGAGAAGGTCAAGATTCCCGAGGCCCGCGAAGCGATCCGACGCATCCGCATCCGCCTGGGAGACGAGATGACCGCCGCGGTCGGCCGCGCGAAGATCGCCAAGAACAAGCTCGCCGAGACGGAGGGCACGGTGTACGAGGACGAAGGCATTCACACCCAGTCCGCCCCGGGAGGTGCCGCATGATCGCCCCGATGAAGAAGGTCTACGTCGCCGCCTGCCGGCGCGATCGGGACGCCCTGCTCCAGGCCGTCCGCGAGCTGGGCATGGTACACGTCGAACCGGTGAACCCCGACCGGGCCGTCGCCGACGAGCAGACCTCCCAACGGCTGGACATGCTCAACCGGGCCGCGGTTATTCTGGACAACGTCGAACCCGCCTCCAACACCCCGGAGATCGAGCCCGAGGACGCCGCCGCCGAGGTGATGTCCATCGACCGGGCCAACACCGAACGGAACACGCGCCTCGCCGCCCTGCACCGCCAGATCGAAGAACTCCGGATGTGGGGCGATGTCACCATCGACCAACTCGATGCGATCGAACGCGCCGGGCTCGCCCTGCACTTCGTGGAGCTGCCCGCCGAACAGGCCGACCAGCTCGAAGGCAAATGCGTTCAGCCGCTGGAGGGCGACGAGGTCCGCGGCGAAGTGCTCGTCGCCGTCGTCACCGATCGCGATCAGACGCCCGAGCTCCCCGAAGACGCGCAGCTGCTGGAGAAACCCCAGCGCGATCGGCCGAGCATCCAGGCAGAAGCCGCCGAAATCGACGAAGCAATGAAGCAGGACGCCCAGCGCCTCGCCGAACTGGCGAACCTCAAGGACGCCATCCGTGCCCGGGTCGTCGAGGCCGAGCAGTCCGCCGAGTTCGTCGTAACCGAGCGCAGCGGAATCGATCACGAAGCCATCTACGCCATCCAGGGATGGGTGCCCGCCGCCGAGGTCGACCGCCTCTCGGACGACCTGGCCGCCCGCGACGTCAACGCCGGCGTCTGCGTGATGGACCCCGAAGAGGACGAACAGCCGCCCACGCTCATCCGGTATCCCCGCTGGGCCCGCCCGATCAAGTCGCTGCTGAACATGCTCGGGACCAATCCCGGCTACCGGGAGTTCGACCCGTCGCCGTTCTTCATGCTGGCGATGCCGATTTTCACCGCCATGCTCGTGGGCGACGCGGGCTATGGGCTGATCTTTACCATCATCGGCCTGCTGGCGTACGGCAAGCTCGCCCGCTCGGGCAACAAGGAAACCGGGCAACTGGTGGTCATCTTCTCGCTGACCACGGTGCTGTGGGGCGTGCTGACCGGCAACGCCTTCGGCGTCGGTCCCGGACAGATGATGGGCGCCGGAGGCCTCTGGGCCACGATGGGCGGCGCGTGGCAGAACATCGCCGTCTGGTGGCGCCCGGAAGCCCAGGCCGAGGAAGGCCGAAACCTGATCATGCAGATCAGCTTCATCATCGGCTGCGTGCACCTGGTATTGGCGCACCTCAAGCAGGCGATCATGATTCTGCCCGATCAGCGCGGCATCGCCGAGATCGGCTGGATCGGCTTCATCTTCGGGATGTTCACGCTGGTCTGGCTGATGTTCTTCCCGGAAGACCAGCTCTTCCCGGGCATGGTGACGCTGTGGATCCTGCTGGGCAGCTTCGCCCTGATCGCCCTGTTCACCTCGCCGGCGAAGAACCCGCTGAAGCGCGTGGGCATGGGCGTGCTGGGCAACCTGATGGGCATCCCCGGGGCGTTCGGCGACATGCTCAGCTACATCCGCCTGATGGCCGTCGGCCTGGCGAGCTACTACATCGCCTCGGCATTCAACGACCTGGCGGTCGGCATGCTCGATACCTCGATGTGGGCCCTTCCGGCTACCATCCTGGTACTGGTCCTGGCGCACTCGCTGAACATTGCCCTGTGTCTGATTGCGATTTTCGCACACGGTGTGCGACTGAATATGCTGGAGTTCTCGATGAATGCGGGAGTGCAGTGGGCCGGCTATCCCTACGCCCCCTTCTCCCTGAAGACCGCTTCAAACGAAGGAGATCGATAACATGGAATGGTTAGGTCAGATCGGATTCGCCCTGCCTCTCGGCCTCGGTGCGATCGGCAGCGCGCTGGGCATCGGAGCCGCCGGACGGGCCGCCACCGGCGCGTGGGCAAAGGAAGCCCGCGCGGGCGAACAGATGAACTTCAAGTACATCGTCCTGCTGGGCATGCCCCTCAGCCAGACGATTTACGGCCTGCTGGTCTCGCTGCTGGTGATCCTGCCCGCACTGGGTAATGCCGAGTACGTCGCCGCCAACGGCGGGGCGCTGTTCGTGATCGGCCTGGCCGCCGGTCTGGGCGAGCTGTTCAGCGCCTGGATGCAGGGGCAGATCGGTGCCGGCGGTGTGCGGGCCATGTCCGAAGCCGAGGGCAAGCCCTTCACGAACACGCTGATCGCCATGGGCATCGCCGAGACGGTCGGCATTTTCGCCTTCGTCTTCATGTTCATGCTGCTGCCGTAACACGCAGCCCCGCGAACAGACACGGACCTGGCGGCGGGCTTTTCCCCCGTCTCGGCCGTCGCGCAAAACGAATCGCCCGCACCGTGAGGATCATCCTCATGGTGCGGGCGTTTGTGTGCGCAGCCGTCGGCGATCTCACGCCCCGACCGATGCTCCATGGCAGAGAAGTCTGCCCGGTGTTGCTCAGTCGCTGACGGCCACCGTGCCGGTATCCTCGCCGATAGGCAGGGACGGTTTGGCGGGCTTCCAGTTGTCGCGGAAGAACTTCATCGCGATGCTCGGGACGCGCTGGTGTCCCTTGCCCGGGACCACGCGCTTCTCGACGGCGACACCCTGCTTGCGGAGGTAAGTCACCGCCCGCTCGGACTGGGCGATGATGGTGGCCGGGTCGTTCTGCCCGTAGTAGACCAGCACGTTCATGCCGATCGCCTCGTCCGGGTACCAGCCGTGAAGGTTCCACTTGTTGAAGTTGCAGTTCCGCGCGACGATCGTGGAGAACACCTCCGGATGGCGCATGCCCACCCAATAGGTGGGGAACCCGCCGCCGGAGAAACCGGTGATCATCACGTTCGCACGGTCGATGTTGTAGCGGTAGCCCAGCAGGGAGATGATGCTCATGATGCGCCGCTCGTTGGCGATCATTCCCACCAGCGGCCCGTCGCCGAGCACGCCGTCGGTTCCGATCAGCTCCGGGGCGACGGCGATGCAGCCGTTCTCCTCGGCGAGCATTTTCCACTCGCGGATGTGATGGTTCGCCACGTCGTACGGCGGCGTTCCGTGACAGCTGACAATCAGCGGCGCGGGCTTGTCGTCGGAGTAGCTGCTGGGAACGTAGATGTAGAACCCCTTGCCCGTCGCGGGGTCCATCTCGTGCCAGTGCTGGTTGGGCGTGTTTTGCGGCTGGGGGACCGGGCAGCCCGCCAGCAGCGTCGCCACCATCGCCAGGGACAGGAACTTCTTCATCCGTTTTCACCTCGTGTCTGGAGCGTCAGGTCGTCTGCGAACATCTCAGTATACTATCGGCCGGGGGTGCGATGGAATTGCTCGTTGCGGATCGATTGGGATCGCGCCGCGCGACGCATTCGCCGGGCGCATTCGCACGCCGCCGGGACGGCCGGGCGCTCCGGCGAGCGTGCCGGGCGAAGCGTTTTCGATGGCTTCGAATCCGAAAGTGCGCATCTCTTTGTGGAAAAGCCTCAATGAATGATCCCCGTTATGACGAATACTAAGATCGAAAGGCATGTGTAAATACTTGCACATGAACCACTCGCTACGGTACAAGCATCGGGGACATATCTCCGAACATTTCGTTCAGACTCAAGTGGAAGGTGGTGAAAGAGGCATGGCCAAAAAGACAGCAAAGAAGAAGACGGCGAAGAAGGCGGCCAAGAAGACCGCGAAGCGCGCGAAGAAGACGACGAAGAAGGCGGCGAAGAAGTCGGTCAGTCGCGCCAAGAAGGCAGCAAAGCGCGTGAAGAAGGCCACGAAGAAGGCTACCAAGAAGACCGCGAAGCGCGCGAAGAAGACCACGAAGAAGGCGGCCAAGAAGACCGCGAAGCGCGCGAAGAAGACTGCCAAGCGAGCGAAGAAGTCCACCAAGAAGGCGGCCAAGAAGGCTCGCAAGACAACGAAGAAGGCTGCCAAGAAGACCGCGAAGCGCGCGAAGAAGACGACGAAGCGCGCGAAGAAGGCCACAAAGAAGGCGGCGAAGAAAACCAAGAAGCGCGCGAAGAAGTCCACCAAGAAGGCTGGCAAGACGACGAAGAAGGCCGCCAAGAAAGCGACCCGCAAGTCGTCCAAGAAGAAGTAGTGTTCGGCTGACCTCGGCGGGGCGCTGCCCTGCCGATCGACTGTCACACCCACGGCGGCGATCGATTCCGATCGCCGCCGTGTTCTTTGCGCCTCGATGGGGATCGCGCCTCCGGCGATCCGGGCGGGGGTTGTGGTCACGCGGGCAGGCCGTATAATGCACCTCGTGAGAACCATCGCGATGATCAACCAGAAAGGCGGGGTCGGCAAGACCACGACCGTGGCGAATCTCGGGCAGGCGTTGGCCGACCGCCGGCAGGAAGTCTGCCTGATCGACATGGATCCGCAGGCCCACCTGACGCTGCACTTCGGGATCGAGCCCACGGTTGATCAACCCAGCCTTTACGACGTGCTGGTGGCGGACATGCCGCTGCGGAAGGCAGCCATCACGCCGGCCGACCGACTGACCGTGCTGCCGTCGTCGATTGACCTGGCCGGGGCGGAAGTCGAACTCGCCGCCACCGTCGGACGCGAGCAGATCCTGCGTGATCGCATCGACGAAGCCGACCTCGATGCGTCCTGCATCCTGATGGACTGTCCGCCCAGCCTCGGGCTTCTTACGCTCAACGCACTGGCGGCCGCCGATGAGGTGATCATCCCGCTTCAGCCCCACTTCCTCGCTTTGCAGGGGCTCGGAAAGCTGCTGGAGACCGTCTCGCTCGTGCAGCGTCGCATCAATCCGTCGCTGAGAGTTTCGGGCGTGATTCTCTGCATGTATGAATCCAACACGCGGCTGGCGGGCGAAGTCCGCGACGACCTGGAGGACTTCATCCGTCAGTCCCGCGACCAGGATGTCCCGTGGGCGTCGGCCCGCGTCTTCCAGACCGTCATTCGCCGCAACGTCAAGCTCGCCGAGTGCCCATCCTACGGGACCACGATCTTCCAGTACGACCCCTCCTGCCACGGGGCCGCCGATTACGCCGCGTTGGCCGACGAGTTCCTCTCGGCCCCATCGAGCGACGGCCGCGACGAGGCCTCCCAGCCGCTCGGCGTCCAATCAGGCACCGAACCCGCGTCGGCCGTCACGCACGCACGCACCGCGCCAACCACCTACCCGGCGGCCATGCCGGAATCGCGTCCCGCCCCATCGGCCCATTTCGACACCGCCGGCCGATACAGCTCGACCGACGCCTCGGCGGTGGACATCCACTCGGCGGAATGATGGAACCAGCCCCCCTGCCACGCTCCGCCCGAGTGATGACCGTACTCTGCCCCGTCGTCTGGATCGCCGCATTCACGGCCACGCACGTCCCCATCAATCGCGTGCTGAGGGACATGGAGTTCCGCCCCTCGGACGTCTTGCTTCACCTGGTGGGCTACTTCGGTCTGACGGCGGTCTTCGTGCTGATGATGATCGCACGCCGCTGGAGGCGATACCGACGCATGGTGACCGTCCTGCACGTGATCCCCATCTACGGCGCGATCGACGAACTCACCCAGCCCCTCGTGGGCCGGTCGGCCGCCATCACCGATTGGCTGGCGAACATCGCGGGAATGATCCTCGCGATCGCGCTGATCGAAGGCCTCGCCGCATGGCGAAGCCGACGCTCCACCGAAACAACCGCGTAACGCCCCGCCCCCGGCGGTCGCTCAGTGCTCCAGCCCGGCCTCGGCGACCTCGACGGCCTTGAGCAGCGCACGGGCCTTGTTGATGGTTTCCTGGTACTCGTTCTCCGGCACGGAATCGGCCACGATGCCCGCCCCCGCCTGCAGGTAGACCTTCCCGTTGGAAACCACCATCGTCCGCAGCGCGATGCAGGTATCCATGTTGCCGCCGAAATCCACGTATCCCACGCCACCGGCATAGGGCCCGCGGCGGGTGGGCTCGAACTCGTCAATGATCTCCATGGCGCGGATCTTCGGCGCGCCGCTGACCGTACCCACCGGCAAGGCCGCCTTCAGCGCGTCGAAGGCGTTCTTGCCCTCGGCCAGTTTGCCTTCGACATTCGAGACGATGTGCATCACGTGGCTGTAGCGTTCGACCGTCATCACGTCCGCCAGCTCGATGGTGTTCGGCTCGGCGACCCTGCCCACGTCGTTTCGCGCGAGGTCCACCAGCATGATGTGCTCGGCCCGCTCCTTGGGATCTTCCAGGAGCTCTTTCTCCATGGCGAGATCCTCCTCCTCCGTCTCACCCCGCGGCCGGGTTCCCGCCAACGGACGGTTCGTGACCACGCCGTTCTCCACGCGGCAGAGAATCTCCGGCGAGCTGCCCACCAGCGTCACCTCGGGCATGCTCAGCAGGAACATGAACGGCGAGGGGTTCACCACCCGCAATGCACGGTAGATGTTGAACGGACTGGCCGACGTTTCCACGTCCAGCCGCTGGGAGGTGACCACCTGGAAGATGTCGCCGGCACTGATGTACTCCTTGCAGCCTTCGACGATGCGGCAGTACTCCTCCCGCGTCATGTTGCTGCGGAACGCCTTCTGCGGCAGGCCCTGGAGGTTGATCTCGCTGACCGGATACCCCCCGCCCTCGCGGAGACGCCCGATGGTTCGCTCGATGGCGTTGACCGCGTCGTTGTACGCCTCGCCCGGGTCCTTCTCGATGTGGGCGTTGGCGACGACTTTGATCGTCTTGGAGACATGGTCGAAAATCACCATCGTCCGATACAGCCCGAAGCAGATGTCCGGCAGGTGACGGTCGTCGACGGGACCTTCGCCGATGTCCTCGTAGTAGCGAGCCATGTCGTACCCGGCGTAGCCGACGACGCCGCCGGTGAATCGCGGCAGGTCCGGCAGATGCACCGGCTGATGGGCATCCAGCGCCTTCTGGATCTCCGCCAGCGGGTCGGAGGTCTCCAGGACGTCCGGCTCCTGGCGGCCGACCTGCACGGTCAACTCGTTCCGACGGGCGGTATATACCACGTCGGGGTCGCAGCCGACGAAAGAGAACCTTGCCATCCGCTCGCCGCCGACGACGCTCTCCAGGAGGAAGGCGTACTTCGCCGGGGCAAAGCCGGCCGGCATGGCCAGGCGCTGGTAAGCGGTCACCGGCGTGAGCGTGTCGGCCAGCAGTTGACGGTACACGGGCACGGTGTTGCCCCGCGTCGCCAGCTCGCGGAATTCATCGAAATTCGGGTAGTAGTGCTTCATGGTTGTCTCCGCAGCCGAGAGTGGTCGACCGGCGCTATGCGTCGTTGCTGGTGGGAATGCTTCCGTTGGCTTCGGGGCCGAACGCCGACCACGCCACACCGGCGGCCCCGATCATTCCGGCGTCGCTGCCGAGCGTCGCGATGGCCAATTCGGTCCGGGGTTCGGTGAGTGTCCAGTGCTCGCGGGCGAAGTGCTCGCGCAACGGGGCCATCAGGTCTTCCCCGGCGTTGACCAGTCCTCCGGCCAATACGATCTGGTCCGGATCGAAAATCCGGCAGATGCTCACGCACCCCACCGCCAGGTAGTACAACCCGCGATCCCAGACCTCCGCGGCGAAGTCGTCGCCCGCTTTGCGGTGCTCGTTGATGTCCTTGGTGGTCAGCTCGCCGTTGGTGGCAAGCACGTCGGCCAATGAGCTGCCGCGCTGCGTCTCGCTGAGTGTTTTCTCGGCGTATCGGGCGATGTAGGTCGCCGAGGCGTACTGTTCGAGACAGCCCGCCTGCCCGCAGCCACAGCGTTGCCCGCCGGGATCGACGATCATATGGCCCAGCTCGCCGCCGATCTCATGGCTGCCGTGAACGATCCGCCCGTTGATGATGATCCCGCTTCCCACGCCGGTTCCCAGCGTGAGCATGACCATGTTCGCCGACGCCTGGCCGGCCCCGACGAGATACTCGCCGTACGCGGCGGCGTTGGCGTCGTTCTCCAGAACGGCAGGCAGCTCGATGCCCGCAGCCACCCGGTCGCGCAGCGGACAGCCGTCCATGCCCGGAATGTTGGGCAGGGCGTGGATGGTCCCCTCGGTGATGCTCAGCGGGCCGGGCGAACCGATCCCCACACCCAGCACGTCGGCCGGGCTCACGCCGGCGTCGCTCATCGCCCGGCGGGCACCACGCACCATCGTGTCGATCACCGCGTCGGCGCCTTCGGTCGGGGTGGGAAGCTCGATCGTGTCGGTGGGGGTCTGGTTATCGTCGAGCAGGCCCAGCTTGATCGCGGTCCCGCCCAGGTCAATTCCAATGCAATACGTCGCCATCTCTCTCCTCGTTGAAAAAGCAGGCGGCCATTCTCCCCGGGCGCGACGGGTTTGTCAAAGCCCTGCACAATCCTCACAGCGGCGCCGACGTCGTTGCCGAGGGCGCCCCCGCCGGGAGAGGCCTACTTATTGGCGTCGCGGATCTTCTCGGCGGCTTTGGCGACCGCCTGCCGTACGGAGGGATCGTCGTCATCGGCGGCCTCCAGCAGCGGCCAGAGGCCGTCCTTGTGGCCGATCTCTCCCAACGCCTCGGCAGCGGCGATGCGAACGGCGGGCACCTCATCCTCCAGCGTCTTGCCCAGAGGCTTGAGAGCCCGCTGAGGGCCCAGCTCGCCCAGTGTACGAGCAGCCAGGATGCGCGCGTGAGAATTCCGGGCGTCCAGTGCATCGATCAACGCGTCCACCGCCGGCGAACCGATCACCCGCAGCGCCCCGGCCGATGCGTTACGAACCGTTGCCCGCTCATCGCCAAGCGACTTGATCAGCGGGTCGATCGCCTTGGCGTTCCCGATGCGTCCCAGGGCATCGGCGGCTGCGGTGGCGACGGCGGGTTGGTCATCGTCCAGCGCATCGATCAACGGTTTCACGGCCCGGGAATCGCCGATGCGGCCCAGGGCCATGGCGGCTTGACTGCGCGTGTCGGCAGAATCGGCTGAGAGCTTCTTCACGAGCGGGCCGATCGCACTTCGTCCCATCCGGGCCAATGCGTCGGCCGACGCCCAGCGGACCTCCGCGCGCGGGTCTCCCAGCAGCCCGGTCAGCGGATCGATCGCCAAGCTCGCCTGACAGAATCCCAGCGTGCGGGCAGCGGCCGCGCGGATTTGCCAGTGGTCGGCGCCCAGCAGGTCGATCAGACGTTGGCGCAAAGCTCGGCCATCCAGCCTCGCGAGACTTCGGGCGGCGGCGTCGCGGACATCCGCGTTCCTGTCCGTAAAGCACGCGATCAACGGTTCGACGGCCCGGTCGCTGCCGATTCGTCCGAGGTTCTCTGCGGCGATGAGGCGCACCTGCCCCGAGCGATGCCGGGTGAGTTCCGTAAGTTCGTCGACGGCCTGGTCGCCGATCTTGCTTAACGACTCCCCGGCGGCGCGGGCGACCTGGCCGTGTTCGTCCTGCACCGCCAGCGCCAAGGCTGCATCGGCGGACGGATCGGCAATGTAGCCCAGCGACATCGCCGCCTGGCGACGCACGAAGGCGTCACGGTCGCGCAGGGTGGCAATCAGCGCCGGCACGGCGCGACGGTCGCCGATCTTCCCCAATGCCTCGGCAGCTGCGTGGCGGAGGTCGGAATCGTCCTCGTCGAGCATCTCGATCAGGGCGGGAACGGCAGAGCGATCGCCCCGGTTGCCGGCGCTCTCGGCCGACTCCAGGCGCTCATGCTTCGCCCCTCCCAAGCCGACGGTTCCGTTCCCCTCGCCGTCGGCGGGAGTCTTGCCCGCCTCGCCGCATCCCCCGGAAACCAACAGCAGACCGACCAGTACGAGCATCGTCAGAATACGGTGTTCCATGGATCACCTCTCTACGTCTGTGCGGGACAGCGCCGAACAACCCGCCCGGAGGAAAGACAACCCGGCCCACGCGGCGCATCGCCACCGGATCGACCCATAGATTCGCCCACCACAACGGTGACGTCAAGCAGACTTCGGGAGACAGGGCCGCAGAGACCGTCCAACCCCGGAGCGGTCAGAGTGTTTTGCGCCAGCCCTGAATGACCTCGCGGCGCGTCTTGAGGGGGTCACTGGCGTCGTAGCCGGTCAGTTCCGGCGCGATCTGGCGCAACACGTTGAGAAGTTCCCGCTCCAGTTTGGCGTTGGGCTCGGTGGCCTGGAGCAGTGCATCGAGTTGATCGAGCACCGGCGCGATTGCACGCCCCCCCATGCCCGTCAGGCCGTCGTGGGCGGACTTCCGCACGGAGGCGTCCGACGAGGTCAGCTGCGAGACCAACCTGGCCACACGCTTGTGATCGGCGGCGAGGAGACTCTTGCGGGCTTCGCTGAGCATCGCCTGCAGCGCCTCGCGCTGTGTATCGTCGAGGCGGGACTTCAGTTGGCGAAGCGCCTGCTCGGTGAGCAGGATAGCGGTCGACCAGTTCTCCTCGGCAGTCAGCGCGTTGAGACGCTTGCGGAACAGTTCCATCGCCTTGCCGTACTGCTGCTGACTCTTCTGTTCGCTGATCGCCTGGATCGCCGAGGTGTCGTTGGCGGCCAACTGGGCCGTCACCCATTCCAGCCAGACCGTCTCGACCAGCGGGCTGTTGGCATCGCGGTAGTACCCCATCGCCTCCTTGAGCTTGGGGGCACCCTCGGCCGGCCGTTTCGCGTCGACCAGCGTCAGCCCCAGCGCTCGCTGGGCGTCGGGCAGGCGGTCGCTCTTGGCCTTCTTCAGCGTGGCGACGTACATCTCCATCACCCGGATCCGCTCGGCCGGCGAGTCGGTGCGTTTGTCCAGCTCGGTCACGATCTCGCCCATCGTCCCGGCCGAAGCCGACTTCAGCAGTTCCATCGACACATCCCACGCCTGTCGGCGGACGGCCGACTCGGCCTCGGACTTCGGGTCGGTCAGGGCGAAGACGTCCTTGAGATAGTCCCCGCCCCCCAGGCGCCCCAGCGCCACGAGGCTTGCCTGGCGGATCCCGCGGTCCTTGTCCTTCAGCAGCGGCCTGATCGCCCGGGCGGTCTCTTCGCTGCCCAGCTTCATCAGCCCATTGACCGCCGCCAGACGCACGCGCGTGGATTCGTCCTTCAGCCCGCTCTTGAGGGCGTCCAGGAACGCCTTGTCGCCGAGAGTCCCCATCGCCACCAGCAGCGAGGTGCGGGTCTCGACGTCGTTGTCCGAGGCGGTGACCTTGGCGTACCGTTTCAGCAGCGCGTCACGGGCGGCCGACCGGAGCTTCTCGCTGAGGTCGTTCGCCTGCACGATGCGTCCCAGGGCGGCGGCGGCGGAGGCAGTCAGTCGGCCATCGGTGCTCTCGATGTCGCCGATCAGCAAAGGCACCGCATCGGTGACCCGGAGCTGCCCGACGGCTTTGTGCAGTGCCCGGCGAACCGGAGAGCTCTTCTCGACCTCCAAACGATCCAGCAGCGGGGGGATGCTCTTGTCGTCACCCAGGCTCGCCACGAGCAGCGCCGATGCGCCCCGGCTGGCGGGCTCCTTTCGGCTGAGCTCCTTGCGGACCTCCTGGCGCAGCGCCTCGGAGATTGTCTCGCCGGCGGCGATCTGCCGCTCGACCAGGCCCATCGCCGCCAGACGCACCGAAAGGATCGAGTCCTTCATGAGTTCCACCAGCAGCGCGTCGCGCTGCCCGCGGGACGTGGCGGTGTACAGGTCGCCCATCGCATCGGCCAACCGCTCGCGCAGGCGAATGTTCTCGGCCTCCAGCGTGGACTTGCTGACGGCCAGGCTGTTGGCCAGGTCCGCCAACCACACGGTGCGGGGTTTGTTCTTGTTCCGGGCCCACCATTGCTTCCAGCGGTCGGCGTCGTTGCCGAAAGCGCTGATGTTCGTGAGCCCCTCCAGCGCCTTGAGGGCAGCGGAGCGAACGGTTGCGTTCTCGTCGTCCAGCAGTTGCACCAGCGCGTCGACGGCGCTCTTGTCCAGCAGGTTCTGCAGGGCGGTGATGGTCGCGACGCGGACGGGCGTCTCGGCCTGGTCGTCCAGAGCAATCTTGATGAGATTCTTCGTGACACCGTGGTTGGAGTACGTCGCCAGCGCGCGGGCCGCGTGCGGCCGAACCGATGCCTCGGAACCGGTGAGCATCTCCATCAGAGGCGGGATGAACTCCTTCCGGCCTCCGTTCTGGCGAGCGATGGCCTCGGCAACGGCGATCTGCGCGGGGCGGTTATCGGCGTCTTTGAGAAAATCCCGCAGGGCGGCGATCGCCTGGGGATAGTCCCGCGTGAGCAGGCCGGCCGCCGCTTCCAGGCGGGTCTTCGCGGATCGGTCTTTATCCCCCAGTTGGGTCAGCCAGATGCTGAGCTCGGTGGCCTCCGCCTTGGTCAGGGCGGGGGCGGGAACGACCTGGCCGAACGATGCACCCGGCGCGCAGAGCAGTCCTGCCAGCAGCCAGACCGCCAGCCAAGCCCTCCTGCAGGTTGACATCGCTCGATTCACCATAGTCCCAATCGATTAAACACCGCAGAGACCCTTCAGGTTCCACACTCTCTATCGGAACCTTGAGGGAGATCCCGCAAGTCGCGGTCGGGGGTTTTTCCCATGGCGCAGAGTATTGGACGCACGAGGCCCGCATTCGTTCGCGCCACGGGGCGGGAGAGGTCAAATCGGCAACGGGTGGGGGGCGGTTCAGTCCTTGTAATCGCCGGGGTCCTTGCCCTGCTCGATCCAGGCGACCTTGGCGACGCGTCGCTCGTGTCGGCCTCCACCTTCGAACTCGGTGTCCAGCCAGCCGGAAACGATACGGCGGATCAGCTCCTCGCCCAGGACGTCGCTGGCCAGGCAGAGGATGTTGGCGTTATTGTGCCGTCGTGACATCTGGGCGGTCAGTTCGTCGTGGCAGAGCGCCGCTCGCACGCCGTGGACCTTGTTCGCGCAGATATCCATCCCGATCCCGCTTCCGCAGATGAGAATGCCCCGATCGACCAGCCCGTCGGCGACGGCCTTGGACGCCGGATACGCCACGTCCGGATAGTCGCAGCTCTGGCCGGAATTGGTACCGAGATCGAGCACCTCGTGCCCCATCTCGTTGAGCAGCACGCAGGTCTTTTCCTTGACCGCATGCCCGCGATGATCGGCTGCCACGGCAATCTTCATAGCAATCCTTCATCCATACGTGTACGAATCGCCCGTGCGATCTGCCGGGCGGTTTCCCTGTAGACGTCCAACCCACCGCCAATCGGGTCGGTTACGTCACCCGCGTCCAACAGGGGCACAACACCGTCGGACCCCGAAGGAATCATCCGGCGAACCTGCTCGACATGAGAGCCCGTCATGCAGAAAACCAGATCACATGACTGTAACAATTCCGGCGTCGCTTGTCGACTCCGATGTGACCCGATATCCACGCCCCACTCTTCCGCGGCCGTGACGGCCTCGGGCGTCGGGGGGGCGCCTTCGCCCGCGAACACGCCGGCCGAGATCACCTCCACGCCGCGATCCGCCAACTCACCGGCCGCACACCCCATCCGCTCGGTCAGAAGGGCCCGGGCGATTCCCTCCGCCATCGGGCTTCGACAGGTGTTGCCCGTGCAGACGAACGCCACGCGGAATCGCATCGCCTCGGCAATATGATCGTGGGAGTAAATCCCCTCCCGAACGATTTTCCAGGATCCGTCCGTCTCGAAGAGGACGATGGTGCTGTCGATTCCCGCGGTCGGCCCGGCGTCCAGCAGCAGGTCGACCTGGCCGTCCAGCGAACGCAGTACGTCGTCGGCCGACCTCGGCGAGGGCTCGCCCTTGCGGTTCGCGCTGGGGGCGACGACGGGTCCGTCGAGGGCCGACAGCATGGCACGCGCGGTCGGGTGGTCCGGGAAACGCACCCCGAGAATGCCCCCCGGTGCCAGGACCTCATGCAGGCCCGCCGACTGGAGCGACTCATCGGTCAGCTTCCCACCGGTGGGCAGCAGGCAGGTAACCGGGCCCGGCCAGGTGGACCGGATCAGCCGCCCTGCCGTGTCCGGAACCTCCGTAAGATAGCGCGTCAGCTGATCCAACTCCCCGATGTGCAGCGAGAAGGGATTCTCGGGACGATCTTTCAGCTCCCGAAGACGCCCCAGCGCACCGGCGTCCGACGCCAGCACGGCAATGCCGTACACCGTCTCGGTAGGAAACCCCACCAGTCGGCCGGCCTGCAGCGCCTCGGCAGCTTGCAGAGCGACCTCATGGAGGTTCGTCGCGTCGACCTGTATGACCTCGGTTGCCATCGTCCGGGCATTATGACGGCTGGGGTTGTCGCTGGCAAGTGCAGCCCATGGACCTTTCGTCGCCGAAGACCTACAGTAGACCAGGAGCCCGAGAGAACCTGCACCCCAAGGAGCCTGACGTTGGCCGACGCCCCACAGACCATAGAAACCGCACACTGGTATGACGCCCTGACCTTCGGCGTGGAGGGCAAGGCCTTCGCGGACACCTCCCGATTCGCCCAACGGCTGCCCGACCGCGCCAAAGAACACCTTCGCCCCGAGCTCTGGAGCAAGGCGTTTACGTCGGCAGGCTTCTGCGTGCGGTTCCGCAGCGACTCCCCTCGGCTGTGGGCGCGCTGGCGGCTGACCGAGCTGAACGGCGTCCCCCGCGGCGAGACGCTCCTGCGATGGGCGGGGCTGGACCTCTACGCCCGCGACGCCAACGGATCATGGCGATGGGCGGGACAGGGCTTCGCCGAGGGCGGCTCAGCCGACCAGGAGGCACTGCTGACCTGGAGCGAGATGGACGATCAGCCCAGGG